>JBBSOU010000010.1:0-52663 GCA_038259445.1 Lysobacterales bacterium | reverse complement strand
CCACTGGCTTCGCCTGCCGATCCGCTGCAGACTTGCCGATCTGCCAAATGGGGGGAAGTCCATGCATGGTCGCGTCAGTGCCATCGCCGCGCTCTTCGCTGTTTCGTCAGTGACGTCGGCATACGCCGCAAAACCGATACTGGAACCGATGGACGTGTTCGGCATGCAGTGGGCCGACAATCCACAGATTTCGCCGGACGGGCGCCAGATCGCCTACGAACGCTACGCCTTCGATGTCATGAAGGACCGCAAGCGCAGTGGCTTGTGGATCGTCGATGCCGATGGCCGCAACCATCGGCCGTTGACGCCGAACGGACGTGCCGCCACATGGTCGCCGGATGGCAAGCGGCTTGCCTATGTCGCCAGCGTCGACGGCTCGTCGCAGATCCACATGCGCTGGATGGATTCCGGCCAGAGCGCGCGCATCAGCGAGCTGACGCAATCACCGCAGGGCCTCAGCTGGTCGCCCGATGGCCGCTGGCTCGCATTCCGCATGCGCGTTGCGGCCATCGACAAGCCGCTGGCGTCGATGCCGACGGCGCCGAAAGGCGCGGAATGGGCGCCGGCGCCGAAGGTCATTGATCGCGTGATCTACCGCATGGATGGCGGCGGCTACGTCGACCCGGGCTACACGCATGTGTTCGTGGTCGCCGCCGATGGCGGCGCCGCGCGACAGATCACCCAGGGCAACAACAATTTCAATGGCACGCCGCAGTGGACGCGTGACGGCAAGGCACTGATCGTCGCGGCCAATCTTCGCGAAGACTGGGAATACTCCCCGCTCGAAACCGATCTCTATCGCGTCGATCTCGACAGCGCGGCACTGACGCGCCTGACCGAGCGCAGCGGGCCCGACAGCGATCCGGCGATTTCGCCCGACGGCAAGCAGCTTGCCTGGCTCGGCTTCGACGACAACAGCCGACCGTACGAATCGGCGCGCATCCATGTCGGCGACATCGACGGCGGCAACGCGCGCGTGCTGACTGCCGGACTTGACCGCAACATCGACACCGTGCAGTGGGACGGCGATCGCGGCCTCACCTTCAGCTACGACGACAACGGCCGTACCGCAATCGCATGGGTGTCGGCAAACGGCGGCAACATCGACGTCCTCGCGAGCGATCTCGGCGGTACCGCGATGGGACGTCCGTACACGGGCGGATCGATGTCGACTGCCGCAGGTAGGGTCGCCTACACGCACGGCAGCGAATACAAACCCGCCGACGTCGCCGTGATCGAGCGCCGCGGCAAGACGCGCGTGCTGACCGATCTCGATGCCAACCTGCTCGAACACCGTACGCTCGGCAAGGTCGAACGCATCAGCGTGCCGTCGTCGGCCGATGCGCGGCCGATCGACGCCTGGATAGTGACGCCGCCGAACTTCGACGCCAGCAGGAAGTATCCGCTGCTGCTCGAAATCCACGGTGGTCCGTTCGCTGCGTACGGGCCGCATTTCGCGCCCGAGATCCAGCTCTACGCAGCGCAGGGGTATGTGGTCGTCTACGCCAACCCGCGCGGCAGTACCAGCTATGGCAGCGAGTTCGCCAACCTGATCCAGAACGCGTATCCGAGCCAGGATTACGACGACCTCATGAGCGTGGTCGACGCGGTGATCGCACGCGGTTCGATCGACGAGCGCAACCTGTTCGTGACCGGCGGCAGTGGTGGTGGCGTGCTGACGGCCTGGATCGTCGGTCACACTGACCGTTTCCGCGCCGCGGTATCGGCCAAGCCGGTGATCAACTGGTACAGCTTCGTGCTGACCTCGGATTTCTACACGCTGTTCTCGCGGTACTGGTTCCCGGGCCTGCCGTGGGACAACCTGCAGAACTACATCGAGCGCTCGCCGATCCATCACGTCGGCAAGGTCAAGACGCCAACCATGATGCTGGTCGGCGATGACGACCACCGTACGCCGGCCTCCGAAGCCGAACAGTTCTACCAGGCGCTGAAGCTGCGCAAGATCGATACCGCGATGGTGCGCATTCCGGGGGCCTCCCATTCGCTCAACGAGCGGCCGAGCAACATGATCGCGCAGGTGCTGCACACGATCGCGTGGTTCGAGAAATATCGGGTACGCTGAGAAACTCGCTGCCATGGCCGACGCTGCGTGCGTCGGCCTTCTCGCCAGCCCCCTGCGGAACTCACCTGTGTCCCAAAGCGAAAACACGCCAAGCGAAACCGAGGTTGCCGTCGCACTGCCGATCCAGCTCGATGCTATCGAGGCGCGCATCCTCGGCAGCCTGATCGAAAAGCAGGCGACCACGCCCGACGCGTACCCGCTGACCCTCAATGCGGTCGTTTCCGCGTGCAACCAGAAATCCAATCGCGATCCGATGATGGAGCTCGAACCCGGCGAGGTCGGCCATGCGCTGCGCCAACTCGAAGGCAAGGGCCTGGTCACCGGCAGCCTCGCTGCGCGTGCATCGCGCTACGCGCATCGCTTCGATGCCGGCTACGACGTCACCTCGCGCCAGCGCGCGCTGCTCGGCGTGCTGCTGTTGCGTGGCGCGCAAACACTCAACGAACTGTTCGTGCGCACCGAGCGCCTTGCCGGTTTCGCCGATCTCGATGAAGTACGAGGCGTACTCGATCGCCTCGCCGTAGTCACGCCACCGTTCGTCGTGCGCCTGCCGCGCGCATCCGGACAGCGCGAGGATCGCTACATGCACCTGCTGTGCGGAGCGGTCGATCCGGGCCAGGCGCAGCCGAGCCGCGAGCCGTCGGCAGCTTCGCGCGGCGGCCTTGCCGAGCGTGTCGAGCAACTCGAAGCGCGGATCGATGCGATGCAACAGGAACTCGACGAGCTGCGCAGCGAGCGGCGCGGGCGCGACAACGAATGAGCAGCGTCGACATGCCCGCCGCGGCGTCGAGCGCGCCGCGCGCGCAGCGCATGTTCGTCATCCTTGCCGGTTTCTTCATCGCCAACGCGATCATCGCCGAGTTCATCGGCGTCAAGATCTTCGCCCTCGAAGACACGCTCGGCGTCGCGCCATTCGAATGGAACCTGTTCGGCCAGAGCGGCTCGCTCAACTTCACCGCTGGCACCTTGCTGTGGCCGATCGTGTTCGTCATGACCGACGTCATCAACGAGTTCTACGGGCGACGCGGTGTGCGTTTCCTGTCGTGGTTCGTGGTCGCGCTGATCACCTATGCGTTCCTGTTCGCCTATGCGGCGATCGCGCTCGCGCCGGCCGCGTGGTGGGTTGGCGCGGCACAGGCCAGCGGCGTTCCCGACCTGCAGGCCGCGTTCGCCTACGTATTCGGCCAGGGCATGTGGACGATCGCGGGATCGATCACCGCATTCCTGATCGGCCAACTGGTCGACGTGCGCGTTTTTCACTCGATCCGCCAGCGCACCGGCGAGCGGCACATCTGGCTGCGCGCCACCGTGTCGACCTTCGTCTCGCAATTCATCGACAGCTTCGTCGTGCTCTACATCGCCTTCGTGATCGGCCCGCAGCAATGGGCGACCGGATTGTGGCTGGCGGTCGGATCGGTGAACTACGTCTACAAGGTTCTCGCCGCAATCGCCCTGATCCCGTTGATCTACCTGCTCCGTCGCGTCATCAACGCCTGGCTCGGCCGTGATCTGGCCGACGCGCTGAAGCGCGAGGCGGCGCAGTAGTCGACCCGCCTTGTCGCGATCGGATGGCCTGCGCATACTTGGCGCGAGTACCCCACTGTCCGGTGACCGATCGCCGGACTTCGAGACCGACCCGGGCAAGCCACGCGTGCACAAGACCGTCATTGTCTACGGATTGCTCGGCGGCACACTGATTGCCGCACTGAAGCTTGTCGAGTACCGCTTTCTGGTCGTCGGGCACTCGCTGGAAATCTACGCCGGCATCGTCGCTGCCGTGTTTGCCGCTCTCGGTATCTGGCTCGGAATGAGGCTCAAGGTACCGCCACAGTCGACGGTCGCGGGCGACACCGGCATGGCCGTCGAAGACGGGATGCGCCGTGCACACGCACAGCATTTCGAGTGCGATGCGGCGCGCCAGCAAGCACTCGGCATCACACCACGTGAGCTCGAAATCCTCGAAGCGATGGCCGACGGACTCAGCAACCGTGAAATCGCCGCGCGCCTGTTCGTCAGCGAAAACACGGTCAAGACCCACGCCGCACGAGTATTCGACAAGCTTTCGGCGAAACGTCGCACGCAGGCCGTGCAGCTCGCGAAGCAGCACGGGCTCATCGCCTGAAAGCATGAAATGCGGAACTTGCACTCGAAATCATGCTTTCGGGTGACGCGTTTCAGGCCGCTGATGACGATGCTGGGCCACCCCAAAACGTACCGAGGCCTGGCATGAAGCAAACCGTTCTCGTATTCGGACTGATCGCCGGCGCCGTCCTGGCGGCGATGCTGGTGATCACGCTGACCTTGCATGAGCGCATCGGTTTCGACCGCGCCGAGCTCATCGGCTACACCTCGATGGTGCTGGCGTTCCTGCTCGTCTATTTCGGTGTGCGCTCGTATCGTGACTCGCGCGCGGGTGGCGCAATCGGGTTTGCGCGCGCATTGACCGCCGGCAGTCTGATCGTGGTCGTGGCGTCGCTCGTCTACGTCCTTGCATGGCAACTTCTGTACACGCGCTATGCACCCGACTTCATGGCCGACTATCAGGCCCACATCGTCGAGAAGGCACGTGCCGTCGGCGCCAGCGAAGAGTCCATTGCAGAGACGCGCAGGGAACTCGACGCGTTCGCCGACCTGTATCGCGAGCCGATGGCCCGCGCAGCGATCACGTTCATCGAGCCGTTGCCGGTCGGCCTCGTCATTGCGCTCGTATCGGCAGGCGTGCTGAGTCGACGTCGCAAGCTGAGGGCGGACATCGACGCCATCGCGCTCGCCGAATCGCGCATGCCTTGATTGAACTCGGCATGGCGCTGCCCGTGCAGCGACCGCAAGCCGCCTCCCCCTACCCGGAGAACCCCATGCAACTTGGCGCATTTTCCATCAGCCTGACCGTCAAGGACATCGAGGCGTCGAAACGCTTCTACGAAAAGCTGGGCTTCCTCGAGTTCGGCGGCAACATCGCGCAGAAGTGGTTGATCCTCAAGAACGGCGACCACCTGATCGGCCTGTTCGAAGGCATGTTCGAGAGGAATATGCTGACCTTCAATCCGGGCTGGAACAGCAATGCGGAAACGGTCGATCCGTTCACCGACGTGCGCGAGTTGCAGCGCGCGCTCACGTCGCAAGGCGTGCAGTTGCTCAGCGAAGCCGACGAGGGCACGTCCGGTCCGGCCAGCTTTGTCATCGCCGACCCTGATGGCAATCCAATCCTGGTCGATCAGCACCGTTGAGCCAATGTGCGGCGACCGGACGAACGTGGCAGTCGAGCACAATGTGCAGGAATCCGGTCCTGACACCCCGCGGCTCCCGCTTGTCATCACGCGAGATTCGCGGGCCTGTCCACTTGGCTGACGGTGGCGGCCGCCGCGCGTACGCAGCGCCGCTCATCGTCGAGCGTCAGCGCGTTCTCGGCCCGCTTCAGCGCGATCGCCGAATGCCGGCTCGCCGGCTCAGCGAACGCATCGCGATCCGTCGCCAGCAGTGCCGCGAACGACTTCTGCAGTCGCAGATGAATCTCGACCATGGTCGCGCCGTCACGTTCGATCGGGGCAAAGATGTCGTCGAGCATGTCGCCGACGTCAATCCCCGGCACATGCACGTGTGGACATTCCACCGCCTCGTCGACGTCGGATCGGTCGAAGCGCGCCCACTGCGCCAGCAGGCGGACGCCGCGGCCAATCACGTCGATCGCGGTGGCCGGATCATTGATCGCCGGCGACAGCGCGCGTGACGCGATTTCAGCCAGTACGCACAGACCGAAGCGCGGATCCTGATCAAAGGTCCGCTCGTCGCCGATCGTGAATGCCTCCTCGACGGCCTTGGCTGCTTTCGCATTTTCAGTACCGGCGAGCATCGCCACCGGGCGCGATGGATCGGCGAAGGCGCCGGGCAGCGCCATCACGAAGACTTCGCAGGCGGATGTTTTCGCGCATTCCTCGATTGCCACCATATCGATGTGCTGTACATACCCGATCGACCCGGCGAACACCGGCCTCGCGCCATCGGGGGCCTTGCCGAGCATTGGCCGGCCCATGAGATAGGGATGCGTGAGGCGCGTCTTCATTGCTTTCCACGTCGCTTCCTCAACCGTCCGGATCGTCTCGCCGAGCTGTCCGAAGCCGGCCAGATAATCGATCCAGCGCAGGATCGTCACCGCAATCAACACGATCACCAGGATCGTGACCACGAGCAGGATCGCCCGTCCCTGATCGCCATACAGGCCCGTGCTCAGCGCAATGATGCCGACCAGACTGAACAGGAAAGAGCCGATGAATGTGCCGAGCACGTTCTTGCTGGTGTTGTCCTGCATCAACAGGCGCGTCGCGCGCGGAGTCACGTTGCTGCTTGCCGCACCATAGGCGGCAACCATCGTGCTGACCGAAAACACCGTCACCGCGAGCATGCTGGAAGCGAGCACGTTGAGGATGCCGTCGATTGCCTGCACACCGATTTTCAGTGTCCATGCCTTGGGGACGTAGGGCGCCAGCACAATGCCTGCCGCCGCGGTGGCGACGCCGACCACTGCCATCACACTGACCCGCAACCAGAGCTTGCGCGCGAACAGGGTCATCAGCCATTGCCAGCGCGACATCATGGATTTGCTTCCCGGTTGGACATGTCGGTTACCGCGATGTCGCACGTTCGATTGGCCAGTGGTCGCGACCGAAGTTGCAACCCGATGCTGCCGACCGCAACACACTGGAGCTCATACGGTCCGGCATCTGCTGTTGACCGCACAAGCCTACAGGCATGCTCACCCGACGATCCGGCCCACGGGTCAAGTCGAGTGGCGCACAGCTAAAGCAATCGAATCAACGAAGCGATCCAATCGCATCGCGCGATGCGCGGCTGCGGACCTATCAGACACCGCGCAATGAGCGCAAGGCCTTGACGCCACGAGAGCGTGCGCGGGTGAACACATAGACCGCTGCTGGCGGCACATTGCGCCAGGCCACTCCGCCGCGGCGTGCGGTGAGTCCGAGTTCCTCGAGCACCTCGCGCGATACCGGGCTCGCCGGTCCGTAGGTGAACTGGATGAAGCGTCCATTTGGCGAGAGCAGGGCAAATGCCGCGCGCAGGATCTCGCGTTGGGTCGAACGAGACATCGACAACAGGCCGAGGCCACTGAGAACGGCATCGATCGGGGCGCCATCGGCGAACCCGCACTCGCGCGCAATCGATTCGAGTTCGCGCGCGTCGCCGCGGCACACGTGCACACCGGGGAATCGCTGCTGCAAAAGGGAATGCAGCGCCTCGTTCAACTCGACGACGAGCAGTTCCGCTGGAACGACCCCTCGCTCGAGCAGCGCGTCGGTGAAGACACCGGTACCGCCGCCGAGCTCGATCACCTTGCGCGACTCCGGCGCAAGCTGCGCGACCATCTCGCGCGCGAGACGCCTGCTCGATGGTGACAGCGCGGCGATGCCAATCGGATTCTTCAGCCATTGCCGGAAGAACGTCCACTTGACCGGCGCGTCTCCCTTGGCGACCGGTTCCCTCAGCCGCCGGGTTGTATAGGGCATACAGGCTTCCGCATTCCGCACAGCGCCGGATCATACCGCAGCATCGCCGCGCCGATGCAAAGGGGATGTGAGGCCATCATTCAATCGCGGAAAAAAGACGACCCCGCAGCGATCAGGGGAAATCGCGGCGGGGTCCAGGTTGGCCGACGGCAGCGGAAGGGGAATGCTGGCGCCGGCGCAAACGCGATGAAGCATGATCCTGGGCGTATCAGTAGCCCCGATCGTAGTAGCTGGCGCGACCATAGGATTCGTCGCGCCGCTGGTAGTCACGGTCGTTGCGATAGGCGTCAGTGCGATAGCCATCATGGCGACTGTCACGACGCTGATCGTCGTAGTAGCGCACTTCGCGATGGACGACGCGACGGACCACAGGGCGCTCACGATAGTGCACCCGCGAATGGCGCGGGTAATCGTAGTAGTAGCCGCGATCGACGATCGGATACGAATAGGCGGGTGCGTAGCGCACGGGGCTGTAATAGCCGCCGCCATAGCCCCCACCATAACCATAACCATAGCCGTGCCCACCCCATGCGGCGCCACTCCAGCCGCCGTGCCCGCGACCGTAGTCGGAATAGCCGATGCTGTAGCCCGGGCCCGAGAAACCGATGCTGACGCCGACATGGCCACGCGCGAACGCGCTGGGCGCGAGTGCGATAGCGATGATGGCGATGATGGCGACAACCGCTTTGCGGGAATGCTGAGGCACCGGAATGCGCATGACGTGATCCTCCAGGGAACAAGCGCGATGGTGGGATCAGGACGCTGAATCGCAACTGAAATCCACCGCCTTCTTCAGCGCGGCGACAACTCGAAACACTGGTGGATTCGTGAGTTTCTCGTGAAGTCGAAAGGGATTGTCGCTGCGCTGATATCGCGTACGTTGAATCGCTCGTGGATGGCCGGATCGAGGCGGAAACGCCTGAAGTTGTTCGAGAACACGATTCGTCCGCCAAATGCGAGTCGCCCGGCGCACAGGTCGAGCAGCGCCACGTGCTCCTTCTGCACGTCGAAATCCTCGGCGCGCTTGGAGTTCGAGAACGTCGGCGGATCGACAAAGATGAGGTCGAATTCGCCGCGCTCGTGGCGCAACCATTGCAGGCAATCCGCCTGGATCAGGGCATGTGCATTGCCGGAGAACCCGTTGAGCTCGAGATTGCGCGCCGCCCATTCGAGATAGGTGGCCGACAGATCGACACTCGTTGTCGTGCGCGCGCCGCCGGCTGCAGCGTAGACACTGGCGCTGGCGGTGTAGCAGAACAGGTTGAGGAAGCGTGTGCCGCGCGCGTTGTCGCGCAACCAGGCTCGCGCCGGCCGGTGATCGAGGAACAGGCCGGTATCGAGATAGTCGAACAGATTGACGCGAAAGCGCAGCCCGCCTTCCTCGACGACGAGAAAATCGCGCCGCTGGTCGAGTTGCCCGTACTTGCCACCCCCTTTTGCCTTGTAGCGTGTCTTCAGCGCGATGCGTTCGCGAGGCACCTCGAGCGCAACACTGGCGGCATGCACGAGTTCAGCAATGCGGGTACGCGCGACCTGTTCGGGAATCTCCTTGGGCGGCGCGTATTCCTGCACGTGCAACGACAGGTGCGCGCTTGCCCCGGGATACCCCTCACGCGTTCCGAGATAGACATCCACGGCTGCCGAATACTCCGGCAGATCGGCGTCGTAGGCGCGCCAGCACGTGACGCCCTCGCGATCGAGCCGCTTGCGCAGGTGGCGTGCATTCTTGCGGATGCGATTGGCGACCGCTTCGCTGCCAGGCGACAGCGGTTTCTCGATGACCTGGCGCGGCGCCGCATCGCCGCCAACGTCGAACAGCAGCAAACGGCACTCGAGTGCGCCGTTGTACAGCGCGTAGGTCTTGTGGGCGCGCAGGCCGATCGCACGACCGAGACCTTCATCCGACGTGATCACGGCGACGCGCCAGCCGTCGAACTCGCTGCGCGCACGCGCACCGATGGCGCGGTAAGTTGGCACCAGCGCGTCTTGCTGGCCGATGCGCTCGCCATACGGCGGATTGCAGATCACCAGGCCCGCCGCGCCGAGTCCGACCGGTTTCTGCAAATGTTCGATCGACTGGCGTTCCAGGCGCACGAATCCGATCACTTCTGCGCGCTGCGCGTTGCGCTTCGCCTCGGCCAGCACGGCGGCGTCCTCGTCGAAGCCGAAGAACACCGGCTGCAGCGCGCGCAGGCCGACCTCGGCTCGCGCACGCGCCTCGTCGAGCAGGCTGGTCCAGATCGACGCATCGTGATCGGCCCAGCCGAGAAAACCGAAGTAGTCTCGGCGCAGACCCGGCGCGACGTCGGCCGCGATCAGCGCCGCTTCGATCAGCAAGGTTCCCGAACCGCACATGGGATCGACCACGGCGCCTCCCGCAGCATGGATCGCCGGCCAGCCGGCGCGGATCAGCATCGCGCAGGCAAGGTTCTCCTTGAGCGGTGCCTCGCCCTGACCGACGCGATAGCCGCGGCGATGCAGCGGCGAACCCGACAGATCGAGCGACAGCGTGGCAACGTCGCGATACAGGCGCAGGTTGATGCGGATCGACGGTTGCTCGAGGTCGACGCCGGGGCGATGGCCGTCGCGATCACGAAACTGGTCGACGACCGCGTCCTTGATCCGTTGCGACAGGTAACGCGTGTGGTGAAGCTGGCTCTGGTTGCTGACCGCATCAACCGCCAGCGTGTCGTTCTCGTTGAGATGCCGGGTCCAGTCGATCGCCTGCACGCCATCGTAGAGAGCCTGCTCATCGGCCGCCGGAAACTCGGCGAGGCGCATCAGCACACGGCTGGCCAGGCGCGACCACAGGCAGGCGCGATAGGCGACGTCGAGCTCGCCGCTGAAATGGACACCTGCCAGCGCTTCGCGCACGTCGCCGGCACCGATCGCAACGAGCTCGTCGCGCAGCAGGTATTCGAGGCCTTTCGGGCATGTCGCAAAGAATCGACGCATCAGCCACCCACACGCAGCAGCAACTGGCGGAACGCCTCGGCGCAGTAGTCGACATGCGCGCCGAGCCGATGATCGTCATCGACCAGGTGCAGGGTATCGCCGCGTGCACGTGCGAACGCGATCGCGTCCTCGACGAGGCAGAGATCGTCGCGCCAGCCGTGCACGAGCACGGTCGGCACGTGCGCAGCCTCGTAGGTCTTCGGGTAGTCGGGAATGCCGACCGGCAGGGCCATCAGGAACAGCGCCTCGCACGCTCGCCGCATCGAAGCGAATCCCGAGATGAAGGCGCCCATGCTCGAACCGGCGAAAATCACCCTTCCCTCTGCCGGTGCGGCATCGAGCGCGCGTTGCGTGCGCGCATCGATCGCCTGCAGGCTGCGCGTCGCATCGAGGTCGCGATAGTCTGGACGGATGCTGTGCCAGCCGAGTTCGCCAGCGACCCTCGCCAGCGCACTGACCTTGGTCGCCTCGGGACCGCTTTCGAGTCCATGGGAAAGTACGATGGTGCCCTTCATGCTGTCTGCCGGCCTGCCAAACCCGCGATGCTAGCACCCGCGAGCGAAGGCCCGACGCCGACGGACATGCGAAACTGCGCGCATGAGCGAACTCGCAATCCAGGATTGGCCCCTGCCCTACGAGAGCCGGCTCGGCGAACGCGCGATCACGGCGATCGATCTTGTCGTCATCCACTGCACGGAACTGCCTGACATGGCGATGGCACGCCAGTACGGCGAGCGCATCCAGCACACGGACTCGCAGACCGGCAACAGCGGCCACTACTACATTGATCGCGACGGTGCGCTGTTCCGCTTCGTCGCCGATGACCGCGTCGCCCACCACACGTTCACATTCAACGCGCGCTCCATCGGCATTGAACTGGTCAATCTCGGCCGCTACCCGAACTGGACCGATTCACGCCACCAGCAGTTCGCCGAGCCCTACACGCGCACACAGATCGACGTGCTGATCGCGTTGCTGCGCCAGTTGCGCGACGACCTGCCAGGCCTGCGCTGGATCGCCGGTCACGACGCGCTCGACCAGCGGCGCGAGCCGGCCAGCGACGACGCAGCCGTTTCCCTGCGCCGCCGGCTCGACCCGGGGCCGCGATTCCCGTGGCAACAGGTCGTGGCAGGAAGTGGACTGCAGCGCATGGAGCCGGCATCGGCGGTGCCGGCCGAGCCGACTGCAGACGGTTCGCGCTAAGCGCCTCGGTATACTGTCGCGCCACGCTACCGAAAATTCCATGTCCGCATCGATCGTTGCCGAACTGATTGCGTTGCTGCAACTTGAACGCATTGAAGACAACCTGTTCCGCGGTCAGAGCCGCGACATCGGCACGCGTTACGTGTTTGGCGGACAGGTGCTCGGGCAGGCATTGTCGGCAGCGCAACAGACCGTAGACGACACGCGCAATGCGCATTCGCTGCACGCCTATTTCCTGCGCGCCGGCGACATCGATGCGCCGATCGTCTACAACGTCGAGCGCACCCGCGACGGCCAGAGCTTTTCCGCACGGCGCGTAGTCGCGATCCAGCATGGCCAGGCGATCTTCAACATGACCGCCTCGTTCCACGTACCCGAGACCGGCGCGCAGCATCAGTTGCCGATGCCGCTGGTGCCGATGCCGGAAGACCTGCCGCCATACAAGATCGTGCCACCGGAAGATCTCGACAAGATTCCGGCGATGCGCCGGCGCTGGCTCAGCAGCGAAGGCCCGTTCGAGTTCCGCCACGTGCATCCGCGCAACGAATTGCACCCGATCAAGCAGCCGCCGACGCAGAACGTATGGTTCAGGCTGGTATCGGCGGCGCCCGACAACGACGTGCTGCACCGTTCGCTGCTCGCCTACGCATCGGATTTCCACCTGATCGGAACGACCACCTTTCCGCACGCGATTTCGTACCTGCAGCCGAACGTGCGCATGGCCAGCCTCGACCATGCGATGTGGTTCCACAGGCCGTTCCGGACCGACGACTGGCTGCTCTACTCGTGCGACAGTCCGAGCGCACAGGACGCGCGCGGCCTGGCCCGCGGCATGATCTACTCGCGTGACGGTCGACTGATCGCATCGACCGCGCAGGAAGGACTCATCCGGGTCGTCGACGAACGCCACTGAGGAATGTTTCGATGCGCCAGATCTACACATCGCCGAGGCACGAGAACGTCGAGCGCGTGGTTGCCCTTCTCAGCGAGGGTGGCGTCGCCACCACGATCCGCAACCGTCAGGACTGGCAGGGCGGCAAATGGAAGCGATTCAGCTATTCCGAGCGTGGATCGGTTGACTCCTGGCAACAGGTCTGGGTGCTTGCGGCGGCCGACCAGACCCGCGCGCGCCAGATCCTGCGCGACGCCGGTCTCGAGCCGTCGACGCGTTTCGCCGATGAACTCGCGGCTGCAGGCACGCCGAACGATCCGACCCGGCACAAGACGCAGTCGATGCGCCTGCGCATGATCCTGCTTGCGCTGATCGGCGGCGTCATCCTGTTGATCGCGAGTGCCTATGTGGCTTCCTGAGCGCGCCAGTCCGCGGCTCTGAGGCACAATGCGGAGCATGCGCGCCGATAACGTCCGCCTGTTTCAGACCCTGCCACATGCCTGCGGCTACTTTAACGACCGCCACGCGCAGAACCTCGTCATCGATCCGGAAGCCGCGCAACTCGCCCAGCTCTACGAGGTGGCGCTGGCGCGCGGCTACCGGCGTGCCGGCGGCCAGGTATATCGCCCACATTGCGCGAGCTGTCGCGCCTGCGTCGCCTGCCGCGTGCCGGTGCACGCATTCCGTCCCGACCGCTCGATGCGCCGTTGCCTCGCGCGCAATGCCGATCTCGATGTCCGCGTCACCACCGCCGGTTACAGCGACGAACGTTTCGCCCTTTACCAGACCTACCTGAAGACACGACACGCCGACGGCGGAATGGACGATGCGCCTGCCGAGGATTTCGAGCGATTCCTGTTCACCGGCTGGAGCCGCACCACGTTCATCGAGTTTCGTGCCGCCGAGCGCCTTGTCGCCGTGGCCGTGACCGACGTCTGCAGCGACGCGCTGTCGGCCGTCTACACGTTCTTCGACCCGGCCGAGACGGCACGCAGCCCGGGTACGTTCGCGATCCTCAGCCAGATCGAGCTCGCGCGCTCGTGGTCACTGGAGCACGTCTACCTCGGCTACTGGATCAACGAACACGCGAAAATGGCATACAAGGCGCGCTTCACGCCGCTCGAAGTGCTCGGCGACGGCGGTTGGCATCTGCATGAGCGCGCAGCGTCGACGGACTGAGCGCGCGCGTTCCCCGCAATACGGTTCACCGTCAGTCGCAAGTAACGACCTCGATGCGCAGGCAGGCTGCCGCATCGCGTGCGATGCGGCGCGCCGATTCGATCGATTCCGCGCGTGCCAGCGTCACTGCCATGCGCCGCTGTCCCTGCACCTCGGGCTTGCCGAAAATGCGCAGCATCGTGTCGGCATGGGCAAGGGCATCGGCGACGCCATGATAGGCGATGCGCGTGCCATGGCCTTCGGCAAGCACCGCGCACGACGCCGACGCACCGAGCGCACGGATCGACGGGATTGGCAGACCGAGGATCGCGCGCGCATGCAGCGCGAATTCGGACAGGTCCTGCGAGATCAGTGTGACCAGGCCGGTGTCGTGCGGTCGCGGACTGACCTCGGAAAAAACCACCGCATCGCCCTTGACGAAAAACTCGACGCCGAACAGACCGTAGCCGCCGAGCGCATCGGTGATCGCACGCGCCTGGCGTTCGGCCTCGCCGAGCGCGGCTGTCGGCATCGGCTGCGGCTGCCACGATTCGCGGTAGTCGCCGGCAAGCTGGAAATGACCGATCGGTGCACAGAAACACGTGCCGCAGGCATGGCGTACGGTCAACAGTGTGATCTCGTAATCGAAATCGACGAATCCTTCGACGATGCAGCGCCCCTTGCCGGCACGCCCGCCCGACTGCGCGTAATCCCATGCGGCATCGACGGCGCTGGCATCACGCACGATCGACTGGCCCTTGCCCGATGAACTCATGACCGGCTTGATCACGAACGGAAAGCCGAGCTCGGCGACGGCAGCCTGGTACTCGGTGGCGCTGTCGACGAACCGATACGGCGACGTCGGCAGGCCCAGTTCCTCGGCGGCAAGCCGGCGGATGCCTTCGCGGTTCATCGTCAGCCAGGCGGCACGAGCGGTCGGCACCACGCTAACGCCCTCGCTTTCGAGTTCGACCAGGGTTGGCGTGTGGATCGCCTCGATCTCCGGCACGATCAGGTGCGGTCGCTCGAGCGCGACGAGGCGGCGAATCTCGGCGCCATCGAGCATGTCGATGACGTGACTGCGATGCGCGACCTGCATGGCCGGTGCGTTCGCATAGCGGTCAACCGCAATCACCTCGACCGCGAGGCGCTGCAGTTCGATCGCAACTTCCTTGCCGAGTTCACCGCTACCGAGCAACATCACGCGTATCGCGTTGTCCGAGTACGGTGTGCCGAAAATAGTCATGCGCTTTCTCCGCCGGGAACGCGCGATTGTAGCGGCTGCGGCACAATGCCTGGACCCCTGCCCGAGATCGATCATGACGCGTGCCTGCCTGTGTGTGCTTCTTTCCCTTCTGTCCCTGCGCGCGATGGCTGCAGATGCCGAGCCGCAGTGGTTTACGGTGCTGCTCGACGGCCGCAAGATCGGCCAGTTCGAAAGCACGCGCGACGTGCGCGGCGATCAGGTGACGACACGCCAGAGCCTGCAGATCGAACTCGATCGTGCAGGCACCAGCGTATCGATGAGCAGCACCGAAACCAGTGTCGAGTCGACCGCCGGCGAACCGATTTCATTCAGCAATGTCTCGCAGATGACCGGCAACGAAACGACGGTCGAGGGACGCATCGAGAACGGCGAGGTCATTGCCCGGTTCAGCAATGCCGGTGCCATTTCGCATCGGCGTTTCGCATGGCCGCGCGAGGCGCTGCTGCCTGAAGGCCTGCGGCTCGCCACGCAGCGTGCCTCTCTACGCCAGGGTGAGACGCGCCGGGTGCTGTCGTTCCAGCCGTCCAGCCTCGATACTGTCGAGATCACGAGTACGGTCGGCAAGCGCGAATCGGTGTCGTTGCCGGCCGGACGCAGGAAGCTCACGCGCATCGAACAGAGCTTCGCGTTTCCGAGCGCCGAGGTGCGCAGCACGGCATGGATCGACGACGACCGCGAGGTGCGCAGACTGACCATGCCCGCGCTCGGCGTGCAGTTGACGATGATCGAATGCGGGAAGCCGTGCGCCACCTCGCCGAACCAATCGACCAATGTGTTCGAACGCACGCTGGTACCGTCGCCGCGGGCGCTGACACCCAGTGAACTCGCCAACGGCTTGCGCTACACGCTGGTTGCACGCGAGCGCGGTGGCGAACTTGAACTCGCCGACAACGCCGAACAAAGCGTGCGCAAGCAGCGCGGCAAGCTGATCGTCGACGTGCGCCGGCACGCCCGCAGCGGCATCGGCGGCGCGCCCGAGCCCTCCGACTATGCGGCCAACGACTGGCTGCAGAGCAGCGCACCCGAAGTCGTCGCGCTGGCCGAACGCGCGGCCGGTAATGTCAGCGGCGATGCCGCGCGCATGCAGACGCTCGAGCAGTTCGTGCGCGGATACATCACCAACAAGTCGCTCGGCGTCGGTTACGCCTCCGCGCTCGACGTGGTGCGCAGGCCGGAAGGCGACTGCACCGAGCACGCGGTGCTGCTCGCTGCGCTGGGGCGTTCGCTGGGCATCGCCACGCGCGTCGTCGATGGCCTCGGCTACACGCCGAACTTCGCCAACGCCGGCAATGTGTTCGTGCCGCATGCATGGGTCCAGGCCTGGGTCGACGAACGCTGGCAGAGTTACGACGCGGCGCTGGCCGGCTTCGACGCCGGCCACATTGCGTTCTCGGCTGGCGACGGCGACCCGTGGCGCTTCTATCAGGGCCTCGACCTGCTCGGACGCATCGAACTGAAGCGCGTCGTGCCGTTCGACGCAAGCCGGGAATGAAACCGCATTTCGCCCTGCTGGCTGGCGTTTTCGCGTGCGCCGGCGCGGGCGCGGCGCAGTTGTCGGCGCCGATACTCGATGCCGTAATCACTGATCGGAGCCTCGACGAGATCAGCGGTATTGCCGCATCGCGTCGCAGCGACGGCGTTTACTGGGTGCACAACGATGCGCCGCGACCGGCCGAACTGGTCGCACTCGATATGCACGGCAAGCGTCGCGCAACGGTGCGCATCATCGGCGTGCGCGCGATCGACTGGGAAGACATCGCGTCGTACACGCTCGACGGCAAGTCGTGGCTATTGATCGGCGACATCGGCGACAACGCCGGCATGCGCAAGGAGTACGAAATCCTCGCGATCGAGGAACCCGCACTTGATGCCCATGCAACTACATCGACGGTCGAGCCGGCCTGGCGGCTGCGCTTCCGCTACGCCGACGGCGCGCACAATGTCGAGGCGATGGCAGTCGACGTGACCACCCGCGAAATCCTGCTGCTCGGCAAACGTTCGCCGAATCCCGGGCTCTACTCGCTGCCTCTAGGGCCCGGCAGCGGAACCACAATGGTGGCGAAGAAGCTGGGCGAAGTCGTCGCCATTCCGGCACCCGATGGCGAGGCACTTGCTGCGCGTTTCCCGGCCGCACGCATGGGTGGCTCGGTAACCGGCATGGATATCGACGCACAGGCGCGCCGCGCGATCGTCTTGACCTATCGCGACATCTGGCTCTTCACACGCGGCGCGAAACAATCGTGGAGCGATGCGTTTGTCGGCACGCCGCAACGTTTCCCGCTGCCGCTCCTCGCCGCCGCGGAGGCCATCGGTTTCGATCGCAGCGGCACGATGATCCGAGTCAGTGGCGAGGGTCGCCCGGCGCCATGGCTGCGTTTCGAATTCAACACCGAGGCGAATGGATTGCGACCGCCTGACAGACCTGGAGGTCTTCCAACTTTGATATCCCAATGATATCTTTGTGATCGACCGGCGCAGCCGGTTGCCCGGGCGGTCGCGCCATGGGCAAGACTGGAGTCGACCCGATGAACGAACGCAATGCGTTTTCCCTGTCCGGTATACCGGTACTGATCGTTGCGGTGATGGCGATTGCCGCGACGTCGACATGGATGGTTGATGTGATCGCGAGCGAAGGTCGCGGCAACCTGCGGATTTCGATGATCCTGCCGCAGTTGCTGCTGCTCGCACTGCTGGTGTTCCTGTGCAAAGGGTTTTTCGCCGTACAGCCCAACGTCGCGAGGGTCATGCAGCTGTTCGGGCGCTACAAGGGCACCGTGCGCGACCAGGGCCTGCGCTGGACCAACCCGTTCTATGCCCGCCACCCCGTATCGCTGCGCGTGCGCAACTTCGAATCGGGCAAGCTCAAGGTCAACGACAGCGACGGCAACCCGATCGAGATAGGCGCCATCGTGGTCTGGCGTGTCGTGGATACCGCAGAGGCGGTATTCATGGTCGATGACTATGAGAACTTTGTGCACATCCAGTCGGAATCGGCACTACGCGAGATGGCGACCAGTTATCCCTACGATGCCCACGACAGCGACGGCATCGCGCTGCGCAGCCACGGCAAGGAGGTCAACGCGCATCTGCGCGACGAGATTCAGGCGCGCCTGATCAAGGCCGGCGTCGAGGTGGTCGAATCGCGCATCAGCCATCTGGCCTACGCGCAGGAAATCGCGCAGGCAATGCTGCAGCGCCAGCAGGCCAGCGCAATCGTTGCGGCGCGCACGCGCATTGTCGAGGGTGCGGTCGGCATGGTCGAACTCGCACTCGAACAGCTGAGCCTGCGTGGCGTCGTCGACCTCGACAACGAGCGCCGCGCGGCGATGGTCAGCAACCTGCTGGTCGTACTCTGCGGCGACCGCGCCACGCAGCCGGTGGTCAACGCCGGCACTCTTTACTGATGTGCCTCGCGGCGGCAACGTGAGCGACAAGAAAGCCTATCCGCTGCGCATCAATACGGACGTCATCGACGCGATGCAGAAATGGTCGGACGACGAGTTGCGCTCACTCAACGCGCAGATCGAGTACGTGCTGCGCGATGCACTGCGACGCAGCGGACGACTGAAGCTGCCAATGAAAACCACGGCGACGCGTAAGCGCGACGGTCATGACTGACAGGGAGCAACCCGATGAAGCGTGCGCTCGTGATCATTGTCGCCATTGTCTTGCTGATCGGCGTGGGCGCATGGGCGGTTGCCGAACGCCTGATGCCGCCGGCCGCACGTTCGGCGTCGCTCGACGCCACTCACGCGCGACTCGCCGAAGACTTCCTTGATCATCTGGACGCCGGTCGCTACGAGCAGGCGCTGGCGATGACCACGCCGCAGATGCGCGACGGTCTCGGCAACGGCAAGCTCGGCGCAACGTGGTCCGCGTTGCCGGCACAACTCGGCGTTCGCGTGTCGCGTAGTGCGGTGCGCGGCGAAACCGTTGACGGCCGACCGATCGTGGTCACCACGCTGCAGTTCAGCCTGCTCGCGCTTGACGCGCGCATCGTTTTCGATGCCGACCATGCGATCAGCGGCTTCTGGATCGTGCCGGCGATGGCGCCGACGGCAACGACGCCGATCGCGACTGTCAACCCGCTGTGGCAGGAAGTCGATCACGCCGTGAATGCAGCACGCGGCAATCTTCAAGGCACGTTGACGATACCGAACGGAGACGGCCCGTTCCCCACCGTCGTGCTCGTGCACGGATCAGGCCCTCAGGATCGAGACTCGACGATCGGGCCGAACAAGCCGTTTGCCGACATCGCACATGGACTTGCCGATCGCGGCATTGCCGTTCTGCGCTACGAGAAGCGCACCAAGTCGTATCCGCAGCAGTTCGCCGGCAACGACTTCACGATCGATGACGAAACCGTCGACGATGCGCTGGCCGCAGTGGAATCACTGCGTGGCGACGATCGCGTCGAGCCCGATCGCATCATCGTCGCCGGCCATAGCCTCGGCGCGCTGGTCGCGCCACGCATCGGTGCGCGCGATCCGCGCATCGCGGGCCTCGTTTTGCTCGCCGCGCCGGCGCTCCCGCTCGAGGACACGATCGTTCGCCAGATGCGCTACATCGCTGCACAACAGTCGCCGAGCGACCCCGCGATGGAGCAATCCATCGCCAAGCTGGAGAAGCAGCGCGAGACAATCAAGCAACTGCGTGAGGATGCGTTGCCGGTCGAGCCGCTCATGCTGAACCTGCCCGCGCGCTACTGGCTCGGTCTCAACACCTACGATCCTGTGACGACTGCGGCCACCATCGGGCAACCGCTGCTGATCCTGCAGGGCGGTCGCGATTATCAGGTGACCGAATCGGATGATTTTGCTCTGTGGCGCAACGCGTTCAAGGAAGACAAGCGCGCGACGTTCAAGCTGTATCCGACCCTCGGGCACACGTTCATGACGGTCGGCGAGCGACCGGCACCGAAAGATTATCTGGTTGCGGGGCATGTCGATGCCGGAGTCGTTGCCGATATCGCCGGCTGGGTCAATGCACTGCCGAAACGCTGAACGATGCCTTGGCGCCGTGCGGCGGCTGCACCGCGTGAATCCGATCATATAGGCTTGGCTTCATGGCATTGATCCCGCCCCACCGTTGCGACCGTAGCGAACGCGTGCGCATCGTCGAGCGTGCGTTTGCGCTCGGCGTACCGCGAGACTACGGCCGTCGACGCCAACTTGCGCTGGTTCGAGAACCACGCGAACTGGCCAGCATCGGCCTCGATATCCACGGGCGCGAACAGTGGCTGGCACGACCAGCGGCACGCGCATGGAAGCGGATGGCGGCGGCGGCGAAAGAAGATTCCATCGCGCTGCTGTTCGTCTCGGCGTTCCGTTCCGCCGATTACCAACTCGGGATTCTGCAGCGAAAGATCGAACGCGGGCTCGCCATGGACGACATCCTGCGCGTCAGTGCGGCGCCGGGTTACAGCGAGCATCACAGCGGCCGGGCGCTCGATGTGACGACACCCGGATCGACACCGCTTGAAGAGGTGTTCGAGCACTCGGATGCCTTTGCCTGGCTACAGGGGAACGCGTCACGTTTCGGCTTTCACCTGTCATACCCGCGAGCCAATCGCCATGGCATCGCCTACGAACCGTGGCACTGGTGTTGGCACGCTGCGCTCCGCAGCACAAGCATCTAGTCCTGAGGCTGGTATTCAAGCTGGAACGCAGGTTTTCCGTCCGCCGAGGAGGTTGGCTCGACGCGGAATACCGCTGCCGAGACGAGTACCGGCTGGGGATGCCGTATCGAGGATGTGCCGAACGCGCCATTGCTGCGCGGATGCCGTTCGGCGCGGATGATCTGACCCTTGCGTCGGAATACGAGGAAGTACTCGTCGTCGCCGACTACCGACGGGAACGTGAAGCGGCATTCGAACCAGTCGACTGCAACGATCTTGCAGTTTTCCTCGCGTGTCGTTCGCGGCTGGAAGATATACATGTCCTCCCATGCAAACGGACCGACCTTGCCGAGATCGATCTCGGTCAAGGTTTCTGCTTGCAGGCGCGAGCGCAAGGCCTTGCTGAACTGCCCTTCCGCAGCGAACGCCGACGCGCTGCATAGTGCGAAGAGAACGAGCATGTCGATGGCGATGGCAACGCGAAGAAAACGGTGACGGCTGTTGGCCATGGGTATTCCGGTCGAAGTCATTCGGCGCGCGCAGTCACGCTGCACCAGGCGCAGGAACGACGACGGGCGGCGAGCGCGCATGCCCAACATTGTGTGGCGTACGCCGCAATGGCGCAATCGCGTGCCGCGGCGAGACGTTGCTGCGGGTGCTCGCCCTGACGCTTATGCCGGCCCATGAGCTCCTCGCATATGCCGGATCTCAGTGGCGTAACAGCACGCAGATCACGGCAAGGGCCCTATGCGTTCGATCAATGACACTCGCGGCCGAATGGCGGCGAGCAGGGAATCGAGACCGAGTGCGCCGATCACCAGCACCGCGATCACTGAACCGATCGGGTTCGACGCATCAATCAGGAACACCAGCACGATCGCGATCGTCAGGAAGAGGATGCCGAAAGCAGCGGAGACGATGCGCCGCTGCGTCAAGTGCACGTAGGAATCCTTGTCCATCACAGCGCCCGGTTCGGAATGCGTTTCGCAAAACCCATCGTCAAGACAAGGTCCGTTGCGAACGTTGCAGGGATCATGAGCCGACGCCGCACGCGGCCGGCCAAGGCTGCGTGCGGCGTGCAGGGATCGTTGAGAAGGAATGCTCAGCGCGGCTGGAAGTTGATCACGCTGGTGCCTTGCGCAATCGCCGCCGACGCCGCGATCGGCAACGGCTTGTAGCGGTTGGTCAGCCAGCGGTCGAGTTGGCTCGCATAGAAAGGGCTGCCGAGCACGCCGCTTTGACCACCCGGCAGGATCTGGCTGGCGTTGATCGTCGTGCTCATTTCGCCGACGAAACGACGCGCCGGACCACTGCCGAACATGAAGCTGTTGACGCCGTTCGCCCGCACGTCGTGGCTCGAGGCATCGACTGCCTCGAAACCGCCAGGACGGGCGAGCCCCGGCAGGCCTTCGGCGAGATCGGTGTAGCCGTAGCCGTTTGCTCCCGGCACGTTGAACGGTCCGCCGAGCGGATGCTCGAAAACGATCCTGTGCAGGCGTCCCCAACGGTAGTCGTTCTGGTTGGTTGAGCCACCGAAGGCATCAACGAAGTCGTCACTGGCAAGACGATCGAGGCCATCGGCGAGCGCCTTCAGCAAGACGAAGTCGCGTGCACTGGCAGAGTTCGGCGCACCGGTGCCTGCGAAGAAGTCGATGCCGGAAAGGCCCTTGCCACCGAGCGTTGCGTAGTTGTCGAGCAGGAACTTGAGGCTGGTCTGGGCATCACGACTGCCCGGGCGGAAGTTGCCGAGGCCGACCCGCGTGAGCGTGGTATCAATCGTGCTGCGCACGGCAAAGCTGCGCCAGGTCGCCCAGATCGTGGCAGCAATGCTGGCATTGACTTCAGCCTGTCCCGGCGCAGGCAGCGAGGCCGGATTGTCGCCGGCATCGTAGCCGCGCTGGATGCCGGTCGGTGACGAGAAATCCCATGCGCGCAGGCGTGCAATCGCCTCGACGATACGCGCGTCGTCACCGAGCGTGGCAAGCGCTGGCCATGCTCCTTGCGCCTGTGCATTGTCGAAAGCACCGAGCAGGTACGGCAGCATCAGTTCGGCGTCGAGCAGTTGCGTGTTCGCCTGCAGCGCCTGCATGTCAGCCACGCTGACCTTGTTGCCCGATGCGATCTTGCGCTGCAGTTCGCGATCGATGCGACCCATGCGGTACGCCGATGCTCCGCCGACATCGAGATAGTAGAGTCCGCCGCCCGGGCGCACCTGGTTCAAGGCGTTGTTGTCGAGCGAAAAGCCGATCGGATCGTTGTTGGCATTGGCGAAGTAACCACGCTCCGGGTTGATCACGAACGGCATTTCGTCGGCCGGCAGGATCTCGTAGGGCACGGCCTGGTTGGGCTGTGGATTCTGCACCGGCAGCCAGTCGTGCTTGAGCGCACCGGAGCCGTCACGGATCAGAAACGGTGGACGTCCGCCGCCTGGCGCATTCTCGGTCTGCAGATCGGTGCGCACCGGCGCCTCGGCCGTCACGAAGTACGCGATGTTGCCGCTGGTATCGGCGTAGGCAAAATTCTGCGAACCGAAGTCGAAGTTGCTCAACGCGCTCTGGAACTCGGCGAGATTGCCTGCGCGGTTGATGCGCCGGAACGACTCGAGTTCGAACGTCGCGCCCCAGCCCGTGTAGGCAATCGACAGTCCCGTGCTGCCGCTGATGCTGGCCAGCGCGCCGCCATTGCGCCGTGGCACGACGATGCTGATGCCGCCATTGGTGTAACCGATCGAGTTCTCGCGAGTGACCGTATCGGGCGTGCCGTTGAGGCGGTTGACGTGGTAATTCTGGAATATCCATTGCACCGGCTCTTCCTGACCGTTGTGCACGATCGCATACGGCAATCCGTACGAGTTCAGGCGCAGCGTTTCCTGGAACACATCGGTGACGTCGAGCGAGTTGGTCGTGGTGCCCCAGCAGACGCGCTGATTGCAACCCTGGATGATGCCGGGCGCGCCGGGAACGCTGACACCGGTCACATCAAGCGCCTGCGAATAGCGCGCGTCGCGCGAGAACAGGTGCTGTTCGACGAACACCGGCGGCAGGTCGAGCCCGAGGTGCGGATCATTGGCCATGATCGCCTTGCCCGACACCGTATGCCGACCGGCCACTGCCCACTCGTTGCTGCCGACCGGCGAGTCGCGCCCTTCGAGCGCGCGACGCAACAGCGGACTGTCCTGCAACTGCTCGCGCAGCGCGCGCGCCATCGCGATGGTCTGTGCATCGACGAGTCCGATCTCTTGCGCGGTGCCCGCCGGCAGCGCCGCCGACTCGCCAGGCAGCGATAGCGCCGCACTGGTGCCGGCGCCGGGCTGGAAGCCTGGAACGCTGACGCGATCATCGGCCGGCGCGATGCGGTGCGTGTCGCCGAAGTACAGCGTGCTGCCGTTGAATCCGCCGGCCTGCCCCGCCTGCTGGTAGGTGCCGAGCCGTATCGTACGATCGATGTCGAGATCGAACGACAGCTGGAACGCCAGGCCCTTGCCTACGCACAGTGAATCGACCGGCGTCCAGGGATCGGCCCTGGTCAACTGCAGGGCCGCATACTCGGGCGGCAGCGCATTGGTCGACAACCAGAAGTTGACACCGTCGGAATACGCGCGCAGCCAGCCGCGTGTGTCATCCGACATCGCCGCCCAGGATTTCGATGCGCCACGACGCAGGCCGAGCGTGCGTGCCTGCACGTCGTTGGCGAGTTGTGATGAACCGACCAGTTCGGCGAGCGTGCCGCTGACCGAGCGTCGCGTCAGGTCCATCTGGAAAAAGCGGTCGCGCGCATGCGCGTAACCCTGCAGGAACGCCGCGTCGTTGTCGTTGGCGGCATCGATTGTGGCGACACCTTCGGCACTGTAGGAAATACGCCCAGGCGCGCTCAGGCCTGGCGCACTCAAGGTCTGCGCAATCGCCGGTGACGCGAGTGCAATGGCGAGGCATGCCGCCAGCACGGAGCGACGCGCGCTGAACCGGCGCGACGGAAACGTATCAGTCATGTTTGGCCCCTTGTCGTTACACGCCCTTGTGGCGCGCGAGGACCGAGTATGCGACGCAGGTCTCGTTTTTCTGTTGTGCGCTGCATCGTGCAGCCGCGCACTCGACACTCGGATCAGCGCGCTGACGACCTCGCCAGCGCGTATCCGAGCGACAGCCACGCACCGACCAGAACGATGCCGCCGAGTGGCGTGATCGCACCGACCATTCGCGGCGCCCCCAGCACGAGGGCGAACAGGCTGCCGCTGAACAGGATGACGCCGATGACAAACGCCAGCGCGGCAACTCGAGCGGCGCGGCTCGACCAGATGCCGGGCCCGAGTGCCGCGCTCGCGACCAGCACCAGGGCATGCCAGAACTGGTAGTCGACGGCGGTACGCCATGTCGACAGCGAGTCCGCACTGATCGAATTTCGAAGGGCATGCGAACCGAACGCGCCAAACAGCACAGCCAGCGCGCCGAATATCGCACCGGCGACGCCTGCCGATCGGGCCGTCAGCACGGCAGGCGCCCTGGCAACGCGCGCATCAGTTCGCCTCGAGCGGGGCGAGCAGGTCTTCCATCGACTTGTCGATGTTGGCGAACTTGTGTGCGGGCAACACGAACACCCAACCGTCGAAGGCAGCATTGAGTGCGGCGACTTCCGCATTCAGTGCGGTCATGCGTGCCTCCCGATCCGCAACTGGATCGAGCGTTTCGGCGGCGACCGTTTCCGGCTTCGCCTGAGCGTGCGTTGCCGTGGCTGGCGGTGGCGTCGATCCGTCAGCCGCGGCGGCAGCAGCGGGCACATCTGCGCCCGCTTCGCTGGCCTGCTGCGTGGTGATGTGTTCCTGCGCGATCGCCGCATCGAGCGATGCAATGAAACGCGCATGGCCCTTTTCGCCGACCCTCCACGCACCGGCTTCGATCACAAGGCCGTCGAAGGCCACGTAACGCGCCTTGATGATCTGCTCGGGCGTGCTCACGTCACTGCTCGGCAGCACATCCTCGATCTTCAGTTCGCTCATCACGGCGCCGAGTCCATTGGCAGCAAACTCGCTCGTCAACGTTCGTCCCTTCGGCACGTCGACAACGACGAAGGGTGCGTCGCCCGCCGCTTTCCTGACGGCGCGCACGGTCTTGCCGTCCGGCCGCGTCAGCGTGACGCTCTCGATGCGATCGGGCGCGATATTGGCCAGATCCTTGACCAGCCAGTCCGCCGGATTCCTGTCCGGCGTCAACGTGCCCCTGGCCAGCCACGCCTGCGGCTCGTCCGTGCGACGCACGAACGTGCCTGCGCCCTGGGTATCGACATTGCCGACGATGATGCGTGCCGGCTTGCCGAGTCCTTCGATGTCGACCAGCACGCCCTTGGCATCCGGCGCGGAAACATCCTCGACGCCGAGCGCAGCATGCCGCTCGATCGTCGCGGTCTTGCGTTCGAGCAGGCGCGCATCGGCGATCTTCAGCAGGAAGTCGCGCAGTTTGCCTACATCGGCCGGATAACCGCCGCGCTGCGCCACCTTCCAGCCGGCGTCATTGCGCTGAAGCGTGACAGCAGCCTGGCTGTTGGCGGTGGTGAAGGTGATGCTGGTGACGTCGTTGACGCGCTCGCCGAGTCCTTCGACGAGTGTCTGCGAAGCCGCCACAACGTCGCTGCGCGGCGCGCGCGCGCGGTCGATCGCAAACGCAGCGGCGACCGCAACGAGGGTGACGATGCCCAGCGTGATCAGGGTTTTCTGGTTCATTCGGGTTCTCCTGGTTCGCTGATGGTCAGGCGCTCTTGCGCCGGCGCGAGCGCCACACGGCGAAACCGACCGCGAGCACGGTCACGAGCAGCGGCATGAGGACGATGTTGAACAGTTTCAGACGCGTGCCGAGGGCCTCGATGTCGGCATCGAGCGAACGACGCACATCACGCAGTTCCTTGCGGATATCGGCCTTGCGCGCGGTGAAGCTGTCGAGCTCGGCTTTTTGTGCCGGCGACAGGATCATGGCCTGTTCCTGACTCTTCGCACTCTGCAGTTCGACCAGCTTGCGCTCGGTCTCCTGCAGTTCGCCCTGCAGTTCCTGCTCCTTGCTGCGGAAGCGCTCCTCGGCAGTGCGCCTGATCGCGTCGACCGTGGTGAACGGACGCTGCGAGGTGGCGCGACCGCGGATCGAGATCAGCGCCGACGAGCCGGTCAGGTTGTCGACCGAATTGAGCGCGAAGTCGCCATTGTTGGCGAACGCGTTCATGAGCTTCTGGCCGAGGAAGTTCTGTACCTGCACCCACAGCCGGTCGGCCAGCAGGTCGGTATCGGCGACCACCACGATCTGGCCGGGCACCTTGGCTTCGGCCAGATGGCCTTCACCGCTGCGCTCGGGAAACGCCGTCTTGAACTGGCCCTCGATGCGTCCGGCTATCACGTAACGCTGGCCGGTCGGCGCAAAGTCGGCCAGCAGTGCGCTCGGGTCGGGCAGCATGCGCAGGCGATCGGCCGGCGCCGCCATGGCATCACCCGAACTCTGCATGAGCGGCACCAGCGTGAACGTCGAATCCTTGGCCAGCGCGACGAAGCCCGTGCTCGAGACGTTGATCGATTCCAGGCTCGAGGTAACCACGTCGTCCTGGTTGAGCTCGGCTGCGGTCAGGCCGATGATGCCGGCGTGGCGCACCGGGGCACGACCCTGGCCGACGCTGACGGCGACAGCGCGCGTGCGATCGAGCACGATGTTCTTCGGATCGAAGTCGACGCCCCAGGCCTTGAACAGCTTCGGCAGATCCGACGAGCGGTCGGCGAACATCGCGGCTTGCGGATTCTGCGGATCAGCGCCGGAGGTATCGAGCTCAGCGTCGGGATCGACGAACACGAGCAGGTGGCCGCCGCGCAGCACGAACTGGTCGATCGCGTATTGCGTCTCGTCGGACAACTGCTTCGGATGCACGAGCATCAGCACACTGATCTCGGGGTCGATCGTGGCCAGTGCCGATGGGTTGAGGTCGCGCACCTCGAACAGCTGCGCGAGCTGCTGCTGCACGGCCCAGGGGTCGCGCATCTGGCGGGTTTCCGGATCGAAACCCGGACCCATCGGCAGGCTCGAGACGACACCCACTACCGGCTTCTTCGGCGTCGCCAGCTGGTGGATCATCTTGGCCACGTCGTATTCGAGGAACGCTTCCTTGTTCGGATCGAGAAACGGGATCGCCGAACGGCCATTGGTCGAGTTGGTACCGGCAAGCCCGAAGAACACGGTTTCACCGGCGTTGTTGACCGGCAACGCCTGCAGGCCGAAAGCGGATGCGCGATCCTCGTCCTCGGAGAACGGCAAAGGGTCGATCACGTCGAGGACCAGTTTGCCTTCGGCGCGCGCGGCCATTTCCTCGAGCAGTTCGCGCACGCGTGTGGCATAGGTGCGCAACTGCGGCAGGTCCTGCGTGCCCTTGTCGGAATAGAAAAGGGTCAGCTGGATCGGCTCATCGATCGCGGCGAGGATTTCCTTGCTGCCCGACGACAGCGTGTAGAGATTGTTCTGCGTCAGATCGATGCGCGCACCACGGAACAGCACGTTGACCAGCAGCATGACGGCGACGAACAGCACGATCAGCACGACCAGTACGCCACCGGAAAGTGTCTTGCGATTGAGATTCATGGTGGATTGTCCTCAGTCGGCTTTCTTGAGGTCGATCACGATCGCACTTGCGTACAACCAGAATCCGATCATCAAGGCGAAGTAGAGCAGATCACGCAGGTCGATCACGCCCTTGCTGATCGACACGAAATGGGTCAGGAAGCTCAGGCTGGCGACGGCATCGACGAGAGCCTGAGGGGCCCACGCGCGGAAGCCGTCGAGCACCAGCGGAAAGCCGGCCATGACCAGCAGGAAACAGACCACGACGGTCAGGATGAAGGCGACCACCTGATTGCGAGTCGACGCCGAGATGCACGAGCCGATCGACAGGAACGCGCCGGCCATCAGCATCGAGCCAATGTAGCTGGCAACGATCACGCCGTTGTCTGGATCGCCGAGGTAGTTGACCGTGATCCACAACGGAAACGTGAGCGCGAGCGCGATGCCGATGAACGCCCAGGCGGCGAGGAACTTGCCGACCACCGCCTGCCACATCGTGATCGGCAAGGTCAGCAACAGCTCGATCGTGCCGCTCTTGCGTTCTTCTGACCAAAGGCGCATCGACACCGCCGGCACGAGGAAGAGATAGAGCCACGGATGGAAACTGAAGAACGGCATCAGGTCGGCCTGGCCGCGTTCGTAGAAATTACCGAGATAGAACGTGAACGCACTCGACAGCACGAGGAAAATCACGATGAACACGTACGCGACCGGCGTTGCGAAGTAACTGCGCAACTCGCGCTTGAAGACCGTAAGGATCGCGCTCATGCCAGCGCCTCCGTGGTCGGCTTGCCCTGCGTGATCGTGCGGAACACTTCATCGAGGCGACCGCCTTCGAGCGCGAGTTCGTGCACGACGATGTTCTGTGCGGCGAGCGCCTCGTTCACGGCCGTGAAGATCTTCCGCCCGGGTTTCGGGAACGCGGTGATGCGGTTGTCCTGCGCATCGACCTCGATCGCGGCGACATCGGCGACGCGCGCAAGTGCTTCGCGCGCGGCATTGACGTTGCTTGCCGTCAACGACACGGCCTGGTGATAGCGCGAGCGGGCCTCGAGCTCGGTCGGCGAGGCGTCGGCGAGGATCCTGCCGCGCGCGATGATGATCGCGCGGTTGCAAACCGCATGCACTTCCTCGAGCACATGGGTCGACACGATGATCGTCTTGTCGCGTGACATCGCGTTGATCAGCGTGCGCACCTCGTGCTTCTGGTTCGGGTCGAGGCCGTCGGTGGGCTCGTCGAGGATCAGCACCTTCGGATCGTGCACGATCGCCTGGGCGAGACCGACACGCCGACGGAAGCCTTTCGACAAGGTGTCAATCGGCTGCTCGAGCACGCCGTCGAGATTGAGTCGGCCGATCGCGTCATCGAGACGCTTGTCGCGCACGGATGCCGGAACGCCGCGCATGTCGGCAATGAAGTCGAGGAATTCGCGCACGCTCATCTCGCCATAGCTCGGCGCGCCTTCGGGCAGGTAACCGACCACGCGCTTGGCGGCGATGGCGTCGCGCTCGACGTCGAAGCCGCAAACCGTGGCACTGCCCGAGGTCGGCGACAGGAAGCCCGCGATCATCTTCATCGTGGTCGATTTGCCGGCGCCATTCGGCCCGAGGAAGCCGAGTACCTGGCCCGGTTCAACCTTGAACGTGATGCCGTCGACGGCGGAGAAATCGCCGTAGCGTTTCCCGAGTGACTGGGTTTCTATCATGATTTTACACCCTGATATCGCGAGTCCGTGATATCCGCCGCAAAGCGCGGCGGCTCGAAATCTGCGTCGGCGAAACCGTTGTGCGCGGCAGGCAACGGGGGAGAAACACCCGAGGCCTGTGCGCAGGAATTCGCGAGCGCTGAGCAATGTACAGCAAAGGGAATGCAAAAGTTCCCGGAGACATCGATTGAAAATCATCCGGCTCGCGAATAGCCCGACTAGTGAGGCTTCGATCTTGCACGGAACTGAAAAGCAGCAGCGGCAATCCAGCACGCATCCGGACTCCTCTCCCTTCCCCTGCGAAGCGGGAGAACGCGCCCCGACGGCGGAAGGCGGCGCTTTGGGCCGATCATCGGAACCGCACTCGACCGGCCTTGCGCTTTTCCGGAACAGGCGCGAAAACGATCAGAGCACGTGTGCAGCCGGATAGTGGCGCCCGCTGCGCAGCGGACGAAAGCACGGGGCGCTGCGGTAGAAGATGTCGTCCTGCGCATCCGAGCGCCAGCCCGGAATACCCGAGAGCGGCAGCGGCCGCAGCTCCTGAGGGTCCTGCAGCACCGCGTGGCGGCAGATCAGCTCGGCAATGCGATGGTCGACGCGCGCACGCAGTGCCGGATTGTCCTCGCCTGCGCCAAAGTCAACGTCGATGTCGGATTCCACTTGCAAGACGAGCGCCTTGGCAACCAGCAGCTGGTTCGGCGTCAACGCATGTTCGAGCGCTGCATGGCCGAACACGAATACCGCAACTCGCGAGCGCCAGCGTTCGCGCGCATCCACAAACAATGCCTGCCAGTCGTGCGCGTCCCAGGCGTCCATCATCTGTGCATCGGAACACAGCACGATCGCACCGCCCTCGTCGAAGTGCGTGAGCGCGCATTGCGCGCGCGTGCGGGTGCGCGTGCCGACCTCGGCAATCGAGGCCAGCTGTTGCCGGTTGAGCGCGTGCTTGATTCGCGGATAGCGCAGCCAGACCAGGCTGTTCAGCAGGTCGTGCCAGTTGCCGCTGCGCGTGGCAATGCATCCGCTGGCAATGCGTTGCTCATAGTGCAGGCCGTCGCCGAGCAGGGCCGGCGTCTGCGCGACGAATGCCGGACGTTCGATGCCATCCGCAGCCGTACATGTCCGCCGTGCGGCATCGAGTTGATCGAGGCTCGGCCAATCGCTGCCGCGCAGCAGAACGTCGTAGTCGACACACCAGCTGCGCAACGGCGGGCGCGCGAACACACATGCGTCGATCGCGTCGCGCGACGGAGCGAGATAGCGCATCGCTGCGGGCCGGGTACGCGCTGCGCGATCAGAGTGCCGGCGAGGCCAGCCGCGCGAACAGGTCGTGCGCGTCGGCATTGATGATGTCGACGTCGGCGAACTGTCCAGGTTTGAGCTTGCGCGCATTCTCGACATGCACGACACCGTCGATCTCGGGCGCATCGGCAGACGAGCGCGCAATGGCGACGCCGTCCTCGACGGCATCGACGAGCACGCGCTGGCGCGTGCCGATCTTGCGTCCTAGACGCACCGCGGAAATCTCGGCCTGTACTTCCATGAAGCGCTCGAGGCGCTCCTGCTTGAGATCCTCGTCGATCGGATCAGGCAGGTCGTTCGCCTTCGCCCCATCGACCGGCGAATAGGCGAACGCGCCGACGCGATCGAGTTCGGCGACGCGCAGGAACTCGAGCAGCTCCTCGAACTCGGCATCTGTCTCGCCGGGGAAACCAACGATGAACGTGCTGCGGATGGTCAGCTCGGGACAGATCGCGCGCCACTTGCGCACGCGCTGCAGCACCTTGTCGACCGCGCCCGGTCGCTTCATGAGGCGCAGGATGCGCGGGCTCGCATGCTGGAACGGGATATCCAGATACGGCAGTATCTTGCCCGCAGCCATCAGCGGCACGACATCGTCGACGTGCGGATACGGGTAGACATAGTGCAGTCGCGTCCACACGCCGAGTTCGGACAATCCTTCGCAGAGTGCGAGCATGCGCGTGGCGCGCTGCTGGCCACGCCATTCGCGTTCGGCGTACTTGATGTCGACGCCATAGGCGCTGGTGTCCTGCGAGATCACTAGCAGTTCCTTGACGCCACCGGCGACCAGCCGTTCGGCCTCGCCGAGCACCTCGTCGATCGGCCTCGAGACCAGATCCCCGCGCATCGACGGAATGATGCAGAACGTGCAGCGGTGGTTGCAGCCTTCCGAGATCTTCAGATAAGCGTAGTGCTTCGGCGTGAGCTTGAGGCCCGCCGGCGGCACGAGGTCGAGAAAGGGCTCGTGCCTGGGCGGCAATACTTCATGCACGGCACTGACCACGCTCGCATAGTCCTGCGGGCCCGAGATTGCGAGTACATCCGGATGCGCGGCCCGGATCAGGTCAGCGCGCTTGCCGAGGCAGCCGGTGACGATGACCTTGCCGTTCTCGGCCAGCGCCTCGCCAATCGCGTCGAGTGATTCCTCGACCGCCGCCTCGATGAAGCCGCAGGTGTTGACGACGACGACGTCGGCTTCCTCGTAGCGCGGCACGATGGCATAGCCTTCGACGCGCAGTTGCGTGAGGATTCGCTCGGAATCAACCAGCGCCTTTGGGCAGCCGAGGCTGACGAATCCGATTCGGGGCACGCGACGTGACATGGCTGGCTGCAACCTCTGGCAAAAGCGCGACAGTGTATCCTTGCGCGCGCCGCGGGAGTACCCGATGCGCATTGCCGGAGCGCGCGTTCAACCATGTACAGGCGGTCATGAACAGCTCGGTGGTGATGCTGATGGCGCTCGGGCTGGGTATCGATTCGCGCAATGCCGCGGCCGAGACGATCGATGCCGCGACGTATCCACGCGCGGCGGCGGCAATCTCCGCACAGCGACTTGCCACCGATTTCCAGGCCGCGACCGAGCCTGCGCGCCTGCTGCTGGCGGCGCTGGCCGGCGCGCGCGCCGACCTGCTCGCCACGCGCGCGCAGGCCCACGTGCTGTTTGCCCATGACGCAGTCGGCCCGGCGGTGACGGCATGGCAGCGCGTCGATGCGCTTGCGTCCCGCATCGGCGAGCACGAGGTCCAGCGCGAGGCCTTGCGCCATCGGGCAGAACTGTCGCTGCTGCTCGGTGAGTACGCGGATTGCCAGGATTTCGCCGCGAAACTGCTGGCGCTCGCCGAAACGGTTGGCGACGCGTCGCAGGCGGCGATCGCGCAGGGCTATCTCGGCATCGTCGCCAGGCGCCAGGGCGATCTCGATGCGGCCTACCAGCTGCATATGGCCGCACTGGAACGCCTCCGAACCGGCAACGACGAGGCCACACGGGCGCTGACCATGACCAACCTTGGCACCGTCCTGCGTGACCGCGGCGCGTTCGCCGAAGCCCTCGAGATGCAGCTGCAGGCACTGCAGATTCGCGAACGCAGCGGCCACCAGCTGGAAACGAGCTATCGCAACGTCGCCCTGCTCTACCGCGAGATCGAAGACGAACAGACCGCACGCAGTTATTTCGTCCGTGCGCTGGACGCCGCCGCGCGCCACTTCCATTCCGAGACCTATGCGCCCGTGCTCGGCAGCTTCGCCAGCCTCCTCAATGATATCGGCGACCACGCACCGGCTCTTGCCGCGGCCGAGGAGGCGCTGCTCATCGACACCGCACTGGGCAACCGCGCGAGTGAGGCATTCGAACGCATCGAGGTCGGTCGCGCCATGATCGGACTGGGCCGCGCCGATGAAGGCGAGTCACTTCTCGAAACCGCGCTGTCGATCGGACGCGAGAACGGCCACGGCGAGATCATTGCCAAGGCCCTGCTGCATCTGGCCGAAAGCGCTCAGGGCATGCGTGACAATCTGCGCGCACGCGGACTGATCGACGAGGCGATCGCGCGCCTCGAGACCACGCGGTTCCGTCCGCAGCTGGTGCAGGCGTATGCGTTGCGCGAGCGCATCGCGGTCGCCCAGCACGATCCGGTCGGCGCGCTGCGTTACGCGCATCTGCTGGCGAAGCAGCGCGAGCTGCTGCTCGGCACGACCGCGAGCCGACGACTCAGTGCGCTCGAAGCACGCCTCGCCCGCGCGCAAAGCAGCCAGCAAATCGCGTTGCTGCAAAAGGACAACGAACTGCAGGCCGCCAACCTGCGCGCGCAGGGCCAGCGGCAGCGCCTGTCGATTGCGGCGATGAGCGGCCTCGCGCTTGCGCTCGGCATGGCGATCTGGGCAGTGGCGCGGATGCGCAGGCTCAATCACGCGCTGACCGGCAGAAACGCGAGAATCCTCGCCCAGCAGGATGCTCTCGAATCGGCCAATGCGATGCTCAGCGAACGCGCCGACGCGTTGTACGTCGCCGCCATCAGTGACCCGCTCACCGGCGTGTTCAACCGTACGCATCTGCGCGAACGACTTGTACAACGGCTCGCCGGCCGGTCCGGCGCGCACGACGATCCTGCCGTGCTCATGATCGACTTCGATCATTTCAAGAAGGTCAACGATGGTCACGGCCATCTGCATGGCGACCGCGTGCTGATGGCGGGTATCGCGGCGATGCGCGAGTGCATCGGACCAGACGACCTCATCGGTCGCTTCGGTGGCGAGGAGTTCGTGATCGTGCTGCTTGGTCATTCGGCAGAGTCGGCACATGCGCTGGCCGAGCGTCTGCGCAGACATGTGCAGACGGCGCTGCGCGCACTCGGACTCGATCCGCTCGAACTGACCGTCAGTATCGGCATCGCACTGCGCTCGCAGACGAAGCGCCTGCGTCGACGAGGTCGAACGCTTTGGTCCCGGTCAACGCGATCGCCTCGGCGGAACGCATCGGCGCGCTATCGCTGCACTGTCGCGACAACGTCTCGCTGCGCGCGTCGCAGCGCGTCGAACCGGCGCCGGCCAGAAAAAGGAGGTTGCTGCAATGACGACATTCGTTCTCGATCCGCGATTGCGCGATGACACGCATGGAGTCGTCGACCTTCATCTGTGCAGCGTGCTGCTGACGGACGACAGCCGGTATCCGTGGACGATCCTCGTCCCACGCATTGCCGGAGCGCGCGAGTTGATCGATCTCGATTCGGCCAGCAGCGCCCTGCTGTTGGCTGAAGTCGATCGGGTGTCGAGGGCTGTGCACGCATTGTTCGCCCCCGACAAGCAGAACATCGCAACGCTCGGCAACGTGGTCGAGCAGCTGCACGTGCACGTGATTGCACGCTACCGCAACGATGCCGCATGGCCGCGACCGGTGTGGGGCGTGGGCGAACGGGTCGCCTATGCGCCGCCGGTCGTGCAGGAGCGACTCGCCGCGCTGCGCGACGCGATCGGCTTCCTAGCGGGCTGAGCGGCGCGCCGTGTCCGCGATCACGTTTGAGGCACTCGGCGAATCGACGCTGCTGCTGCGTTTCGACCAATGCATCGACCGCTCGATCAACGCACGCGTGCACGCGGCGGCGGCGGCGATCGATGCGGCACGCGTGCGCGGCGTGCTCGAGCTGATTCCGGCCTATGCGACGCTGGCGATCCGATACGATCCCGCGCAATGGCTCGACCACGAACTGCCTGATCGGCATCCGTGGCGCGGCCTCGCCGCCGCGCTTGAAGCCGTCGTCGAGCGCGCCACGGCAACGACAGCAAACGCACCGCGCCTGATCGAGGTCCCGGTCTGCTATGGCGGTGCGTACGGGGAGGATCTGGCCATCGTCGCGGAGCACACGGGCCTGAGCCAGGACGATGTGGTCGCGCTTCACTGCGCGCCGACATACCAGGTTGCGATGCTCGGTTTCGCCCCTGGCTTCGCCTATCTGCTCGGTCTCGACGCACGCCTGCAGGTGCCGCGCCGGGCGCAGCCGCGCGTACGCGTGCCACTCGGCTCGGTGGCGATCGGTGGTGCACAGACCGGCATCTATCCGCGCGAGCTGCCGGGTGGCTGGCAGCTGCTGGGACGCACCCCTGTCGCCTTGTTCGATGCGCGCCGCGCCCGGCCCGCACTGCTGGCACCCGGCGACCATGTGCGATTTCGCGCCATCCCGGCTGAGCAGTTCGAGCAGCCGCAGCATCCAGCGGACACGCTCGAGTGAGCCTTCGCGTACTCAAGCCGGGACTACTGACAACGGTTCAGGGGCGGATGCGTATCGGTCACGCCGGCCTCGGCATCGGGCGCAGCGGGCCGATGGACTCGCCTGCCCTGCGGCTGGCCAACGCGCTGGTCGGCAACGCCGGTGACTGCTCGGCACTCGAGTTGAGCCTCAGCGGACCGCTGCTCGAGTTCACCGCCGACCATCGCGTCGCGATCTGTGGCGCCGAGGTCGATCTTCGCCTCGACGGCGACGCGGTGCCGACCTGGTGCGCCATGGATATCGCAGCGGGCAGCACGCTCGACACACGTCGTTTCCGTCGTGGTGCGCGCGCAATCCTTGCCGTGGCCGGCGGTCTCGATGTCGCTCCGCTGCTCGGCAGTCCATCGGCGGACGTCAATGCCGGTCTGGGCCCGTCGCCACTGCGTGCCGGCGACGAGTTGTGCGTCGGCCCGGTTGCGCATGCTGCGCGATCAGTTGCTGGGGCGCAGCGCTGGAGAATCGATCCGGCCCACTGGTTCGATGCCGATGACAGCCGGCCGTTGCGGCTGTTGAAGGCTACCCATACGGACAAACTCGATGCACCGTCCCACCGCGCATTGTTCGCCGAAGCGTTTCGGGTCTCGACCGATTCGAACCGTGTCGGCGTGCGTTTGTTGGGGCCTGGCCTGCGACTGGGTGTGCCAATCGAACTCGTCTCAGAGCCGGTCGCCGCCGGCACACTGCAACTGCCACCCGGCGGGCAGCCGATCGCCTTGACCGCCGAGCATCCGACCACCGGCGGCTATCCGCGCATCGGCCAGATCGCCGAGGTCGACCTGGCACGCCTCGCGCAACGCCGGCCGGGTGATCAGGTACGCTTCGAAATGATCACACTCGATGCGGCATTCGCCCTGCTGTGCCGGCGCGAGCGCGAACTTGGCGCATTGTTGACGACGATCCGGGAACGCACACACGCATGAAGATCGATCTGAACTGCGATGTCGGCGAATCATTCGGCGCATGGCGAATGGGCAGCGACGACGCGCTGCTAATCCATGCCACATCGGCCAACATCGCCTGCGGTTTCCATGCCGGTGATCCGCGCGTCATGCGCGAAACCGTCGCTGTGGCGATCGCCCGGGGCGCAGCCATCGGCGCTCATCCGTCGCTGCCGGACCTGCAGGGCTTCGGCCGGCGCGAGATGCGCATCGACGCCGACGACGTGCACGCGCTCGTGCTTTACCAGATCGGTGCGCTCGCTGGATTTGCGCGCGCTGCGGGCACTCGACTCACGCATGTCAAACCGCATGGCGCGCTCTACAACATGGCCGCGCGCGATGCACACGTTGCCGAAGCGATTGCCCTCGCCACGCGCGATTTCGATGCCACGCTCGTGCTGGTCGGCCTCGCCAACAGCGAACTGCCTCGTGCGGCGCGACGCGCCGGGATCGCGGCAGCCGAAGAGGCATTCGTCGACCGACGCTACGAAAGCGACGGCAGCCTGACGCCGAGAACGCATGCAGATGCCTTGATCATCGACATCGACGAGGCGATCGCGCAGGCCCTCGACATCGTCGAGCGCGGCACGCTCCACGCGCGCGACGGCAGCGCGCTGTCGATCCGTGCCGACACGCTGTGCATCCACGGCGACCATGCACATGCCGGCGAACTCGCGCATCGGTTGCGCTGCGCGCTCGATGCTGCCGGCGTATCGATCGCGTCGTTGCGCCAACCCGATTGAGTGTGTCGGCCGGCAATGACCGCTAGCGGTGCGCTCAGGGCACGCGCGATTCCATCGTGCGAAGCATGGCAATCAACACGCACAGATGCGCCGCGCCAAGTGCGAATCCGGCCAGCACGTCCGACACATGATGCACCTCCAGCGCAATGCGACTGAGGCCAATCGCGCCGATCAACGCGATCGCCACGGATGTGACGAGGATTCGAGCCCGTGGTCGCACCCTGGCGGCAAGCCAGCCGAGCGCACCAAAGACCATCATCGCACCGGCCGCATGACCGCTCGGAAAGCTGAAATCAGCGGCCAGGCCAAAGGCTTCTGCCTGTCCCGGCCGCACACGTTCGAACATGGTCTTGAAGGCTCGCACGGCGAAGCCGTTGGCGAGCACCAGCAGCACAAGCAGCAACGCCGCCCGCGCGCGCGCCGACGTCAGCAGCGCGGCCACGCCGATGCCGAGCGCCACGGCGAGCACGCCGGGGTCGCCGAGCCGAGTGATCCGGCGTGCGAGATCGAAACCGCCTGCCGCTGCCGCAAGGTCGCCGAGCCTGGCGTCTACGCTCTGCATCGGCGCCAGAGGATGCGACAGGGCGAGCACGACGAACACCGCGGCCGCTGCCAGTGCTGCCGCGTAAAGGCGCCACTGCGGCTGCACCAGTTGCCGATCGTCGGGGTCGGGTGCGCGAGAGCGCTGCGCACGCGGCGCAAATGCGGTCACGACAACCGCGGCGCCCAGCGCTGCCAGCCAGAGTACTGTCGCATGCGTATCCGCGAACGCCTGTGCGCCGGCCGGAATTTCCATCGCACCCCCACTCATGCCATTCAACGATCGAGCAGTATCGGCGTTTCGTGACTGCAGTCGAACATGGCGTTCTCGATGTCGTAGTCCCACTGGCCGACCCGACACGTTGCGAACGTCGAGCTTTCATCGTGACGGATCAGATGCACCGAGTTGGTCGTGTCGCCGCGCGTTCGCTGCGAGATCGCGGTGCCCGCCTGCAAGGTCCAGACGTCGCGCGGAATCTGCGCAAAGCGTTCGCGCAGCGGCCTGACATAGGGCAAATGGATGTGTCCGCCGAGAATGAGGTCGGCGCCTGCCTCTGCCCATGCCGGCACGGCCTCGCGATGGCCATGGGCCACGTTGCTCTCGTCGGACTCGGTGATCGCGTGCACCGGGTGATGCAGGGCAACGATGCGCAGGCATTGCTTCGGCGATGCACGCAGGTAGTCGCAGACCCGATCGATCTGCCGACGCCGGATGACGCCATCCTTGTGCCGTCGCGGCGACGTCGAGTCGATCCCGATCACGCGCAGTCCGCTGCACTCGAAGGTCGGCTCGCGGTCGTTGCCGAAGGCACGCGTGAATCCGCGATAGGGCCAGAACATGCGCGCGAACACGTTGAACAACGGGATGTCGTGGTTGCCTGCGAGCACCAGCGCGGGACGACCCAGGCGCGCAATGAAGGCCTTCGCAGCGGCGAACTGCGTGGCTCGCGCGCGCTGCGTGATGTCGCCGGTGACAAGCAGCAGATCCGGCCGCTCGCGCGCAACCAGCACATCGAGGGCGTCCATGACTTCGGCACGTTCGGTACCGAAGTGAAGATCGGAAATCTGCAGGACACAACTCATCCGGGATCCTTGTCAGCCGACGCCGACTGTGCAGCCACGAGCCGCAACGGCCGCGGCGATATCTCGAACAGCAGTGGCATCGAGAGTTTGAGGATTTCGCCGTCGACCGCGACCTTCACCTTCCGTCGGCGCCCGCGTCTCGGCGTCGCCGTCAATCGCTCGATCGCGCGGACGTCGACGTCTTCGTCTTCGCCCAGCGAGCCGAGCGCGCCACGCAGGATCAAGGCGATCATTTTCCACTTGCTGATCGGCTGCAGGCTGACCGCGAGCAGCTCGCCGCGGCCAACGCGTGCCGAGTCGCGGATGCCGACACGGTCGAACTGCAGTGGATTGTTGCCGACCACCAGCGTCGGCGTATGCAAGCGCACCTGCGACGTGCCGTCGAACAACTCGATGTCGAGTGGCCGGTGCTCGCGCAACAGGGTGAGGATACCCGACCACAGTGCGACGATGCGGCGGCGCCCGAAGCGCTGCTTCCATGCCTCCCGATCAGCCAGCACTTCGGGATACAGCCCGACGCTGGCGTTGACGAGAAACAGTTCACCGTTGACGAGTCCGACCTGGGCAGGCCGTGGCTGCGCGGTGATCAGGATCGCTATCGACTCGTCGAGTACGGACGAGATGCCGTGGGCGCGCCCGAAGTAGTTGAACGTACCCTGCGGAAGGATGCCGAGCGGCACATCTTCGGCAAGGGCGGCGGCAGCCACGGTATTGATCGTGCCATCGCCACCGCAGGCGACCAGAACGCCACCATCACGGCCGACGCGGCGTGCTGCATCGCGCGCGATCGACGACAGTCCGCGCGGGTCATCGACGCGTATCAGCTCGAAGGACTTGCCTGCCGCCTCGAGCAAGACGCGGACGTTGGCGCAGGGGTCATCGGCGTCGTGGCGGCCGGATCCGGCGTTGACCACGATCACGAAATCCACGGCATCGGGCGCAGCAGTCGGCATCGGTACCTCGTGGCAGCGGGGAGGCCCTATTCAATCGAACGCCGATGAACGTCCACCGAACCCCGGCCCCGGTGCTAAGGTCTCATGACCTGCAACGAGCGACCCCGGGACCCATCCAATGATGCGAACGACTTTCCTGCGCCTGCTGGCAACGGCGGTAGTTTTTCTCGCCGCGACAGGCGTCCACGCCGCCAAGGTGAATCCCCCGTCTGTGGTGCTCGGCGCGCCGACCACAACGCTGGTCGTCGCCATCTACCGCGAGGAAGGGCCCGGCGGGCGCATCGTGTTCGAAACCGAACGCAAGCTCGCGGGCGCATTCGACGTGCCCGCGATGATCGATCTCGCGCGCCCCGATCTCGACACGCCGCTGCGCGCCGGCCAGCGCTACGTGCTCGCCTACACGTTGTTCAAGAACGATCGCACGCGACGCAACGCCACCAATGTGCGCGGTGCGATGTTCGTCGGCTCTCCCGGTGCAGAGCCGGGCCTATGGCCGTACTCGAAGGCCGCCGAGGATATGGTGATGTGGCGCATCGGCAATGACGATGACGCGATGCGCACCGCCGCGCCGCGCCTGATGAAGATGCTGCGATCGCGCGATCCAGCGATGCAGCGATTCGCTGCGGCCGAATTGGCCTATCGCGGGAGTCAGCTCGACGCACTGACGACAGCACAGCGCCGTCAACTGCTCGCCTTCGTGCGTGGCGACGGCGCACCCGGCGCGGCGCGCGCGCAGGTGCTGCTCGCGGCCACCCACATGCCGGATCGCGACGGCGGCCAGTCGTCGTGGAGTGCAGTTGCCGCGCGCCTCATCGCGCGCAGCGCGGTGGACGTGCTCGCAATCCCCGAGCGGGCCGAACTCCTGCTCGCCGCGTTCCAGCACATCGACGACAACAAGGTCACGCTGCCCGACCGCTCGCTCGAACGCTGGCTCGCAAGCGACGATGCCAATCTCAGCGAGTGGGCGTTGCTGCGCCTGCGCAGGCAATCGCCGCAGTCCGAACGCGATGCGCTCGACAAGGCGCTCGCGGCCAACAACATTCCTGCGGCCACGCGCACGTTTCTGGTTGATCACCGGCGCCGTCTCGAGGCCATGCGCGCGGCCAATTGATCGAATGCCCATGCACGCCGCGTGTTCGCAAATCCTTGTTTGCATTGACGAGTCGATGGTGGAATGAAAAACCCTTGAGGGTTGGTCGAGCCGGCAATTGAATCTCTTGCTGCAAGCAGGCACGATGTCGCGGTCCATGTTCGTCCACATGCCGTTCTCCGGGGAAATTCCATGCCTGCCTTTCGTCCCGTCGCCGCCCTGCTCGTGGTGGCGCTTTCCGCTTTCGTATCCGTGCCGGCCACAGCCGCGCCGCAGTCGACCCTGATCCAGGCCGGTCGCCACGACGAATCGCGCCCGATGCGCGACATCCTCGCCGAGTTGTCGGACGAGCCGGAAGCAGCCAGCGCCAGCAATCCGTACGTTGTGCCAAACGTGTTCCCGAAACAGGGACAGGCATGGCAGAGTGATTTCATGCGCGAACTCGCGCGCCGCAACATCCAGGATGCGCCGACCGGCGTGCCCGCACCGACACCGCTGCTGACCTTCCTCGGACTCGTTTCGGGCGTGGCGAGCGGTCCCGGAAACGCCGGAAATTCGATCCCGCCCGACACCAATGGCGACGTCAGCCCGATCCATTTCATCCAGTGGCTGAATACGCGCTGGGCGATCTTCGACAAGTTCACCGGTAACCGTCTGACCGCGTCCGCACCCGGCAACTCGTTTTTCGTCGGCTTCGGCGGACCGTGCGAGACGACCAATGCCGGTGATCCGATCGCACTGTGGGATGACCGTGCCGAACGCTGGGTCATGAGCCAGTTCACCACCGGACCCTCAGTCACCGTGCCGGCTCGTCAGTGCTTCGCGATTTCAACTACCAGCGATCCGCTCGGCACCTACTTCCGTTACGAGTTCCTGTGGCCGACCACGCCGCCGGTGTTCGGCGACTATCCGCACATCGGCATCTGGGACGATGTGACCGGCAAGCAGAGCGCGTACACGCTGGTGACGCACGAGTTCACCAACACGTCGGCATTCGCTGGCGCCGCTTTTATCTCGATTGATCGCAACAGGATGCTCGCCGGCCAGCCGGCAACGATGGTCCGCTTCGGCGGCCTCGACGCGTATGGCGCGCTGCCTGCGCACCTCGAAGGTCCGCTCGCCGCCGCCGCCAACAGCTGCCCGGTGTTCACCTATTTCGACGGTGCCACCAGTGAGTACCTGTTCTGGGACATGTGTCTCGACTGGACCACGCCGGCCAACGCGACGCTCAGCGCAACGCCACAGCGGGTCGCGGCCGGCACGCCGTTCACGCCGAACTATACGACCATCCCGCAGCTCGGCACGACCACCCAGCTCGACGAGTTCGGCACCAACCTCATGTATCGCGCGTCGGCGCGTGCGTATCCGCCCGGTGCGCCGAACAGCCTGTCGCTGGTGGTCAATCATATTGCTCAGGGCGCAACGGCGATCTCCGGCGTGCGCTGGGTCAATTTCGGCATGCGCGCGCCTGGCGAGAGTTTCGACGTCATCTATGAAGACGGCTACGACGCTGCCGGTGGTCCGGTTTCGCTGGTCAAGTCGATCGTCGAGGAAGGCCTCTATTCCCCGGACGCGAACAGCCGCTGGATGGGCGCGATCAATATCGATGCGAGCGGCAACATCGGCCTCGGCTACAACGTGTCAAGCGCGACGATCAACCCGAAACTGAGCATCACCGGACGCACCCCATCCGACCCGGCAGGCACGCTGCGCGACGAACAGGACTGCACGCCGGCGACCACCGGATCGCAGACCGGCACGTTCGGCGGTCGCGGACGCTGGGGCGACTACGCTTCCATGAGTGTCGATCCGACCGACGATTGCACGTTCTGGTTCACCGGCGAGTATTTCGCCACGACCAGCAGCGGCAGCTGGTCGACGCGCATCTGCAGTTTCAAGTTCGAGGAATGCGGTGAGCCGGAGTTCACGCTGGTCAGCGAAACGCCGGCGCGCGTCGAGATGTGCGGTACCGACGCCGTTTCCGATCCGAGCTGGCGTCTGCTCGCCGGCACCTACGGCGGCTTCTCGAGCGCGGTCACACTGTCCGCAGTCGGCATTCCCGGCAGCACGACGGCAAACTTTTCGGTCAATCCGATTTCGCCTGCTCCCGGCATCTCGGTGCTGACGCTTGGCGGGGCCAGTGATCTGCCGAGTGGCGAGTTCGCCTTCAGCGTCGACGGCACGAGCACCAGCGGCGTGCGTTCGGTCGGCCTCGAGTTTGGCATCTCCGACGCCGCACCGCTCGCGTCGATCCTGACGGCGCCGGCGAATGCCGCGACCGGCGTAAAGGTCCGTCCGACCTTCACCTGGAGCACGGTGCCCGGCGCGTTGACCTATTTCATCGAAGTGTCGGCAAACCCCGGCTTCACCAGTCTGGTCGCCAGCGCCACGGTCACCGATACCACGTGGACCTCTAACGTGACGCTGTCGAGCACGACCCAACACTACTGGCGCGTCACGGCCGGCAATTACTGCGGCACCGGCGCGGTATCGACCGTCAACACGTTCACCACCGGCGCGCCCGGCGTCTGCCCGACCGGCACCACCACCGCCGTCCTCTACCAGGATGACGTACAAAGCGGACCGAATGGCTGGACCACCGATGGCACCGGCGGCACGGCATGGGCGCAGACCACCGCAGTGGCTGGCACCGGTCTGACCGGCACGGTCTGGTCGATCCCGAACAATGCCGTTACCAGCGATCGTGGTCTGATTTCGCCGGTCATCGCGATTCCGTCGACGGCCACCGGTGGCGTGATCCTGTCCTACGACGCGTTCCACAACTTCGAGACCGATCCGCCAGCCGGCTGCTGGGATGCAACGTCGCTGGAAATGAAGGTCGGTACCGGTTCGTTCGAATACCTGACCGAAGGTCGCCTGTTCACCGATCCGTACAACGGCACGATCTCCGCCGGTGCGCCTCTGGCCGGTCGCCGCGCGTGGTGTTTCATCACGTCTCCGGTACCGCGCCGCTCGATCGTCGACCTCGACGACACGGTCGGTCAGTCGATCCAGCTCAAGTACCGCATGAGCGCCGACAGCAATACGGCGGCGGCGGCACCAAACGGCATGGCCATCGACAACATCCGCATCGAAACCTGTACGCCGTAATCTGCTGCAAGGGGAGTCACGCCTTTCTGGCGTGACTCCCCGGACTGCGCGAAACGCACGCGTCGTGGACAAGCCGAAACGCGCTCACGCAACGAATCACGCTCCCGCAATCTACCGGCTCGCGCTAGCATCGCGGTTTCTCGTACCGGATAACGCATGCCTGCGGACATCAACTACTGGCCCCTGCTCGGCGTTGCCGTGGTCGTCTTCGGCTTTGCCCTGAAGCGCAATCCGGTGCTCGTCGTCGTCGTTGCTGGACTGGTCAGCGGAGTTGCCGCCGGATTGCCGGTTGCTGATCTGCTGACCCTTCTCGGCCGCAGTTTCGTCGAAAACCGGTTGCTGCTGCTGTTCGTGCTGACCCTGCCAGTGATCGGATTGCTCGAACGGCATGGCCTGCGCGAGCGCGCGCGGCGCTGGATTGCCTCGTTTCGCCGATTGCGGCTCTTCCACATCCTGATCAGCTACCTCGGCCTGCGCCAACTACTCGCGATGTTTGGTCTGACCCACGTCGCCGGCCACGCTCAGACGGTGCGACCGCTGATTGCACCGATGAGTGAAGCGGCTGCCGAGCGAGAACTCGGGCCACTCGATGACGACGAGCGCGCGCGCGTTCGCGCGAATGCTGCGGCAACCGACAACATCGGTTTGTTCTTCGGCGAAGACATATTCATCGCGTTCAGCGCGGTCCTGCTGATCCAGGCTTTCTTCGCGCGCAACGACATCGTGCTCGAACCACTCGAGATTGCGCGCTGGGCGATTCCGACTGCGATTGCCGCATTCGTCATCCACTCGATCCGTCTGTGGCTGCTGCAACGCCGGTTGTTGCGCGCACGCCGCGAGAAAGCGCAGCGGGAGTCGGCTGATGCTGCGCATTGAGCACCTGTACTGGGTGGTGGCCGCGTTTCTCTTCGTCACCGCCATCCTCAACCTGCGCGATCGGCGTTTCTCGATGGCGACGTTCTGGTTGCTGCTGTCGGTCCCTTTCGTGTTCGGCGAGGCGATTCTCGATGCGTTGCGCGCGGGCACCGAATGGCCGGCACAGGCAATCGGCATGATCGTCATCGTGCTCGGCGTTCTCGCGTCGATGAATCCGCTTCGCAGCGTCGCCGAAGCAGCGGACGCCGAAGCGCACCAGCAACGATCGGCAGATCGACTCGGCAATCGCATCTTCATTCCGGCGCTCGCGCTGCCGACGATCACGCTCATGCTCTACCTCGGCCGTGATCTGCTGGTCTGGAACGGGGTACCTTTACTCGATCCGAAAGCACAGACGCTGACCTCGCTCGGCGTAGCCTGTGTCCTTTCGCTCGCACTCGGCATGGCGGTCACACACGCGCGCGCGCCCGAGCCACTCGCTGAAGGACGGCGGCTGCTCGACTCGCTCGGCTGGGCTGTACTGCTGCCGATGGTGCTGGCCACACTGGGCGGCGTGTTCATCACGACCGGTGTCGGCAGTGCCATCGCATCGGTCACCGCGGCGGTCATTCCGATCGACAACCGTGTGGCATGCCTGCTCGCATTCGCGCTCGGCATGGTTCTGTTCACCGTGGTCATGGGCAATGCCTTTGCCGCCTTTCCGGTGATGATGGCGGGCATCGGCCTGCCGCTGCTGATCATGGAACACGGCGCCAATCCGGCATTGCTCGGCGCGGTCGGCATGCTCACCGGCTACTGCGGCACCTTGCTCACGCCGATGGCAGCCAACTTCAACATCGTGCCTGCGGTGCTGCTCGAACTTCCCGACCAGTACGGCGTGATCCGCGCGCAGGCAGGCACCGCGATTGCACTGATCGTCTTCAATGTCGGCCTCATGCTGATGCTGGTGTTCCGATGAGAACGCCGCGAATCCTGCTGATCGGCTTCGAACCGTTCGGCGGCGAGTGCGTCAATCCGTCGGATGAAATCGTGCGTGCTCTCGACGGTGAATCGATCGACGGCCACGTCGTCGTCGGCGCAACCCTGCCGGTCGAGTTCGCCGCTGTTCCCGCGCAGGTGCAGCAACTCCTCGACCGACACGATCCGAACATCGTGCTCGGCATTGGACAGGCGGGCGGGCGCCCGGCGCTTTCGCTCGAACGCGTGGCGATCAATCTGGCCGATGCGCGCATTGCCGACAATGCCGGCGCGCAACCGTGCAATGCCGCACTGGTCGCCGACGCACCGGCAGCGTACTTCAGCACGCTGCCGGTCAAGGCGATGGTCGCGGCGATGCGCGCAGCCGGCGTGCCGGCAATGCTCTCGCTGAGTGCCGGCAGCTTTGTCTGCAACCAGTGCTTCTTCGAACTGAGCCGTCGCCTCGAACAGCGTGGCGCTGCCGCGCGTGGCGGATTCCTGCACGTTCCGTGGCTGCCCGAGCAGGCGGTCGACCATGCCGGCGAAGCGTGCCTGTCGCTCGAGACGATGCTGACCGGCGTGCGCGCCGCGCTCGCCTGTGCCATCGCCATGCCGACGGACATCAGCGCCATTGGCGGCGAAACCCACTAGGGATACTCCCGGGAACCCGTCAGCACTCGCTGCCGATCGAATCCTGCTCCACCAGTTCGATGATGAACTCGCCGGTTTCCGCATACGGCAGTTTCACCTTGACCGCATCGGTGGCGTAGTAGAAGCCTGCCTTGGTCGGCGCGTTGAGTTTTTCGCGCGCTTTCGATTCGTAGGATTTGCCAATCGCATCGGGAGTTGTCGCCAGGGCAAACCGGCGCACGTCTTCGAGCGAGACGCACGACAGCAATCGGGTCGGCTTGAACGGCCGGATGTCGAGATAGAGCGGATCAGCCGGACGGCTGTCGCGTACGCTGCCATCTTCGTTGAGCACATAGAGCACCGGCTTGAAGACGATGTTGCCGCGGCCCTTCGGGTTGTCCTTCGCCACGACCTGGATGCGGATCGCCGCATTGCCGATCTCGCGCGGCAGTTCGATTTCGCGATAGCGGCTCTTGCCCTGCGGGAAATCACGCTGTGGCGTGTCGCGGCCGATGCGGATGCGTTCGGGATGGTCGAGACCGAGCACGATCACACCATCAAGCGGGGCGTCCCTGATCTCGGCAGCGGAGGGTCGCGAACCGAACAGGCGTTCTTTCCATTCGACGAACGGATTCGCCGCCGCGCTGCCGGAGGACAGCGCCAGCGCGAGCATCAGGATCATGTATTTGCACTGGAAAGACATCGGAACGCTTCATCGGCACTGCAGCGGGAGCGGACGCGATCGAGGTCTGCACCGCGGGTACAAGGTCAGACCGGGTCGACCGGCAATTGTTCCCTGCCACGGCTCAAGCCTTGCAACGCACACACCGATCGCGCGATCGGCTGCGCGCGCCGCCGTTATGGCTGCTGGTAAACGATTGGCTCGAGAGCCTTGCCGACCTGTACGAACGTTTCCAGCTGCAGGGTATTGCCAACGCTGCCGACGATGCGCTTGTGCTCGTCGCTGATCGGCTCTGCACCGCGCCTGGTCTTGAGCACGATGCCGGTGATGTTCTTGGTGTCCTTGAGCTCACTCATGTAACCGAACAGCTCGGCCTTGCCGAAGGTGAAGCTGTCGATCGAGAACCGGGTGTCCTTTGCCACCACGACGATGGCGCGGCCGTCCTTGATGTCTGCGGCATTCACTGGCGCACTCGCAACGACAAATGCAACGGCAATTCCGAACAGGGCCAACGGCAGGCGAATCAGGCGATTCATGGCAACTCCGTCACTCGGTAGTGGAGGTGGTGGTCGTGCGGATTTCGTTGATCTCGCCCTTCTCTTCGACATAGGCCGTGAAGCCCAGCGCAACGGCGATGCGGGCAAGCGCGACGAGATGGGCATCCTTGACGCGCTGCTTCTCGCCGCGCTTGAGCAGCACGGTCGACATCGGCAGCGATTGCTCCTTGCGATAATTGAGTGCCGAACGCAGTTCCTGTGCGGTCAGCGGCACTTCCTGGAAATCGAACTGGTCGTCCTTCTCGGCGATCAGGGTCACGTCGAAACTGGGCGGCACATTGACCGGGCGCACGCTGGCGTCCTTGATGCCGCCGCCACAGGCGGCCAGCACTGCGACCATTGACAGCAGCGTCACGCGCTGCAACACCTTCGAAGCAATCACACGCATGAATAGTGACTCCAAGCCGATTTGCTGGGAACAAGCCTACCACCGAACCTGCACACGTTCTGCGCCTGGCGGTCGCCTCGGATGCTCATGCGCGTGGCAGGGTCACGCCGAGCTGGCCCATGTATTTGCCGCCACGATCCTTGTAGCTGGTCTCGCAATCCTCGTCGGATTCGAGGAACAGCATCTGCGCCACGCCCTCGTTGGCATAGATGCGCGCCGGCAGCGGCGTGGTGTTCGAGAACTCGAGGGTGACATGGCCTTCCCACTCGGGCTCGAGCGGCGTCACGTTGACGATGATGCCGCAGCGCGCGTAGGTCGATTTGCCGAGGCAGATGGTCAGTACCTTGCGCGGAATGCGAAAGTATTCGACGGTGCGCGCGAGCGCGAACGAGTTCGGCGGGATGATGCAGACGTCGCCGTTGAAGTCGACGAAATTTCCGGCCTCGAAGTTTTTCGGATCGACGATCGTCGAGTTGATGTTGGTGAAGATCTTGAACTCACCGGCGCAGCGCACGTCGTAGCCGTAGCTCGACGTGCCATAGGAGATCAGGCGTCCACCCGAGGCGTTGGTCCTGACCTGGCCGGCCTCGAACGGTTCGATCATGCCGTGATCGGCAGCCATGCGGCGGATCCACTTGTCGGATTTGATGCTCATGCGGGAAAGTCCAGAAGGAAAACGGAAATGCAACGGGAACACCGCGTCGTCGTCGCCAGCTCTGCCTGGCGCTTATGGCTGCGCCGCGAAAGCCGCCGCACGATAACGGAAATGTCCGGTCGGCGGCCATTTGAACAGGACGTCCTCGACCTGCGCTCCGGCGCCGACGTTGTGCACGATCAGCGGCCGCACGCCATCGTCGCTGCGGCGGTCGGAAACAATGCCGATATGCGGCTCACCGCGCGGCAGCCGCCAACTGACCAGATCGCCGGCGCGATAGGCGCTGGCATCGGCAGCGGGTGGCAGGCTGGCGCCAAGTCGCGCGAAGTAGGTCTCGAGGTTCGGCACACGGCGATGATCGATACTGCGGTCGGCACGCGAGAGTCCCCAGATGGCGGGATAGCGGCCGAAGTGCGCACGCATGTCCTCATGCACGCGTACCTGCAGGTCGACGCCGGCGGCGCGCATGGCTCGGATGACCACATCGGTGCAGACGCCGCGGTCCATCGGAACGTCGCCGCCGGGATAGTCGAGCACGCGGTAGGCCGGATCGTAGACCGTGGTCACACCGACCTGCGCGTGCGCCGCGTCCAGCATGCGTGACAGCGGATCGTGCGCCTGCGCGCTCGCCGCGAACGCCAGCACGCAGGTCAGCAGGCTGCTGCGGAATGCGGCCGCGATCACGTGTTCTGGATGACGATCTTCGGAAACTGGATCGACTTGTTGCGCGCGCGCAGCGACAGCTGTCCGGAGGCATTTCTGGCAATCTCGCGGAAGCGCGCCGTGATCGCCGAATCGGGCATCGCTGCAACGGTCGGCGTGCCGCTGTCGGCCTGCTCGCGGATGTGGATATCGAGCGGCAGCGAACCGAGCAGCGGCACGTCGTACTGGGTCGCCATGCGCGCGCCGCCGCCTTCGCCGAAGATGTGTTCCTCGAGGCCACAACCCGAGCACACATGGGTAGCCATGTTCTCGACGATGCCGAGTACCGGCACGTTGACCTTCTCGAACATCTTCAGCGCCTTGCGTGCATCGAGCAGGGCGATGTCCTGCGGCGTGGTGACGATGATCGCACCCGAAACCGGCACGCGCTGGCACAACGTGAGCTGGATGTCGCCGGTGCCCGGCGGCAGGTCGATGATCAGGTAATCGAGATCGGACCAGCTGGTATCGCCGAGCAACTGCTGCAGGGCCTGGGTGACCATCGGTCCGCGCCAGATCATCGGCGTGTCTTCCTCGATCAGGAAGCCGATCGACATCGCCTGGATGCCGTGGTTGCGCTTGGGCTCGATGTGCTGGCCATCGGGTGAGTCAGGCTTGCCGGACAGGCCGAGCATGCGCGGCTGACTGGGACCGTAGATGTCGGCATCGAGAATGCCGACGCTGGCGCCCTCGGCACGCAAGGCGAGCGCGAGATTCGCCGTCACCGTCGACTTGCCGACGCCCCCCTTGCCGGACGCGACGGCGATCACGTTCCTGACGTTCGGCAATGGCATCAAGCCTTCCTGAACGCGATGCGAGCCGACTCGACAGGAGACACCGACCGCCGCGGTGCCGATCGCGGCATCGGACTCGAGCGCGCCCTTCACCTGAGCAGCAAGCGCCGCCTGCCACGACAGCGCCGGATAACCGAGCTGGATATCCACCGAAACATCGCGCCCGGAAACACCGACGCCACGCAATGCACCACCCGCAACGAGATCCTGGCCAGTGTGCGGATCGACGATCGTGGCGAGTATTTCGCGCACGCGGGTTTCGACGGCTTCGGTCATGATTCTGCGATGCTCTGGAGGTCGCCCAGTATGCCAGAGGCGTGCATGGCACCCGCCAGGGACTTGAACCTCGACCGTATCCTGGAGTCTGATGCGCCGATACCGTCAAGGAATACGCTCGATGAGCCCAGCACGCATTGCCCTTCTCGTTTTCGCTGCCGCCGCCCTGATGGCCTGCAGCCGCGAACAGCCATCCGCGCTGCCGGCCTCATCCGGAGGTGGGTCGACACCGGCGGTGGCGAGCGCGCCGTCACCCGCCGCGGTCGTCGACGACAGCGTCGTCGCCGTCGACGAAGCACCACCACCGCTCGATGATCGCGTCGCCGAATTGCCCGAGGTCGGTGTCGATGCCTGCGACGACTACTTCATCCAGATGCGCCAGTGCGTCAACAGCAATCTGGGTCCCGACGAACGCGAAGCCGCAGCCAAGGAGCTGCGTGCGTCGTCGCGCATCATGCTCGGCAACGTCAAGCTCAAGCAGTCCGACGCGCGCATCGAGAACACCTGCAAGCGCATGCGCGCCGCTGCCAAGCGCAGGTACGCGAGCAAGGGCTGCACGACGCTCTGAGCACGTGCTGGACGACCACGGGACAGGCGCGGTCGACATGCGATAATCGCGCGCTCGATCCGCGCGGAACCGGCACGCAATGACTTTTCCAGCGAGGAACATCCTCGTCACCACGGCCCTGCCCTATGCGAATGGGCCGCTGCACATCGGCCATCTGGTTGGCTATATCCAGGGCGACATCTGGGTGCGCGCGCAGCGCATGCGCGGCCATACCGTGCACTTTGTCTGCGCTGATGACGCGCACGGCACGCCGATCATGCTCGCCGCCGAGAAAGCCGGTGTCACCCCCGAGGCATTCATTGCGCCGATACAGCTCTCGCACGAGCGCGACTTCGCCGATTTCGGCGTCGCCTTTGATCAGTACCACACGACGCATTCGCCAGAGAATCGCGAGCTCGCCGAGTTGATCTACACGCGCCTGCGCGACCGCGGCCACATCGCACGGCGCTCGATCCAGCAACTCTACGATCCGCTCAAGCAGATGTTCCTGCCGGACCGCTACATCAAGGGCGAATGCCCGAACTGCGGCACGCACGACCAATACGGCGACAACTGCGAGAACTGCGGCGCGACCTATGCGCCGACCGATCTGCGCAATCCGCGCTCGGTGGTGTCCGGAGCAACACCGGTGTTGCGCGATTCGGAACACTATTTCTTCAAGCTCGGAGCATTCGAGACATTGCTGCGCGAGTGGCTCGGTGGCGCACTGACCGGCGGCAAGGCCGTCGCACATGCCGGAGTGGTCGCCAAGCTCGGTGAGTGGCTGAATGCCGAAGGCGGGCTGCGCGACTGGGACATTTCGCGCGACGCCCCCTACTTCGGCTTCGCGATTCCGGACGCGCCGGGCAAGTATTTCTACGTCTGGCTGGACGCACCGATCGGCTACCTGGCCAGCTTCAAGGCACTTTGCGCGCGCACGGGCATCGATTTCGATGCCTGGCTTGCCGCCGACAGCAACGCCGAAATGCACCACTTCATCGGCAAGGACATCGTCAACTTCCACGGCCTGTTCTGGCCGGCAATGTTGCACGGCGCCGGCTTCCGCGTACCGACCGCGTTGCACGTGAACGGCTACCTGATG
>JBBSOU010000009.1:0-54010 GCA_038259445.1 Lysobacterales bacterium | reverse complement strand
GGCACCACAGCAAACTTGCGCGTGCGTTCGCCATACAACCAACTGCCATCATCACGCGTTTGCGTTTCGGGCTTGTCGGGATAGACGTCGCTGCCCTCGGGCGCGTCGAACGACAGTTCCGGAAGCTGCTCGAAGGCGAGTCCCTGGGCGCGCATGCGGATGGTGCGCGTGATCGGCTCGCCAACCTCGACCCGGGTCGGCAGATCGCTTTCGTCACTGATGGTGAAATCGGCTGCCGGCAACCATGGTGCGGGACCCCAGTCCTGCGGCTTAGCGCGAACATCGAGCGTGAGCGCATCGGAACGCGCGGTGATGGCGCGTCCGCGGCGGAAAAACCCGGTCGGATCGCCCGAATCAACCGTGCTGCCGCGGAACGCGAGTGCCGGCATCTCGATCGGACCGCTGCGCTCGGGGATCAGCGCGTAGTGGCGTTCGAGTACGCGATAACGTCGCTCACCCACAGTGGCCGCGTACTGACGATCACGACCGAGTTTCTGCACGACGATGCCATCGATGGCGGGTTCGTCGAGCGCACCTTCGGTGAGGTCGACGGCATAGAACAACTTGACCACATAGCGCACCTGCTGCTGCACGTACGGCGAGGAGGGTTCGGCGCTCACTTCGATATAGATGGCGTCACCGGCCTTGCCCTGCGCACCGGCCGGCGCGGCGGCAACGACGAGGCGCAGCGGCGTCGTGGTCAGCGATCCGACCGTCAGCGCCGGGATGTCGAACGTGCCCTCATGCTTTGGCTCGAGGCCGATCGCCCACAATGTTGAGGCCGTTGCCTGTCCGTTGGTCATGTTGAACTGTCGACTCGACTGCGTGCCGAGCGTGCGAAAGTCAGTTGCAAGCGCGCTGAAATCGGGTTCAGCCGTGATCGTGCCCTCGACCTGCACATTGAGCGTGACGGTTTCGCCGATGCGCATCGAGTCGCGATCGAGCCACGCGCGCGCGCTGTCGGCCATGGCGACGCACGGCAACGTGGCGAGCCACAGCAGGGCCAAACCGATGACGCGTACCACTCTCATTGCCGATCTCCCTCGCGCTGACGCCGTTCGTATTCGAGCTGGAACTTGCGCCGCAGCAGGCCACCGGGATCATCCGGCACGCGCTGCAGCCACTGGTTGAGTGCCTGCTGCTGCTCGCGAGCGGATTCTTCCGCTGGCGACACCGGTGACGGCGGCGCCTGCTCCGGGCCGGACTCCTGCAGCGCCTTGTCGATGTCGTCGGAAAGTGCCTTCTGGCGCTGCTCGCGTTGTTCGGCACTTTCGTCGCCGGGTTGCGCGGACTTTCCCTCCGCGTCGTTCGACGGCGACTGCTCACTACCGTCAGCGTCCGACTTCTGCTCAGCGTCCTGCGCATTCGATTCGGCGGGCTCACCTTGCGCTTGCTGGCCGTCCTGCGGCGTCGACGCCTCTCCGGATTCCGGTTGACCTTCGCCGTTGTCTTGCGGCGTGTTTTCATCGGATTGCTGCTCGCCGTCCTTCTGCTCGCCGTCGCCCTTGTCGTCCTTTTCCGATTTCTGACGCTTGAGCCATTCCGCGACGGCCTTGCGATTCGCAACGGCATCCTCGTTCTGCGGATCTTCGGCGAGCGCACGATCGTAGGCTGCCAATGCCTCCTCGTACTTGCCAAGTCGGGCCAATGCGTTGCCGGCGTTGTACGGACCGACGCCACCGGGAGTTTCGCTGAAGGCATCGAGCGCGGCATCGAAATCACCCGCGCGATAGGCCGCGCTGCCGCGCAATGCGGGATCGCGCGCGAGCGCCTGCGCGCGCTCGGCATCGCCCTCGGCGAGCGCCGCAGCGGCTTGCTGATCGGGGCGCTGCCAAAGATCGATGAACGAGAACGCCTGCGCCTTCGGCACCGGTACGAGCACGAGCGCGACAGCGACCAGCCAGCCGCGGCGAAATGCGAGCAGGGCCAGCGGCAAGAGCAGCAGCACGAGCCATGGACCACGATCACGAAAACGGTCGCTGGTCGTCGAATCGTCGTCGGCGCGTTCGCTGCCATCGCGGCTCACTGTGTCGGCGAGCAGGTCCGAAAGATCACTCGCGTCAGCAGACAGTGTCGCGTACCGACCGCCGCCGGCGCTGGCGAGTTCGCGCAGTGCCGACTCGTCGAGCCTCGGCAGCACGATGTTGCCGCCGGCGTCCTGCAGGAATCCGCCCTGCGGCAATGGTACCGGCGCGCCTGCCGACGTGCCGATGCCGAGGACGGAAATCGTCACGCCGCTGGCGCGCGCCGCGCGTGCCGCGGTGATCGCTCGCGGGCCGACGCTGTCGGCGAGAATGATCAGCTCACCACCATTCAGGCCGGCCTGCTCGACCAGTTGCACGGCCTGCTCGATCGCGCGTGCCGTGTTGTTGCCGACCACCGGCATCACCGACGGATCGAGCACTTCGACGAGGTTGCGCACAGTATTGATGTCGTCGGTCAATGGCGCGGCAACGAAGGCATCACCCGAATAACCGAGCAGCGCGGTCTGCATGTCGCGGCTGGCGACCAGGATGTCGTTGATCTTGTAACGCGCGCGATCGAGCCGGGTCGGCTTGAGATCGGCGGCGAGCATCGTCGGCGCCAATTCGATGGCGATCACGCGTGCCGCCTGGTTGCGATACAGCGGCATCGACTCGCGCTCCCATGCCGGGCCTGCCAGTGCCATGCAGGCGATGATCCATAGCGCCCCTGCCAGCCATGCTCCGGGCGAGCGGCGCCGTTCGCTACTGGTCTCGATCAGGAATGGCAGCAGATGCGCATCGATCGCGGCGCGCCAGCCTCCGGCGTCACCGCGCGTCGTACGCCAGGCGATCCATGCCATCGGCAGCAGCGCAAGCGCCAGCAGCCACCACGGTCGCAGGAAATGGAAATCTGCACTGATCATGTTCGTCCCCGGCGCAGGCGTGGCGTCAACGCCCGCAGCCACGGCAGCAGGAAGGCCAGCAGCAGCGCCAGCAGCGCCAGCGCGAGTGGCAGCGGATACAGTTCGTCGACCGGTCGCAGCGCCTCGGCATTGTCGGCGACCGGTTCGAGTCGATCGATCTCGCGATAGATGCCGGCGAGTTCCGCCGTGTCGCGCGCGCGGAAGAACTTGCCGCCGGTGCGCTCGGCCATGCGCGTCATCATGTCGATGTCGAGTTCGGCCGACGGATTGTAGCTGCGCCGCCCGAACAGACTCGTGATGTCGACCGATTCGGCGCCGATGCCGACCGTGTAGATACGAACGTTGTTGGCCACGGCGAGATCGATCGCCTTGGCCGGATCGAGTTCGCCGGCATTGCTGACGCCGTCTGTCAGCAGGATCACGACGCGCTGGTTCTCCGGTCGTTCAAGCAGTCGCTTGACCGCAAGACCGACCGCATCACCGATCGCCGTTTCGCGCCCGGCCAGGCCAATGGTCGCTTCGTCGAGCTGACGCGCGACGGTAGTGAGATCGAACGTGAGCGGTGTCATCAGGTACGCGCGCGAACCGAACAGGATCAGGCCGACGCGATCGCCCTGGCGTCGCTCGATGAAGTCGGTTGCGATCACCTGCACGGTGGAAAACCGGTCGCTGGCGATCGCACCGATCTGCAGGTCCTGGATGCTCATGCTGCCGGACGTGTCGACCGCGAGCAGCAGATCACGGCCGCTGCGCGCGATGTCCTCCGGCTCGCCGAGCCATTGCGGGCGTGCCGCGGCGATCACGAGCAAGCTCCACGCGAGCGCCGCGAGCCAGCGTCGCGCGCGCGGAACCGAAGCACGCTCGCTGGTTGCCGGCAAGGCGAATCCGGAATGCGGAATGCGCAGTGCCGTAGTCGACGTGGCGATCGCGCGCGGCAACAGCCACGCCGTCAGCAGCGGCAACGGCAGTGCCGCGATCAGCCATGGCCAGACCAGCTCAAGCATGACTGGCATCCCGCAATCGCGCATTCGCGAACCAGTGCCGTGTCAACGCGAACAGTGCGGCAGTGTCGTAGCTGGCCGTGCGTTGCCATGGCGCATCGAGCAGTATCCTTCCCGCGCCTGTCGAGAATGCGTCGCCACCGATCCGCGAATCGAGATACTGCAGCCACGCGTCACCCTGCAGCGCCGCCGCACGTGGATCGACCAGCAAGGTCGCACGACGCAGCAGCGCGGAAAGATCGGTGGCGAGCCGCACCGCATCGCCATGCTCGGCGTGCGCCGCGGAAATGCGATCGACTTCTTGCATGACCGTGCGCTGCCAGCGACGTGCATGCGCGTTGCGCAGAAGGCGCCGCAGGCCGATCGCTGCGATGACGATCACGATGACGGCGAGCAGCCACCATCCGGGCGCTGGTGGCCACCAGCCGGGATCGGCAGGAAGATGGATGTCGCGCAGCTCGGGGCCATCCTGGTTCATGCGCTCGAATCGCTCGGCATGCGCACGCGATCGGTGAACGACGCCAGCGAACGACGCACGTCACCGTCGGTGGCGAGATCGACGACGCGTGCGCCGATGCGCGTGAGTTCGCTTCGCAGGCGCTCGCGCCGCACGGCGAAATAGTTCGGCCAATCGGCACGCAGCGCGCGATCGCCGAAATCGAGGAGGTGTCTGGCGCCGCCGAAACTCAGGGCATAGCGACCCGGTGGGGGTGGCGCGTTCTCGAGTGGGTCGCCGAGTACGACGCAGCCGAGCTCGTTGCGCCTCGCAATGCGCGCGAGCAGCGGCCACGCATCGTCGTCGGCGCTGAATGCATCGCCGAGCAGGATGAGTCGTGTGCCCGGTCGCAGCAGCCGGCGTGCGCGCTCAAGTGCGAGAGACAGAGGTTCGAACTCGCCGACGGCGGCATGGTCCCAGTCGCGCAACGCGCGCAGCACGTGCAGGCAACCGCGACGACCAGCGGCAGGCTTCACTTCGGCACGTATGCCACCGCCAAAGCCGATCGCGCCGACACGGTCGCCGGCTGCGCTCGCCATCCACGCGAGCACGCTCGCCGCGCGCGCTGCCTGCACGCTCTTGAAACGCACGCGCGAACCGAACCGCATGCCCGGATTGAGGTCCATCATCAACAGCAAACCGTGCTCGCGCTCTTCCTCGAACAGCTTGGTGTGTGCAATGCCACTGCGCGCGGTGACACGCCAGTCCATGTGACGAATGTCGTCGCCGGCCTGGTAGACCCGCGACTCGCGGAAATCGACGCCGCGCCCGCGCCAGCGCGAGGCATGCAATCCACTCCGCGCCGCCGCGCTGCGACGCACCTCGGCCAGACCGGTGCCACGCGCCTGCGCAGCAAGTGCGAGCAGTTCCTCGAGCGAGACACGCGTGGCGGAGGTGGCGGCGGGTGTGGGCATCTTGTTGCCGGAAAAGGGGAATCGGGAGTCGGGATCGGAAATCGGCATGGGAATTTGCTGTTATTGCCCGCCTGTGGACTTTGCGCAGGGTCAGGCTTTCCGAGGTTCGGAGCCGAGGCACACGTTCGATCAGCTGATTCGCGATTGGCGCACTCAGGGCAACGCCACGCGCTCGACCAGCAGCGAGATCGCACGATCGCTGGTGATGCCTTCGGCTTCGGCTTCATAGGTCATGAGGACGCGATGACGCAGCACGTCGCTGGCTACCGCGTGCACGTCTTCGGGTGTCACGTAGTCGCGACCGGATAGCCAGGCGTGCGCACGCGCGCAGCGATCGAGCGCGATGGTTCCACGCGGACTCGCGCCGAACGCGATCCAGCGCGCGAGGTCTGCGCCGTAGCTGGCGGGCGTGCGTGTGGCCAGCACGAGTTGCACGATATAGCCCTCGAGCGCCGGTGACAGGTGCAGTTCGAGCACCTCGTCGCGGGCCGCGAAAATCTGCGCCTGGCTGAGTAGTCGTTGCGGTGCGCTGGTGCTGGTCGCACCGCGCGCGCGATCGCGCGCTAGCCGGAGGATTTCAAGTTCGGCTCCGGCCTGCGGATAGTCGATCCTCACGTGCAGAAGGAAGCGATCCAGTTGCGCTTCGGGCAATGGATAGGTGCCTTCCTGTTCGATCGGATTCTGTGTGGCCATGACAAGGAACAGGGGTGGCAGCGGGAACGTGCTGCGACCGACCGTGATCTGGCGCTCGCCCATCGCTTCAAGCAGGGCCGACTGCACCTTGGCAGGCGCACGGTTGACCTCGTCGGCAAGGATCAGATTATGGAACAGCGGTCCGCGCTGGAACTCGAACTGCGCGGTCTGCGGTCGGTAGATCTCGGTTCCGGTCAGATCGGCAGGCAGAAGGTCCGGTGTGAACTGGACGCGGTGGAAATCGGCTTCGATGCGCGCGGCCAGTTCCTTGATCGCCGTGGTCTTGGCCAGACCCGGCGCGCCTTCGACGAGCAGATGGCCGTCGGCGAGCAAGGCGATCAACAGACGATCGACCAGCGCCTGCTGGCCAATGATGCAACGGGTCAACTCGTCGCGAAGGGTGGCGAACGCGGCGGCGGCCGTGGAGGATTCGGGCATGTCCATGGGCTTTTGCGATGAAACGCAGATGATCGCATGACAGCGAAGACGTTGCCTGTGACCGCACGTCGACAGCGAAGTTGCGTCGCACGCGTTGTCGGTTCGCGCAGCGCTTCGATCAGTCTGGCTGCAGGCGCAGCGCCTGCGCCGCCTCGATCACGTCATTGAGGGATTGTGGCCTTCCGACAAGCCAGCCTTGGGCGTAGGTGCAGCCCATCGCGCGGAGCGCGTCGAATTGCGCGTCCGTCTCGACGCCTTCGGCGATCATCTCACAGCCGAGCGCGTCGGCCATGGCGATGATCGCCTTGACGAGAGCAACGCCACGCGGACGGTCGAGCGCGCGCACGAATCCCTGATCGAGCTTGATGCGGTCGAAATCGAGACTGAGCAACGGGCCGAGATTGGAGTAGCCGGTACCAAAGTCGTCAAGCGCCACCTGCATGCCGGCGAGGTGGCAGCGATCGATCAGTCCGGCGATCTTCGGGCTGTCGAGAACGAGACTTTCGGTGATCTCGATTTCGAGACGATCGGGCGGCAGATCACGCAGCCTCAATTGGGCGAGCATGCGATCGACCAGCTCGGGTTCTTCGATCTGCCTTGCGGAAACATTCAATGCGATGAAAGGCAACGGCAGCTGGCCGCGTCGACGCAACTCCGCGAGCATGTCGCAGACACGGCCGAGCACGTACTCGCCGATCGGCACGATCAAGGACGTTTCTTCGGCGAGGCGAATGAATTCGGCCGGTGACACCTGGCCCCGGGCCGGATGCTGCCAGCGGATCAGCGCTTCGTAGCCGGCGATCGCGCCGCTGGCAATGCGCCGGATCGGCTGCAGGCGCACGTCGAGTTCGTCGCGCACGAGCGCACTGCGCAGTTCGCTTTCGAGACGGATCTTGTCAAACGCACCGGACTCCTCCGCCGACTCCGTCACGCCGACGGGGTCGGTAACTCCGGTCAGGGTCGCGAGCGCGGACCGATAACGGCTGACCTGGCTCATGAGCAGCGCGCGCACCACCGGATCTGCGGCAGCGAGGCGTTCGGCGAACTGGTTGCGATCGATCGGCGTGAGTACGCATTCGGTCAGCGCGCGCGCACTCGCAGCCCTTGGCGCGGCGTCGATGACCGCCATCTCGCCGAGTAGCGCGCCCGCATCGAGTTGACCGAGGACGCGGGTTTCGCCCTGTTGCACGGTGCTGACTTCGACGCGCCCCGACTCGATCAGGAATGCCGTGGTCGGTGCATCGCCCTCGGCGAAGATCGCCTCGCCGGCACGGATGTGGAGCCTGTGCGAATTTTCCATCGACGCCGCGCTCCGTTGGCCACGATCGGGCAATGCACCGCGCGGCAATGCCGAGATGGTACGCCGTCACTGCGGGCCTAAATACCATCGGTGGAAACCTGCGCAGAAAAAAGGGCCGCAGATGCGGCCCTTCTTCTTCAGCGATCAGACAGCCAGAGGCTGGCCGATCATGGCGCGTCGGGGTCGCAGCTGGCCGGCGGCGGGCCCGGATCCGGGCTGAAGCCCGAACCGCCGTAGACCGGTCCGCGAACAGTCACCACCGCGGTCGGGCCACCGCTGGTCGCGGTCGTGAAGGTGCACGTGCCGCTGGCCGGAGTCTCGCCCGGACACACTGGCTCCAGACCACCGGCGCTGAGCGACGCGGTTGTCCGTCCATTCGACCCGGTCGGTGCAATGACGCCATTGATGCCCGGCCCACCGGTGCAGGTACCGCTGATCTGCGCATTCGGAACCGGGTTGCCCGAGCCGTCCGTGAGCAGCAACGTGACCGTTCCACCCCCACTGAGTGATGACGGGAAGGCCTGCAGCACGAGGTTCGTACCGGTCACGATCTCGACCGGAACCGCCTGTCCACCGGCCGTGAATGTCACCAGCGAATCATCGTCCGCCGACAGGCCAGCGGTGGTCAGTACGCCGGTCGTGCAGCCATCGATGCCGGTTGGATCCTCGATGATGCCGGAACCGCTCACGCCATCGATGCGGCCGGTGCCGACGCCGAGCCCACTGAAGCTGAAGCGGATGTAGGCGCCGAGGATTGGCGAGTTGAGCGCATCAACGAGACACGCGGTTACCTGGGTCGTGGTGTTGCCGGCGATTGGAGTCGGGCTGATCGACAGCAGTGCCGGGGCGATGCCCGGCAGACGCAGCGGCTGGATATCGGCAACCGTCTTCACCACGGTTGTGGTCGCCGCATTGCCCTGGGCCCAGACAATCGTCTGCTTGCCAAGACGCGACACCGGATAGTTTAGACGGGTCGTAGCGACACCGATTGCATTGGTGGTGGCGCTCGCCGAGATGTTGACTTCACTGGCGCGGCCGATCACGTACGGCAAGACGTTGCCGAAGTTGACCGAGGTGCCGGTCGTGTCATTGCGATTGAAGGCGCTGTTGACGGTGATGTTGGTGGCGCTGTTGACCGAACTGACGATGCGCACGTTCTCGAGATCCGAGTTGCCTGTGACAAGGTCACCGAACACGAGCAAGGTATCGCCCGGGCCCGCGCCGCCGCCGGCGGTCGTGAACTGACCGGTCGGTGCCGTGAACGTCGTGCCACCTTCCTGTGGATTGCCGTCTCCGCCAGTGATCTGGAACGAACCGCCGCCGAGACCCGGGAATCCGGTCAACGGTGAATCGACCACGCCGAACTGGATGACCGTTCCGGGAACCACCGGATTGCCCTGGCGATCGGTGGCGAGCACGCTGACCGTGAACGAGTAGGTGCCGTCGAGTCCACCGACCGGATTGCCGTCTTCATCCACACCGGTGAAGACGAGATTCTCGCTGATCGCCTCGAGGTCGGGTGAGGTGATGACGAGGTCGAACAGCCTGCCGTCGGAAACGGCGATGCTCGTGGTCGCCGAGATCGGGTCAGCGATGCCATTGCTGACATTGTTGTCCGAACGGTCAACCGTTGCGCGGATCTGCACCGGTCCCGGCGGCAAGCTGGTGCCGGCCTGGAATGACACGGTGGCGATACCGTTGACCGTACGCGCGGTCACCGTGGCGCCGCTACCCGAAGGTGCCGAGAGGATGCCACCGCCGGCATCGCCGACGATCTCGTAGCGAATATTGTCGACGCTTCCCGGATCGGGCACCGGCTGATTCGCGCCATCGCGTACCTGGGCGGTGACGACCGAACTCGTCGCACCACCGGTACCGGCCACGTAGACCACCGACGGACTCGGAGAAAGCGATACGGAGCCCGGCAGCGGCGGCGCGCCGGCGACGGTGATGACGATCGTGCGCGTGACCGTGCGATTGGTCTGCGGATCGGTTGCCGATGCGGTAATCGTGGCCGAGCCGGCAACGTCATAGGACGTCGCGAAGAATACGTAGGAACCGTTGTTGGTGGTCGCCGGGAACGTGACGACACGTGTCGCGAGCTCGTTGATCTCGGGCGTCGACGGATCATCCGGCGGCGACAGACTGACGGTGCTCGGCGAACTGGTCGTGAACGTCGCATCGCTGGTCAACGCGGTTACCGCGCCGGCGGCGTTGCGATAGGTGAATGCCACTTCCGCCATGAACGGCGAGCCCGGGAACGGCAGCACATTGCCCGGGTTGAGCGGCAACGAGGTGCGCGATGCGGTCAGCGTAATGGTGCCATTGGCCGGCGGTGATGCGGCACCTCCACCGTCACCGCCGCCGCCGCCGCAACTGGCCACAGCCAGTGTTGCGAGCAGCAATCCGAGGGTCTTGAAAGGGAATCTCATGTGGTTTCTCCAGGCTCGCGATATGGTGTCTGATCGATCGTCTCTACGGGACCGCCCTCGCGGGCGCCCCTGCCCCTGGACGTCTCTTATTTCAAGCTTTCACTGAGGATGCGTGGCGTCACGAAAATCAGCAGTTCGGCCTTGGTATCGGTACGACCCGTGCGCTTGAACAGGTTGCCGAGAACCGGAACGTCGCCGAGGAAGGGAACCTTGGAAAGATCATCGCGTTTCTCGACTTCGTAGACGCCACCGAGAACAACCGTCTGACCGTTGTCGACGAGCACCGAGGTGTTGATCTCGCGCTTGTCGAGCTGCGGCACCTGACCACCACCCGGATTGTCGATGAATCCCGCGATCGCATCCTTCTTGACAGCCAGATTGAGAACGACGCGGTCGTCGGCGGTGATCGTCGGCGTCACCTTGAGTTCGAGCACGGCTTCCTTGAACTGCACCGTGGCGGTTCCAGCACCGCCACCGCCCGCACTCTGGAAGGTCACGTAGCCGACTTCCTGGCCTTGCTTGATGACCGCTTCCTTCTGGTTGGCGGTGACCACGCGCGGGCTCGAGACCACTTCGCCGCGACCTTCGGTCTGCGCCGCGGAGAGCTCGAGATCGAGCAGGTAGTCGGCGCCAAGGATGGCGAGGCCGAAGCTTCCCGTTGGCGTCGAGGCAGGCAGGTTCACGTTGAGCCGGTCGGTGAGACTCGGCACAATGACGCCGTTGCCGGTCACGTTCGAGGGCGCGAACACTGGCAGACCGCTGCCGCCGTTGAAGCGGTTACGCAAGGCGAGGTTGCTCATCCGGTCGGTTCCGGCCGCACTTCCGGCGGTGGAGACCACATTGCCGTTGTTGTCCTCGTAGCCGCCGCTGACACCGAAGCGCACGCCGAGCTCACGTGCAAACGAATCGGTGGCGATGACGATGCGCGACTCGATCAGCACCTGCTGGACCGGACGGTCGAGCACGGCGATGAGCTGGCGGATCTCGAGCACTTTCTGCGGCGTGTCGCTGACCAGCAGCGTGTTGGTGCGGTCGTCGTAGCTGACGGTGCCGCGCTGCGAGAGGAAACCGCGCGTGGTGGTCTGCGCCTGCGCACCGCCGCCGCCCGCCTGATTGCCCTTGCTTTCCTGGGTCAGCAGCGCGGCGATGTCCTTGGCGTTGCCGTAGCTGATCGGAATGTAATCGGTGATCAGCTCAACCTTGTCTTCCATCTGCAGGCGAGCATCGGCAATCGCCTGCTCGCGCGATGCGATTTCGGCCTGCGGTGCAACCCAGATGACATTGCCCTGCTTGCGCTGATCGAGGCCCTTGGCCTGCAGCACGATGTACAGCGCCTGATCCCACGGCACATTGATGAGGCGCAGCGTGACATTGCCCTGGACCGTGTCGGCAACGACGATGTTGAGGTCGGAGACGTCGGCGATCAGCTGCAGCACCGAGCGCGTCGGGATGTCCTGGAAGTTGAACGTGACACGGCTGCCGCCGAATACCGGCTCGGCGTTCTTTTTGTTGACCGGATCATCGCGCTTCGGACCGATCTCGACGACGTATTCGTTGCCGGTCTGGTAGGCGAGTTGCTCGAATGGCGGCTGCGCGGAAATGTCCAGACGCACGCCGGCGCCGCGCGAACGCGTCTCGACGAACTGCACCGGCGTGGCGAAGTCGAGCACGTCGAGACGCTGGGCCAGATTCGGCGGCAATTTGACGTTGAGCACGTCGAGGATAACGCGGTCGCCTTCACGCTTTAGATCGGCGGCGGCGCCGGGACCGGAGAACGTGACGACGATGCGTCCTTCACCGTTTTTGCCACGGCGGAAATCGACGTTGCTGAGCTCGATGCCCTGGTTGGCCACGGCCTTGGTCGGGTCGGCACTCGCGGCCGATTGCGCTGCCGGCGTCGCTCCGCTGACGTTCGATGCCACCGAAAGAATCAGCTGCTTGCCGACAATCCGTGTTTCGTAGGCGGCCGGTCGAAACAGGTCGACGACGACGCGGGTTCGCCCCGCGGCCTCGACAGCCGATACACCCGACGTCGCGCCGGCGCCGATCTCGACGCGTCGCTGGGTCAGGCCATTTCGGGTATTCGGCAAGTCGAGCGCGATGCGCGGCGGCGACTCGGTCGTGAAGGCCTGCGGCTCACCGACGGCTTCGGAGAAACGCAGCGTGATCTCCACGCGGCCTCCGGGCTGCGCGGTGAAGCTCAGGTCCTCGAGCACGTTCTCGGCCTGCACGGTGCCGGCGAAGGCGAACCCGAACACGGCGAGCAGACCCGCGAAGCGAACCCGTTTCTTTTCCGTGCGTGGCGCACGGCCGATGTGATCTATAGCTTGCGTAGTCATCTAGGTCACCCCCAACGGGTCATCATTACTTGTTGGCATCCGCCAACGCGATCGCGGTTTGGCGCTCTGCCCAGCCGCCGGTGTCATTCGGTACGATTTCAACGAGCTCTATCTGGCTCTCACTGATGGTCGTGATGCGCCCGTAGTTCTGGCCGACGTAATCCCCGGGTTTGACCCGGCGAATGACGCCTTCGGGATCCTTGAGCAGGCCCTCGGGCGCAGCCGCGGCGCCAAGCGTGCCGACCATCTTGAGGCCATCGAGCGGAAACGCTTCGAGCGGTTCACGCGTGCGGTTGCGATCAGGCCGTGGGCCGGTGCCCTCGCCCTGGTTTTCCGCTTCACTGGTCGGGATATTGAATGGATCGCGGTCGTCCGGCGCGCGCAAGGTGTAGGCGAACGTCTCGAATTCCTTGATCTGCGGCGGCTTCTCGATCGGCTGCCCTTTTTTCGCTTTTTCCTCGGCGACCCATTTCTGGATCTCGTCGTTGCCGCCGCCGCAACCGGCGAGCACGACGACGACCAGAGAGAGCAGTGAGCCGCGCAGCATGTTCAGCGTCGCCATCTCACTTGCCTCCCTTCGCCGCAGCCGCCGCGGGAGCCGGCTTGCGTGCATTCTTCGGATCCTTGGCCGCCTGCGCCGCCTCGAACTGGGCAATTTCGTCATCATCGAGATAGCGGTAGGTCTTCACCGTCCCCTCGAGGCGCAGAATCCCGCCGGCGCTTGGCACGGCGCCCTTCGCCGCAGTGGGTGCACTGGTCGGCTGCAGCGATACGTCGTGCATGGTCAGGATGACCACGCGCGGCAGCGAGGCGACCGCGCTGATGAAGGCACCGAACTGATGGTACGTGCCCGACATCTTGAGCTGGATCGGTTTTTCGGCGTAGAAGCCCTTCATGACTTCGGGGCCGGGCTGGAACAGGTCGTTGGTGATGCCAGATGACAACGCCGACTGGGAAATCGCCAGAATCAATTTCGGCATTTCGGTCTTGCCGGGCAGCTGGCTGACCAGCTGGCGCAACTGCTCGTTCATGTCGTCGAGCTGCTTCTGGTACGCCTCGAGATTGACTGCCTGGGCCTGCTTCTTGGTGAAGTCGGCCTTCAGTGTCACTTCCTTGGCGCGTGCGCTTTCCAGTTCGTCCTGCTGGTTGCTGATCTTGAGATACCAGCCAAAGAACAGGATCACCGCGACAATGACGATGGCGAAGAATGCCTTGATCGGCTTCGGCCAGTTGCCGACATTATTGCGGTCGAGGTTGCGTAGATCGTCGAAGAAACTCACGGCTTCTTCTCCTCTGCCGGCGTCGCTGGCGCAACTGCGGGCTTCGTCGCCGGTGCAGTTGCAGGTGCCGGTTGCGTTGTTGATGTCGAAGCGGCGTTGGCGAGCGGCGTGCTGCTGCTCGTCGCCGGATCGGGCGCGCCAGGCGTGGTCGATGAAGACGACGGCATGACTGCCTCGCCATCGGTCGCCTCGCCAGTCCCTTCCTCGGCAGGCTTGTTCACACGCACCGACATCGCGAAAAGATACGGCATTTTCTTGTCCGCGCCCGCCGTGCCTTCCTTGCTCTCGATCTTGCCGAGATCGGAGCGGCCCATCTGCGGGGATTTCTCGAGGTTGCGCATGTAGGTGGCAACGCGAGTGCTCGACTCGGCGACACCTTCCAGTGTCAGCACGTCATTCGCCTGCTTCAGCGAGGTCAGGCGCGTGCCGTCCGGAATGGTCTTGGCCAGCTGATCGAACAGATGCACCATCTGCGAACGGTTCGACTGCAGGTCTTCGATGATTTCCTTGCGCGCGAGCAGCTGTGAACGGGTGCGCTCGAGGTCCTTGATCTTTTCGATCTTGACGTCGAGATCCTTGATCTCTTTCGTCAGGTACGCATTGCGGTTGTTCTGTGCCTCGATCCTCTGGCTCATCCAGTAGGTCGCGCCGAAGAACACGATCACGGCAGCGACCGCGGAGGCCGCCAGCATCATGTAGAACTCGCGCTCGCGCTGCTTGCGGCGGTCGGCTCGCCACGGCAGAAGGTTTATTCTGGCCATCAGTCAAAGCTCCTCAACGCGAGGCCGCAGGCGATCATCAGTGCGGGCGCGTCCTGCGCGAGCGTCTGCGCCTGGACCCGCGACGACAGGGACATGTTGGCCAGCGGATTGGCTACGGCGCATGGCACGCCGAGTTGTTCCTCGACCATGTCGGCAACCCCAGGGATCGACGCGCAGCCTCCGGCCAGCACCACTTGGTCAACGCGGCTGTACTCGCTGCCGGCGAAGAAGAACTGGAGCAGGCGCGAGATCTGCTGGACCATCGCTTCCTTGAACGGTTCGAGTACTTCGATTTCGTAGGACTCGGGCAATCCGCCCTGGCGCTTGGCCAGACCGGCTTCCTCGTAGCTCAGGCCGTAGCGGCGCATGACCTCATCGGTCAGTTGCTTGCCTCCGAAAACCTGTTCGCGCGAATAGATGGTGCGCTGGTTGCGCAGCACGATCAGCGTGGTCATGGTGGCGCCAACGTCGACCACCGCGACCACCGCGTCCTTGGGTACAGAAAGCTGGTCGGCGATCAGGCGGAACGCGTTCTCCATGGCGAACGCTTCGACGTCCATCGTCTTGGCGCCGAGGCCGCCGAGGTCGAGCGCGGCCACGCGCAAGTCGACGTTCTCGGTGCGCGAGGCAGCGAGCAGGACGTTGACCATGTCCGGATTGTCCTTGACCGGGCCGAGCACCTCGAAATCGAGGCTGACTTCCTCGATCGGATACGGGATGTACTGGTTGGCCTCGATCTGGATCTGCGCTTCCATGTCCTCTTCGGACAGGTCGGCAGGCATCGGCACGATCTTGGTGATGACAGCCGAGCCAGCCACCGCGGCCGCGGCGAACTTGGTTTTCGCGCCGGATCGGCTCAACGCACGCCGGATCGCTTCGCCCACCGCCTCGACTTCGACGATGTTTTTCTCGACCACGGCGTTCGGCGGCAATGGCTCGACCGCGTAGTGCTCGACGCGATAGCGCCCGCCCACCTGGCCAAGTTGCAACAGCTTGACCGCCGTCGAACTAATGTCGACGCCGATCAGGATCGGTGCCTTCGGAGTGAAGAGTCCCACACTTTTTCCCCTTGCCACGCGCTCTTACGAGCGAATCATGCGCTTCCACATTAAATCTAAAACTTAACCAATTATCAACAGGCGCGATGAAAACCGTCGACCTCGTCGCTAAAACGACCGCTTGAGGGGGCCATCCGGACCCTTTTTGGGGCATTCGGACGGCGCTCGCGCGCCCAAACCCTCTATACTCCGTGACTTGCGAAACCAACCTTGACTGACATCACAAGTCCTGCCGCGGCATGAGAATATTTCTTCGCTTGGCCCGCTACGCCCTGTATCTGGCGCTGGCCGGGGTCGCTTTCGGCGTTGCCGGCATCGGTATCGCGTACTGGCTGATCTCGCCTGGATTGCCCTCGGTGGAGGCGTTGAAGGACGTCCGCCTGCAGGTGCCGCTCAAGGTACACGCAGCCGATGGCAGGTTGATGGCGACGTTCGGTGAGACGCGCCGCATCCCGGTACGCATCGAAAATGTGCCTGAGCGGGTCAAACTGGCCGTGATCTCGGCCGAGGACGCCGATTTCTACACGCATCGCGGTGTCGACCTCGGCGGCATCGCACGCGCGGTCTGGCTGGTCGTCACCACCGGCAGCAAGCATGTTGCCGGTGGCAGCACGATCACCCAGCAGGTAGCCAGGCAGTTCTTTCTCAGCCCGGAAGTCACCTACACGCGCAAACTTTCGGAAATGTTTCTTGCCTTCCGCATCGAGGGCGCGCTGACGAAAGACGAGATCCTCGAGCTCTATCTCAACAAGAGCTTTTTCGGCAATCGCGCTTACGGCATTGCCGCGGCGGCGGAGTTCTATTACGGCAAGACGCTCGATCAGCTGACGCTGGCCGAATGCGCGATGCTGGCATCGATTCCGAAGTTCCCATCGACCGGCAACCCGATAAACAACCCGCCTCGTGCCCTGCTGCGGCGCGCGTACGTGCTCGGGCGCATGCTTGAGCTCGGCTACATCGACCGTGCCGAGCACGACCGCGTGACGGCGGAGCCCGACCAGGCCTTCGCGCACGAGCCGCCGATCGAGATCGAGGCCTCCTATGTCGCCGAGATGGTGCGCCAGCAAGCCATCGAGCAGCTCGGCAACGAGGCCCTCAACGAGGGATACGTGATCCGCACGACGATCGACTCGGCCATGCAGGAGGCGGCCAACCGCGGCCTTCGCGATGCGCTGCTGCAATACGACGTCAGGCATGGCTATCGCGGTGCGGAGGCGCATGTGGACATCGACGCCGATCCGAGTTCGGCCGACCTGCTCAAGCATCTCGAGCCGTATCGGAACGTGGCCGGACTGGTGCCGGGCATCGTCGGCAGCGTCGATGGCGAGGAAGCGACGATCCAGCTTGGCGATGGCCAGAGCGTGGCGCTGCGTCTCGAAGCAGTGAGCTGGGCGCGCACCTACCTCAGCGAGAGTTCTCGCGGTCCGGTGCCGAAGCGCGTCGATGAGGTGCTCAAGGCGGGTGACATCGTGCGCGTTGCCCGTGACAGCGAAGAATCGTGGAAGCTCACGCAGATTCCCGCCGTGCAGGGTGCGCTGGTCGGCCTCGACCCCGAAGATGGCGCGATCCGCTCGATGGTCGGTGGATTCAATTTCGGGCGCAGCAAGTTCAACCGCGCTACGCAATCGAACCGGTCCGCGGGGTCGAGCTTCAAACCGTTCCTGTATGCGGCCGCGTTCGAACACGGCTTCACGCCGGCATCGGTGGTCAACGATGCTCCGCTCGTATTCCCGGACCCGTCACGCCCCAATGGCCTGTGGACGCCGTCCAATGATGACGACAAGTTCGACGGCCCGATCCGCCTGCGTGAAGCGCTCGTGCGCTCGCGCAACCTCGTCTCGGTGCGCCTCCTCGATGCGGTCGGCATCCGCTATGTGCACGAGTACGCGACGCGCTTCGGCTTCACCGCACAGCAGGTGCCGCAGAACCTGTCGATGGCGCTCGGAACCGCCTCGGTCGCACCACTGGCGATGGCGCGCGCGTATGCCACCTTCGCCAACGGCGGATTCCTGGTCGACCCGTACTTCATCACCGAGATCGCCGATCGCGATGGCCAGGTCGTTTTCCGCGCGGACCCCGCGCGCGCCTGTCGCGAGTGCCCGCAGCGGCTGCTCGAGGACAGCGCCGGGCCCTCCGTGGTACAGGCGCAGGCGACCTCGAGTTCGATCAGTCTGATCGGCACGGCGAACGCCGCAAGCCCCGCCAACGTCGGCGCTACCGATGAGCCGCGATTGGCGCCACGTACGATCGATGCGCGCAACGCCTATCTCGTCACCTCGCTGATGCGCGACGTGATCCGCCGCGGTACCGGCTCGGCCGCACTCGTGCTCAAGCGCGCCGACCTGGCTGGCAAGACCGGCACGACCAACGAACAGCGCGACGCCTGGTTCGCCGGATTCAACGCGCGCATGGTCACCACTTCGTGGGTCGGATTCGACGACTTCAGTCCGCTCGGGCGCGGCGAATACGGCGCGAAGGCATCGTTGCCGATGTGGATCGACTTCATGCGCGTGGCTTTGCAGGACGTCGAGGAACAGGCATTCGACATGCCACCCGGCATCACCAGCGCCCGCGTCGATCGTGCCAGCGGCCTGCTCGCCCCGGCCGGCGATCCCGATTCGATCATCGAGTACTTCCGCGCCGAAGATGTCGCCCGCCTCGCTGCACGTCCGGACCCGCAGGACGAGGACCAGCGCGAAGCCTACGACGTTTTCTGATATGCAGCGGCGGGTGCCAAACCATCGCGGCGGTGGCGCAGACGTGCGTCGCAGGATCGCCGTCGAGGCAGCTCGCCTGATTGCCGATGAGGGCATGCGCGACATGCATGACGCCAAGCGCAAGGCGGCGGCCCGCCTCGGCATTTCGGATCAATCGGCGCTGCCGCGCAACAGCGAGATCGACGAAGCACTGCGCGAGCATCAACGCCTGTTCCAGGGCAGCGCGCAGCCGCAGCAGTTGCGCAAGCTGCGAGTCGCGGCGATCGATGCGATGCGCTTTCTCGCGCGTTTCGACCCACGCCTGGTCGGCGCCGTGCTCGATGGCAGTGCAGACGAACAGTCGGCGATCCGCCTGCACGTTTTCGCCGATGACGTGCGCGAGGTGCTGATCGTGTTCGACGAAAACCGCATTCCGTACGAGGAAGTGACACGCACGCTGCGCGCCACCTCGGACGAATGCGCGGACTATCCGGCACTGCAGGTATCCGCCGGCAACGAGGTCATTGACGTCACCGTGTTTCCACTCGACGGCATGCGCCAGGCGCCGCTCGATCGCGTCACCGCGAAACCGATGCGGCGCGCACCGCTCGCCGTGGTCGAAGCGCTGGTTTCCGCAGAAGCCTGACGCGCACTGGCACGTCGACGAGGGCGCGGCCGAGCCGGTGCCCGCCCGCTTCAGCGCTTCGAAACGTCGACGTACTCGCGCTCCACCGCGCCGGTGTAGATCTGGCGCGGCCGGCCGATCTTGGCATCGGCCGTGACCTGCTGCTCGAGCCAGTGCGCCACCCAGCCGGCAGTACGTGCGATCGCGAACATGACCGTGAACATCTCGGTCGGAATCTTCAGCGCCTTGTAGATGATGCCCGAGTAGAAGTCGACGTTCGGATACAGCTTGCGCTCGACGAAATACGGATCCTTGAGCGCAACCTCTTCCAGCGCGATTGCGACATCGAGCAGCGGATCGCTGACATTCAGATCAGCCAGCACCTTGTGCGTCATCTCGCGGATGATCGTCGCGCGCGGATCGAAGTTCTTGTAGACGCGGTGGCCGAAGCCCATCAGGCGGAATCCCGAGTTCTTGTCCTTGGCCTTGGCCACGGCGCTGGCGACGTTCTTCGCGTCGCCGATGTCGCTGAGCATTTCCAGGACAGCCTCGTTGGCGCCTCCGTGTGCGGGGCCCCACAGCGCGGCGATGCCGGCGGCAACGCAGGCGTACGGGTTGGCGCCAGTGGAGCCGACCAGGCGCACCGTCGAGGTCGAGGCGTTCTGCTCGTGATCGGCGTGCAGGATGAACAACAGGTCGAGCGCTTTCGCAATCACCGGATTGAGATCGAGCGGCTCACTCGGCACTTCAAACATCATGTGCAGGAAACGCGTCACGTAATCGAGGTTGTTGCGCGGGTAGCGCACCGGCCACCCGATCGACGAGCGATAGGCGGCGGCGGCGATGGTCGGCATCTTGGCGATCAGGCGGATGCCGGCAAGACGGCGCTGCTCGGGATCGTTGATGTCGAGGGTGTCGTGGTAGAACGCCGACAAGGAGGCGACTGAAGCGCACAACATCGCCATCGGATGGGCGTCGTAGTGGAAGCCGTTGAGAAAGTTCTTCTGCGCCTCGTGCATCATCGTGTGATGCGTGACCTCGTGCTCGAAGGTCTTGAACTCGTCTGCCGTCGGCAGTTCGCCATTGATCAGCAGATAGCTGGTCTCGAGGAACGTCGACTGCTTGGCCAGCTGTTCGATCGGGTAGCCGCGGTAGAGCAGCACGCCCTTGTCGCCATCGATGAAGGTGATCGCGCTGCGCGTGCTCGCAGTCGAAACGAAGCCGGGGTCGTAGGTGAAGTAGCCGGTGTCCTTGTTGAGCCTGGCGATATCGATCGCCGGATCGCCGAGCGTGCCGGTGACGATCGGCAAGGTCGTGCTGCGGTCGTTGGCGACATCGGTGAGCTGGACGGAAGGGTCGGACACGGCAAACTCCTTGATGGCTGACGCGGGCACGGCGAGGCGCGTCACCCGGGTAGGAAAAGGATTGCGAGGCCAGCGGCCGTCGCTCGCCGACGACCTGCAGACTGCGCTGCGGGTCGCCGGAATCGTGCCTCGATTATTGCATAGCACAACGATTGCGGCCGCATGCCTTGAGTCACGCCTTCGCGCAAACGACGACGCCGGCCACGGGCCGGCGTCTGTGTGATATCAGGCAATCGCCACGGTGGCGCGCCAGTCGGCGCGCGGGCGACTACTTGGCGTAGCGGCGACGGAACTTGTCGACGCGACCGCCGGCATCGACAGTCTTCTGCTTGCCCGTATAGAACGGGTGCGAATGACTCGAGATGTCCACCTTGATCAACGGATATTCCTCACCGTCTTCCCACTTGATCTTCTCTTTGCTGGACATCGTCGAGCGCGTGAGAAACGAGAAATCGCTGGAGAGATCCTGGAAAACAACGGCGTGGTACTTCGGATGGATATCGGGTTTCATGGCGTTATACCGGGTTTGGCCGGAGAAAAGAGCGCGAGTATAGCGATCGGCACGCTGGCAGCGCAAGATCTCAGACACGCCCGCCGGAAACGGGGACGCCCAGCGCAGTGGCGACGAGATCCTCAAAACGCTGCTGGTCGATGCCGAGAATGATCCGTGCATTGGCCGGCCGGCCGCCGCGATCGTGCCAGTCGACCACGGTGGCTCCGCGCGTCAGTGCACCACCGAGCTCGACCTCGACGCGGTGCGTTTCGGCATTCGTCACGATTGCCGGGTCGATGGCCACGGCCATCGCCAGCGCATCGGCGGCGAACAGGGTCGGGCGGCCGCGCGCGAGCGTCCAGCGTCGCGTGCGACGCGAGATCGCGTCGAAGAAGCGGGCGCGCGCATCGCCGGCAGCGACCCATGCCTCGAGTCGATCGAAATCGAGACCGTGGCGCATGGTCAGTTCCCAGTCGACGAGTTCGAACTGTGGCCATGCGGAAAACACGATGTGGGCGGCCTCCGGATCAAAGCCGATGTTGAACTCGGCAGGGATCAGCTCGGTGTTGCCGCGACCGTTGACTGCACCGCCCATGACGACGAGACGGCGAACCCGTGTCGGCAACTGCGGATCCAGACGCACGGCCAGCGCGAGATTGGTCAGCGGCCCGAGCGCGACCACGGTGAGTTCGCCGGGATGCTCGTGGGACAGCCGCAACAGGGCGAGCGCGGCATGCTCGCCAAGCGCGCGCCTCGAGGAGGCGGTGTAGCCGGTGTCGCCGAAGCCGTCGGCGCCATGCACGAAGGCCGCATCGGCGGCCGCATGCACGAGCGGCACCGCACAACCGGGATATACCGGTGTCTCGGCGCCGATCACCTCAACCAGCTTCAATGCATTGCCGACTGTGCAGTCGAGGCCGACATTGCCCGCCGTGACGCCCAGCGCGACCACCGTCGCATGCGCATGCGCCATCAGCAATGCCAGCGCATCGTCGACGCCGGGGTCGGTGTCAATCAGTAGCCGGCAGCGATTCACGACGCGTCCTCAAGCGGTTTGCGGGCGCGGATGATCGCACGCGGCGGCACCCACGGGATGGGCCTGGCCGGAACGCGGATCCTGACGTCGACGAACCCGGCGGCGCTCAGGCGCTCGGCGATGTCGTGGCCGTAATCGCGGAAAGCAAGCACCCCGGCCCCGTGTCGAAACGGATCGCCGTGCCAGCACGGTTCGAGAAGATGCTCGATCACGCCCGAACGCAGGCGCGCGCGCTCGCGTGTCGCTCCAACTTCGTGCAGCGGCACACTGAATATCATTCGCCCCGCGGGACGCAGGACGCGAAAGAGTTCGCGGAACGCGCGCGCATCGTCGGCGACATGCTCGAGCACCTCGGTATGCGTGATGAGATCGAAACTCGCCTCGGCGTAGGTGAGCTGCTCGACGTCCTCGCAACGCACCTCACCACGCAGCGATCCTGGCGGCACGCCTTCCATATACTCGGACAGCGCGACGTTGCGTGCATGACGGCGCAAGTGGCTCACCAACGCCCCGCGTGAGGACAGTTCGCAGACGTCGCAGTTGCCGATGTCCGGCAGTTCCTCCGCAAGCGCGTTTCCGATCGCGAGATGGACGGCACTGGCCAGACAGCGCATACAGCGGACGGCCGTCTCGTCGGTGTCGAGACGCACGAACAGCGTTGGTCCACAGAACGGACATTTGCCGGCGCGAAATGCAAGCTCGCGCCAGCGCACGCAGGCGAGTCCAATGCGCAGGCGTGACACCAGGTTGCTCATGCCCCCGCAAATCGTGCCGAGGCACCGACCCAGCGCACGAGCAGGCGTTCGACGCAGTCAGCGTGCTGTTCGAGCAGGACCGCGCCGATGCGCTGCACGTCGGGCAGCATGGCCGCGTCGCGGGCGAGATCGGCAATGCGGAACTCAAGTCGTCCGGTCTGGCGCGTGCCGAGCATGTCGCCAGGGCCACGCAGCTCGAGATCCTTCTCGGCAATGACGAAACCATCGTTGGTCTCGCGCATCGCCTCGAGACGCTCGCGCGCCAGCGCCGACAACGGCGGCTGGTACATGAGCAGGCAGGACGAGGCGCGGCTGCCGCGACCGACGCGGCCGCGCAGCTGATGCAACTGGGCAAGACCAAGGCGCTCCGGATTCTCGATGATCATGAGGCTTGCATTCGGCACGTCGACACCCACCTCGATGACCGTGGTGGCGACCAGCAAGGCGATTTCGCCGGCGCGGAATGCATCCATCACTGCCTGCTTCTCGGCCGGCTTCATGCGTCCGTGGACGAGGCCGATGCGCAGTTCACCGAGTGCGGCGGAGAGCTCGCTGTAAGCCACTTCGGCAGCCTGCGCTTCGAGGACGTCGGACTCTTCGATCAATGTGCACACCCAGTAGACCTGGCGACCGTCGACGCAGGCATCGCGAATGCGCTCGATGACGTCGTGGCGACGTGCACTGGAGATCGCGACAGTTTTCACCGGCGTGCGTCCTGGCGGCAATTCGTCGATCACCGATACATCGAGATCGGCGTACGCGGTCATCGCCAGCGTGCGCGGAATTGGTGTTGCGGTCAGCACCAGCTGGTGCGGGACACTGTCGCCGTCGCGGCCCTTGTCGCGAAGGGCGAGGCGTTGATGCACACCGAAGCGGTGCTGCTCGTCGATGATGGCGAGGCCGAGATTGCGGAATGCGACGCCCTGCTGCATCAGCGCGTGCGTGCCGACAATGATCGATGCATCGCCGGCCATTGCATCGAGCGCTGTGCGGCGCGCCCTGCCCTGCACCTTGCCGGCCAGCCAGACCGGCTCGATGCCGAGCGGCACGAGCCATCCGCGCAGACTGCGCAGATGCTGTTCGGCGAGCAATTCGGTCGGCGCCATCAAGGCCACCTGCACGCCGCATTCGATCGCCGCCAGTGCGGCCAGCGCAGCGACCACGGTCTTGCCAGAGCCGACGTCGCCCTGGACCAGACGCAGCATCGGCTTCGGCTGGCCAAGGTCATCGAGGATTTCCCGGCCGACGCGCTGTTGTGCGCTGGTCAGTGCAAACGGCAATGATGCGAGCAAGGCGTGACGCAACGTGCCATCGCCGCGCAGCACCGGGGCGGAATGCGTGCGAAGTTGCGCCCGCAATCGCTTGAGGCTCAGGTGATGCGTCAACAATTCCTCGAAGGCGAGACGTTGCTGGACCGGATGCGCGCCGCGGGTCAATGCGCCGACATCGGCGTCGGCCGGCGGACGGTGCACGAAGCTCAGTGCGTCGCGCAGTGACGGCAGCTCGAGTGTCTCCTGCAGTGCGGACGGAATCAGCTCGAGTGCGGCGGCGTCGGGAAGTCGCTCGAGCGCATGACCGACCAGCGTGATCAGACGCTTCTGGCCGAGCCCCTCGGTGGTCGGATACACGGGCGTCAGGCGCTCCTCGACAGCAGATTCCTCGAGCACGCGCTGGTACTGCGGATGCACGATTTCGAATCCATGCGAGCCATGCCTGACTTCGCCATAGCAACGCACACGCACACCGGGAGCGAGCTGTTCGACCTGGGCGCGACGAAAGTGGAAAAAACGCAGAGTCAGAGTGGCCGCGCTGCCATCGCCGATGGCCACGCGCAATTGCGGCTTGAAGCGAAAACTGCCCTCGACTGCCGTGACCGTGCCCTCGATTTGCGCATGCTCGCCGACACGCAGGTCGGCGATGGGTGTCAAGCGCGTGCGGTCTTCATAACGCAGCGGGAGATGGAACCAGAGATCCTGCACGCGCTCGATGCCGACGCGTTGCAGCGAAAGCAGCAAGGCAGGACCCACGCCCGGCAGCGAGTCGACCGGAAGGAGTCCGGCATCGACAGTATTGGAAGGTTGGGTGCGGCTGGCAGCGCGGGGCATTGCGCAAGGGTAGCAAGAGATACCGATAAGACGCCGCGCCGACGCGGATCAGTACAGCCGTGCAATCACGATGCGAACACGGCGACCAGGTCGATCTCGACGGCGGACGCTCTCGGCAATGCGGCCACTCCGATCGTCGAGCGCGCCGGATACGGCTCGCTGAAATACTGCTTCATGACCTCGTTGACCGCCGCGAAATCGCCGAGGTCGGTCAGATAGATGCCGACCCTGACGACATCGTCGAAACCCGCGCCGGCTGCGTCGAGCACGGCCTTCAGATTCTCGAACACACGACGCGCCTGCACCGAGATGTCACCGACGACGAGTTCGCCGGTGGCCGGATCGAGCGGCGTCTGACCGGACAGGTACAGCGTGTCGTCGACGCGCACGGCCTGCGAATAGGGACCGATCGCTTTCGGCGCGTGGTCGGAGTGGACGATGCGGCGACGGCTCATGGCAGTTCCTTCGGTTCAGACGGGATGGCGATAGACCGCGTTGACCACGCCGAGCCTGCGCACGCCGCGCATGACGTCGGCGAGATGCCGGCGGCTCGATACCTCGATCGTGAACAGCAGCGTCGCAGTCATCAGGTCGCGCTCCTTGTACTCGACGTTCTCGATGTTCGAACTGGCCTCGGCGACCGCCGCTGCGACCTGGGCCAGCACGCCGGGCTTGTTGGCGACGATGATGCGCAGCGCAACGCGGTAGTCGCCGCTGACATCACGATCCCAGGCGATTTCCACGCAGCGATCCGGTGACTTGCGGAACTCGGGCATGTTCGGGCACTCGAGCCGGTGCACGACGATGCCCTTGCCGGCCGTCGAGTAACCGACGATCTCGTCGCCCGGCACCGGATGGCAGCAGTTGCCGAAACTGAGCACACCGCGCTCTGCTCCGGTGATCAGGATTTTCTCCGCCGCATGCGTGTGCAGGTTCGCCGAATAGCCCTCCTGCACATGCAGCAGCGTGCGTGCGACCTGGTCGGCGGTGCGGTTGCCGAGCGCGATGTCCGCGAGCAGGTCCTCGAGCGCGCGCAGCTTGTGCTCTTCGAGATACTGGCTCAATGCGTTCGGCGGCAGTACTTCGAGCGAGGCGCCGAGTCCGTCCATCGCGCGATCGAGCATGCGATGACCGAGCTCGATTGCATCCTCGTGCTGCAGGCGCTTGAGGAAATGTCGGATCGCCGTGCGCGCCTTGGCGCTGACCACCCACTCGAGCCACTGCGTGCTCGGCACTGCCGATGGCGCGGTGATGATCTCGACCGACTGGCCACTGCTCAGGCGCGTACGCAGCGGTGCCAGCTTCTTGTCGACGCGCGCCGCAACGGCGTGACTGCCGACGTCGGTATGCACTGCATAGGCGAAATCGAGTGCCGTAGCATTGCGCGGCAGAGCGAGGATCTGACCGCGCGGCGTGAACAGGTAGACCTCTTCGGGAAACAGGTCGATCTTGACGTTCTCGATGAACTCGATCGACGATGGCGTGCCGTTCTGCTCGTCGACCAGGCTCGAAAGCCACTCGCGCGCACGGTTCTGCGCACCGTTGGCCGGGCCCGAATCGGCCTTGTAGCTCCAGTGCGCGGCGACGCCACGGTCCGCGACCGCATCCATGTCCTCGGTGCGGATCTGAATTTCGATCGGTGCGCCGAACGATCCGAACAACACCGTGTGCAGCGACTGGTAGCCGTTCGCTTTCGAGATCGCGATGAAGTCACGGAAACGTCCGTCGAGCGGTTTGTACAGCGAATGCACGGCACCGAGCGCCTGGTAGCAGTGCATGACCGAATCGACCACGACGCGGAAGCCGTACACGTCCATGACCTGGTTGAACGACTTCTGCTCGGTGCGCATCTTGGTGTAGATGCTGTAAGCGGACTTGATCCGACTGACGATCCGGTGCGGGATGTTCTCTGCAGCAAGACGCGCCTCGAGCGCAGCCTGGATCTTGCCCATCGCCTCGCGGCGATTACCGAGCACGGTGCGGATGCGCGCAGCAATCACGCGGTGGCGATCGGGATACAGCGCGCGGAAGCCGAGGTCCTGCAGTTCGGCCTTGAACCGGTTCATGCCGAGCCGTTGCGCAATCGGCGCATAGATCTCGAGCGTCTCGAGCGCGATGCGCCGGCGCGACGTCGCCTCCATCGACCCGAGCGTGCGCATGTTGTGCAGGCGATCGGCGAGCTTGATGAGGATCACGCGCAGGTCGCGCGCCATCGCCAGCAACATCTTGCGGAAACTCTCCGCGGCGGCTTCCTGGCGACTCTTGAAGTGCAGCTTGTCGAGCTTGGTCACGCCATCGACGAGTTCGGTGACGGTGGCACCGAACTCGGCGGTCAGCTCCGCGGCGGTCAGTGGCGTGTCTTCGAGCGTGTCGTGCAGGATCGCCGCGATGATCGTTTCGGCGTCGAGGCCGAGATCGGCGAGAATGCCGGCAACCGCAACCGGGTGCGTGATGTAGGCTTCACCGCTCTTGCGCGTCTGCCCGCTGTGCGCAGCGGCGCCGACTTCGTAGGCACGACGCACGCGGTCGATCTGCTGCGCGTTCATGTAGACGGCAAGGCGATCTTCGAGCGCGAGCACATAGGCGGGCGCCTTGCCCCCTTTGCCCACGATTGCCTTGACCGCTGCCTTCATCGCTTCACCTCAGCGTTCGCCGGATCGGACCGGCGCCAATGTGCCTCGGGTCAGCTTGGGCACGCCTGACTTACAGGTCGTCGCCACCTTTCGAGAGATCATCGTCGACCTCGGCGGCAGCCCACTCGAGCGCTTCACGCTCGGCCTTTTCGCGCGACTGACGGTCGATCTCGTCGATCATCGGCTGATCGACCTTGCGCGCGGCAATCTCGCGCAGCGACACCACCGTGGGCTTGTCGTTGTGAGCCTCGATCGCCGGCTCGGCGCCCTTGGCCAACTGCCGTGCGCGCTTCGTTGCCATGAGAACCAGTTCAAACCGGTTGTCCACGACCTCCAGACAATCTTCCACTGTAATGCGTGCCATCTTGAGAACCCTTGAAGGACTTCGGTACATTCACCGGACGTTGCCGCCATTGTAGCGGGCGGCAATTGTGCGGTGCAAACACGGCATTGCTGAACCGTGACGGCCGACTCGCCCGGGCGCATGTACCAAACCGACCTTTTCGCATACGCTTGTCGCCGTACGCCGGCATGTTCTTGCCTGCCATCTCCCCGGAAACAGCGCTGCATTGCGGCGCACAATGGACACCCAACGACATGCTGCAGACGTCACGTTCCCCCAACCTCCGCGCCGCGCTGCTGGCGCTGATTCTCGTTGCGGTTGCCGGCTGCGCAGTGAAACAGCCGCGCACGGACGACCCGTGGGAGCGCTTCAACCGCAAGGTCTACACGTTCAACGACACGGTGGATCAGGCCGTGATTCGACCTGTCGCGGTAGGCTATCGCAAGGTCACCTCGGCGAATGTGCGCCGCCTGATCAGCAACTTCTTTTCGAACATGCGCATGCCGATCACGATCGGCAACGACGTGCTGCAGGGCGATCCAAAAGACGCGCTGAAGGGAACCGGCCGCTTCGTCATCAACACGACGGTAGGATTCCTCGGCTTTTTCGATCCGGCCAGCCAGATGCGGCTGCCGCCTCTGGAGACCGATTTCGGCGTGACGCTGGCCAAGTGGGGCGTCGGCGAAGGTCCCTATCTCGTCCTGCCACTGGTCGGCTCGACGACCACGCGCGACATCTGGCGCATGCCGGTCGACAGCTACTTTTTCGACCCCATCTCACGCTACGCGCAGCGGCATGAGCATCCGTACCGTCAGGAGAACTGGCCGAACATCCTGTTTCTGGTCAACCTGCGTGCCGGAGCCATTGATGCCGAAGCGGTCATGGGCGGCGCCTACGATCCGTACGTGTTCTTCCGCGACGCCTACCGCCAGCGCCGCCTGTACATGATCTACGATGGCGAGCCGCCGATTGACGCGATTCAGCAGATGCAGGGCATCGAGGACGATGACATCGATGCGATGCTCGAAGAGCAGCGCAAGTACGAGAGCACCCAGGGCAACGATCCGGTTCGGTGACGCGCGCGCAGCGGGTTTCGGAATCCGCACCAGGGATACTCTGATCAGCTCTGCGCCGGCGGCATGACGGTCACAACGCTCGCCTGGTGGTGTGCGTGACGCCCGGCCCCGGCGGGTGGCCTGGGCCAAGTCGCGCGACTCGGCGGAAGAGTCTTGTGGGCATCGCCTTGTCATCGCGTTCAACAGGGCCGAGCTGCGTGCGTGCAGCTCGTCGTTGCAGCGACTGACAGATGGCCAGCCTGCCAATTGGAGAGACGCCTCGATAATCGCGCAGCCAGTGCGGTGACGCCTGTGCAGACGTGATCGACGTATCGCTAGGCGACGTGCGATTCCGTCGCGACGGGCATGCCGATCAATCCGTCGGCATCACTGAGCTGGGCCAGCGCCTGCAACCTCGGCGCCACGCCTGAGAACTCGATGGCGGTTCCGCGCATGCTCGCCGGCGCCGCCCAGGCAATCAGCACGGCCAGAGTCACACTATCGGCGCTTTCCAGCTGCGAAAGATCAACGCGACACGTGCCGCCGGCAAGGGCCTTGCGGCCGCGCGCGAGCGCGTCGCCCGCGTTGTCGACGTCGATGCGCCCGGCGATGCGCACGCAATCGCCATCGTCGCGGATCTGCAGGGCTTCGCTCACGCGCCGCCCTGCTGGTTCTTCTCCATGCTTTCCAGCGCCTTTTCGCCCTGCGTCTCGAGTCGCGTGATCAATGCGTCGAGGCTGGTCGCCTTAATCTCTGCCGCAACCTGGTTGCGATAGTTGGTGATGTAGGAAATACCCTCGATGATCACGTCGTAGGCCTTCCAGTCACCGCCACTGCCCTTGCGGAACGCGTAGTCGACGGCGACGGTCTTGCCATCATCGAGGATGACCTCGGTGCGCACGATCGTGCGCTTGTCGTTCAGTTCGCCACGGAACGGCAGCACGCGCACATTGCCGCGCGTGTAGTTGAGCAGCCCCTCGGCATACCGATGTGCGATCGAATTGTAGAACGCCTTCGCGAAACGCGAGCGCTGTTCCGGGCTGGTCGTGCGCGCGCTCTGGCCGAGCACGAGGATCGACGCGTAATCAATGTCGAAATGCGGCAGCAGGATGTCGTCTATCTCGCTGATGAGCTTGTCGCGATCGTTCTTGAGCTCGTCGCGACGATCTCCGATCGTGCCGGCCAGGTCGTCGGCGATCTTCTGCACGACCTGCTCGGGCGTGAGCGTCGCGGCGGAAACAGTCAGCATCGGCACGAAGGCGATGAGGATCGCGAGTACGCCACCAATCAAGCGCTGCATGGGTTTTCTCCTACTGGGGTTTCGGCGGTTCAGATCCGGTTGGCGCTGTCGGTTCGCTGGCGGTCGTGTTTGGTTTCGGCGCATCGCCACTGACCAGGAACTTGCCGATCAGGTCTTCGATCTGCATCGACGACTGCGTGAGCACGATTTCGTCGCCATCCTTGAGCACGTCAGGCGAGCCGCCCGGCTGCAGCGCAACGTACTGATCACCGAGTAAACCGCTCGTGAATATCGCCGCGCCCGAGTCGTCGGGAAGATCGCTGTAGCGCGAATCGATGGAGAGCTCGACGAGCGCGTCGAGTGTCTGGCCATCGAGCGTGATCGACTTGATAGAACCGACGCGCACGCCAGCGATCTTGATCGGTGCGCGCAGCTTGAGCTGGCCGATGTTGGTGAAGCGCGCCTTGACCGTGAAGGTGGCGCCTTCGCGATAGTTGGCGATCGAGGTGGTCTGCGTGGCGAGGTAGGCCAGCGCGGCGAAGCCGAGCAGGATGAAGAGGCCGGTACCGACCTGGAACGAACGTCGTTGCTGGGTCACGTGGGGATTCCCATCACATCAGGAAAGCGGTCATGACGAAATCGAGCGCCAGCACCACGATCGACGACGTGACTACCGTCCGTGTCGTTGCGTGGGCGACGCCTTCGCTCGTCGGCGGGGTGGTGTAGCCCTGGAATGTCGCGATCAGCGCGATCACCGCACCGAATGCCAGACTCTTCCAGAGGCCATTGACGACATCTTTCCAGACATCGACGCTGGCCGTCATGTTGCCCCAGAACGTGCCGTTGTCGAGGCCAAGCCAGCTGACCCCGACCAGGTGCGCACCGAGGATGCCGAGCGCATTGAAAACGCAGGCGAGCAGCGGCATGGCGATGATGCCGGCGATGAAGCGCGGTGCGACGACGTAGGCGAGTGGATCAACCGCCATCATCTCCATCGCCGAGAGCTGGTCGGTCGCGCGCATGAGGCCGATCTCGGCGGTGATCGAGGTTCCGGCACGACCGGCGAACAGCAGCGCGGTGACTACCGGTCCGAGTTCGCGGAACAGCGAGAGCGCAACCACCGTGCCGAGCGCGGCGGTGCCGCCGAAGATCGACAAGGTGTAATAGAGCTGCAACGCCAGCACCATGCCGATGAACAATCCGCAGGTCATGATGATGACCAGACTCATTGCGCCGACGAACCAGATCTGCCGCGCGGTCTCGCGCAAATGCCTCAGGCTTTGCGGTATCGCGCCGAGAATCGAAAACAGGAACAACGCGGCCGCGCCGACCTGGGCGAGCGACTCAGTGAAGACGACGCCTCTGGACGGCCTAGACATGCGAGCCCTCCCGGAAACCGAGCGCACTGGCGTAGTCACCGGCCGGGTACTCGAACGGCACCGGTCCGTCGGCTTCGCCGCCGAAAAACTGACGCGTCCACGGCGAGTCCCGGGTGGCGAGTTCTTCCGGGTGCCCCTGCGCCGCGATCCTGCCACCAGCGATCAGATACACATGATCGGCCACACGGCGCACGGCGGCGAACTCGTGGGCGACGAGGATACTGGTGATGCCGAGCGAGTCATTGAGCGTACGGATCAGCTTGAGCACCTGGTTGAGTGCGATCGGATCGAGTCCCACGAACGGCTCGTCATAGATGATGAGGCTCGGATCACGCACGATCGCACGCGCCAAAGCGACGCGACGTGCCATGCCGCCCGACAGTTCGGCTGGCATGAGATCGGCGGCGCCGCGCAGACCAACCGCCTGCAACCGTGTCAGCACGATGTTGCGGATCAGCTCCTCGGGCAGGCGCAGATGCTGGCGCAGCGGGAACGCGACATTCTCGAAGACGCTGAAATCGGTCAGCAGTGCTGAATTCTGGAACAGGTAGCCGATGCGCTCGCGCACATCGAAAAGCTGGCTGCGACGCAATGACGGCACATTCACGCCGTCCACGCGTATCTCGCCCGCATCCGGCGCCAGCTGGCCGGTGATGTGGCGCAACAAGGTGGTCTTGCCAGTGCCGCTCGGACCCATGATCGCGGTGATGCGACCGCGCGCGACGTCGAGGTCGACGCCATCGAAGATCGCCTTGCCACCGAGCACCGTGCGCAGCCCGCGAATCTGCACATAGGCAGGCGGGGTTTCATGGCTGGGCGCCACCGGCGCGGATTGTTGAGGATCGTTCACGCGATGATTGGTCGTCGAAAAAGAAAGCGGGGCGGCGTGGCCGGCAGGTTCTGATCTGGTCACCGCACTGGCTGCGCGCAGTGGCCCGGAATCCCCCTAGCATAGTCGATGACGCCGGTCGCACCGGCGAATGTGCCGATGCGCCGCAACCCGGCGTCAGGTCGGCTTCAGCAGATCGACGGCGAGCAGATCCTCGACCAGCAACGCGTGCCGACGCAGTTGTGCGTCGCAGCGCAGACGGCGTGATGCGAAGATTGCGCGCAGATCGGCCAGTGCCTGGGCGAAATCGTCGTTGATGACGACGTAGTCGAATTCCGCTGCGCGCGCGACCTCGATGCGCGAGTCGGCGATCCGCCGCGCGATCTGCTCGGCGCTGTCGGACGCGCGCTGGCGAAGCCGTCGCTCGAGCTCGGCACGCGACGGCGGCAGGATGAAGATGCTGATCACCTGCGGCCACTGCTTGCGCACCTGCTGCGCGCCCTGCCAGTCGATCTCGAGCAACACGTCGCGATCGGCAGCCAGCAACGGCTCCACGGCGGCGCGCGACGTACCCTTGTAGTCGCCGTGCACATTGGCGTATTCGAAGAATGCCCCGGCCTCGGCCATGTGCTCGAAAACGTCACGCGACACGAAGTGGTAGTGCTGGCCGTCCTCTTCGCCATGGCGCGGCAGACGCGACGTGTAGGAAACCGACAAGGCGATCTCGCGCTCGCGCTCGAGCAACGCCTTGACCAGGCTGGTCTTGCCGGCTCCCGACGGCGCCGCAATGATGTAGAGCGTACCGGACACGATCACTCCAGGTTCTGTACCTGTTCGCGCATCTGCTCGATCAGTACCTTGAGCTCGACTGCCGCCTTGGTCGTGCGCGGGTCCGCCGCTTTCGATCCGAGCGTGTTGGCTTCGCGGTTGAATTCCTGCATGAGGAAATCGAGTCGTCGACCGACCGCCTCGCGGACACCGAAGATGCGTCGCGCTTCGGCGATATGCGAAGTGAGCCGGTCGAGTTCCTCGTCGACATCCATGCGTTGCAGCTGCAGCACGATTTCCTGCTCGATCCGCCCCGGGTCGGCCGGCTGCTTGATCTCGGCAAGCCTGAGGTCGAGCCGCGCCCTGGCCGCGATGCGCACTTCGGGAAGATGTTCGCGCACGCCCGCGACAATCGCCTCGATCGCGTCGAGCCGCTCCTGCAGGAACACGGCGAGGCGGGCGCCTTCGCGCTCGCGCGTCGCAATGAACTCGGCCAGCGCTTCGCCGAGCAGACGCTCGGCCTCGAAACGCAGACCCTCGACATCGGTTGCCTGGTCGCGCAGTACCCCGGGCCAGTTCAGCAGCGAGGTGAAATCGACGCGCAGCGTTGGCACCCGCGCGACCAGCGATTGCGCCGACTCGGCGAGCCGGGCAAGCAGATCCTCGTCGACCGCGAGTGCGGCAGAACGCGTCGCCGCCGGCTTCAGGCGCACGCTGATATCGACCTTGCCACGCGAGAGCCGGGCATTGAGGACGTCGCGCAAGTGCGGCTCGAAGCTGCGCAGATCATCGGGAAGGCGTGGGCTCAACTCCAGATAGCGGTGGTTGACCGAACGCAATTCGATGCTCAGCGCGCCGTGGGCCGTCTCGCTTTCAGCGCTCGCAAAGGCCGTCATGCTGCGGATCATGGCGCCGGTCCATCGATGGTTGGCCGGCAATGGTAAACTGCGCGGCCGGTTTGCCATAGCGTCTTCCTCAATGTCGAATTCCCCGCGCCCCAGCGGTCGCGCCGCTGACCAGCTGCGCAACGTTTCTTTCGTACGCCGCTTCACCCGCCACGCCGAAGGCTCGGTACTCGTCTCGTTCGGCGACACCCGCGTGCTGTGTACGGCGAGCGTCGAGGACAAGGTGCCGCCGTTCCTGCGTGGCAAGGGCGAGGGCTGGCTGACCGCCGAGTACGGCATGCTGCCGCGCGCCACCAAGGAACGCACCAACCGTGAGGCGGCCCGCGGTGGCCAGGGCGGCCGCACGATGGAGATCCAGCGCCTGATCGGGCGCAGCCTGCGCGCCTGCGTCGATCGCGGCGCGCTCGGTGAGCGCACCATCACGTTCGATTGCGACGTGCTGCAGGCCGATGGCGGTACCCGCACCGCGGCGATCACCGGCGCCTATGTCGCACTGGTCGATGCAATTGCGCCACTGAAGCTGCGCGGTGTGTTCAAGCGCGATCCGATCGTCGGCGCCATCGCTGCCGTGTCGGTAGGCATCTGGAACGGCCAGCCGGTTCTCGATCTGGACTACGCCGAGGATTCGACCTGTGATACCGACATGAATGTCGTCATGAACGATGGTGGCGGCTTCATCGAGATCCAGGGCACCGCGGAAGGCCACGCGTTCCGACGCACCGAACTGGACGCACTGCTGCGCATCGCCGAGCAGGGCATCAACGAACTCTGCGAACTGCAGCAGCGAGCGCTGGCCGAGTGAAGCTGGTTCTGGCGAGCGGCAACGCCGGCAAGCTCGACGAGCTGCACGCACTGCTGGCCACGACCGGCATCGAGTTGATCGCCCAATCGACGCTTGGTATCGCCGACGCCGAGGAAACCGGTGCCACCTTCCTCGAAAACGCGATCCTCAAGGCCCGCCATGCGGCACGCCTCAGCGGACTCCCGGCACTCGGCGATGATTCCGGCCTGTGTGTCGATGCGCTCGGTGGTGCGCCGGGCCTTCTGTCGGCGCGCTATGCGGGCATTCACGGCGACAGCGACGCGAACATCGCCAAGCTACTCGGTGCGCTCGGCGGCGCCGCTGAGCGCGCGCGCACGGCGCATTTCCACTGTTCGATCGCGCTGCTGCAGTCAGCGGACGATCCCGCACCGCTGATCGCAGAAGGCCGCTGGCATGGCCGTGTCCTCGAGGCAAGACGGGGGCAATCCGGCTTCGGCTACGACCCGCTGTTCTTCGATCCCGAAACGGGACTGGGCGCAGGCGAAATGGATGCCGCGTTGAAGAACCGCATCAGCCATCGCGGTCGCGCGCTGGCGGTGCTCAAATCGCTACTCGATCGAAATAACGGCTGAGCCCGCGCGTACTCACGGCTGTCGCAATCCGCGTACCGCACCGATCAAGCGCATCGGCACGTCGGCGCGATCGCGACACGTCGCTCGGTGCGCTCGGCACACTACAATTCCGACATGCCGATGCTGACTCCCCCGTTGTCGCTGTACGTGCACATTCCGTGGTGCGTGAAGAAGTGTCCTTACTGTGACTTCAACTCGCATGCGCAGCGCGGCGAGATTCCACAGGCAGCGTATGTCGCCGCCTTGCTCGCCGATCTCGATCGCGACATCGGCGATCATGGCGATGCGCTCGATCAGCGCCCGATCGTCAGCATGTTCTTCGGTGGTGGCACGCCAAGCCTGTTCGATCCGACGTCGATCGGCGAGATCATCGATGGCGTGGCTGCGCGCCTGTCGCTGGCGGACGATATCGAAATCACGCTGGAGGCAAACCCCGGAACGATCGAGCACGGGCGCTTCGACGGCTACCGCCGCGCCGGTATCAATCGGGTCAGCATCGGCGTGCAGAGTTTCGACGACGCAGCGTTGCATGGACTCGGTCGCATCCATTCATCGGACGACGCCGATCGCGCAGTGCGCGAGGCGCAGGCGGCAGGCATCGACAACCTCAACATCGACCTCATGTACGGCTTGCCGGGACAGCACCTGGCGGGCGCACTCGAGGACGTGGATCGGGCCATCCGTCTCGGCCCGATGCACCTGTCGCACTATCAGCTGACCCTCGAGCCGAACACGCAGTTCGCCGCGGACCCGCCGGCACTGCCCGACAGCGACCTGAGCTGGGACATGCAGGAAACCTGTCAACGCCGGCTCGCCGAACACGGATTCGCGCAGTACGAAGTGTCGGCCTATGCGCGCGACGGCAGAAGCTCGCGGCACAACATCAACTACTGGACGTTCGGCGACTATCTCGGCATCGGTGCCGGCGCACACGCGAAGATCAGCGACGCGAACCGCTCGAGCATCCGCCGGCGCGCCAGGCAACGCACGCCACGTGCGTACCTCGAGAACGCCGGCACGCCACGTGCGATCGCCAGTGACACCGTGCTCGCACCGGCAGATCTGCCATTCGAGTACATGATGAACGCATTGCGCCTGATCGACGGGGTCGACGCTACCGCGTTTGCCGAGCGCACCGGCGTGCCGATCGCTGCAATAGAGTCAACGCTGTCGAGCGCGCGTGCGCACGGCTGGATCACTGCCGACGAGCACAGGCTGTGCACGACCGATGAAGGCCAGCGCCTGCTCAACGATGTGATCGCCCTGTTCCTGCCGGAGTCCGACCACGATGCTCGATGAAGTCAAGGTGCGCTGTCCGTACTGCGGCGAACGCTTCAGTGCCGTGATCGATGCATCGGCCGGTGCGCAGGCGTATGTCGAGGACTGTCCCGTCTGCTGCCGTCCGATCGAGATCGCGATCGATATCGGTGACGACGGCAACCTCGGCGATGTGCGCGCCGGCACCGACAACGAATAGCGCCACCGTCCTTGTCGCGACAGCCTGCCGCACCTACACTGCGCGTCCCACAGGTGTCCTGCCTCGCGGCAGGGTGAAACGGGAAGCCGGTGCGAGTCTGGCCGACGCGATTGCTCCCGATCGCGCCGCGCGGGTCCTTCATTCCGGCGCTGCCCCCGCAACGGTAGGCAAGCCAAACCTGATCGATTCGCCACTGTGCACCGCACGGGAAGGTGATCAGGCCGATGCAGCTGCATCGCTTGCAAGCCCGGAGACCGGCCTGTGGCAGACGTCTCGACGTCTACAGTTCCAGCGTTGCGGCGGGCAACGGATGGGCTTGGACGAGCGTGCTCGTCCGTGCCTGTTTTTCCGTACGCGCGACTGGATTCGCGGGTGTGCGTATCGGAGCAAGTCCATGAACCGTTCCAGAAAACTTCTTGCGGGCGCCCTGCTCGCCCTCGTCACGCCCATGGTGGCCGCCGAGGACACTCTGCAACCGAAGGTGGTGGTCACCGCCTCGCGCGTCGCACAGACCGTCGACTCGATTCTCGCCGATGTCAGCATCATCACGCGCGACGCGATCGATGCGAGCGTCTCGCGCGACCTCCTAGAGGTGCTTCGGCTGCAGGCCGGTGTCGATGTCGCGCGCACCGGTGGGCCCGGTGGACAGACCTCGGTGTTCCTGCGCGGCACCAACAACAACCACGTGCTCGTGCTCGTCGACGGCATCCGCGTCGCCGCTCTCGGGACTGGCGCATTCACCTGGGAAACGCTGCCGCTCGACACCATCGAGCGCATCGAGATCGTGCGCGGCCCGCGCGCGAGCTATTGGGGATCGGACGCGATCGGCGGTGTTGTGCAGATCTTCACGCGCGCACTCGATGGCCCGCGCCTCTCGCTCGGCTACGGCACGCACGGCGACCTCAACGCCAACGCCGGCTACGGCATGCGCGCTGATGGCGGCGGCTTCAGCGTGCAGGCAGGCTCACGTGACTACGAAGGCTTCCCGAGCCAGAACGAGAACGGCTTTGCGTTCGAAGCAAAGGACCATGGACTGGAAAACCAGCATCTGACCGCTCGCGGCGACATTCGTCTCGGCGCGCAGACGTTCTCCGGGACGCTGCTGCGCAGTGAAGGCACGGCGGAGTTCTCCGGCGGTGAATCGGACTTCGTGCAGCAGGCTGTCGGCGTCGCGCTCGAAGGATCACTCGGCGATCGCTGGCACCATCGGCTCAGCGCCGGCAGCGCGGGCGAAGACTATGCCACGCCGGCGTTCACGACAGCGTATGCGTCACGGCGCGACACGATCGCCTGGCAGAACGATGTGCGACTGTCCGAGCGCCAACGACTCGTCGTCGGCATCGATCATGTCGACGAGGATGGCGAGAATCGCGACACTTTCAGCGACACGACGGTCTACGGCGAGCAGCGCGGCAACACCGGCCTGTACATCGGCTGGCACGCCGGCTTCGGCGCGTCCGACAGTGAACTTGCGCTGCGCCACGACGACAACAGCATATTCGGCAGCACCACCACCGGCTCGGCGGCCTTCGGCTGGCGCTTCTCCGACCTCGTGCGCGCGTATGCAAGCCATGGTGAGGGCTTCCGCGGGCCTACCCTCAACGAGCAGTTCTCTCCGGGCTTCGGTGGACTGTTCGCCGGCAATCCGGACCTGCAGCCGGAAACCTCGCGCAGCAGCGAGATCGGCCTCGAGTTCGTGCCGATCGATGGACAGCGAATCAAGACCAACCTGTATTCGACTCGCGTGCGCAATCTGATCAGCTTCAGCGGCGTCGACTTCCAGGCAGTCAACGTTGCACGTGCGCGCATCCGTGGTGCGGAACTCGATTATTCAGGATCGTTCGCGGATTGGCTGGCGACCGCGACATTGACGTGGCAGGACCCACGCAACGAGGACACCGACTCCGCGCTGCTGCGACGACCGAAGCAGAAGTTCACCGGCTCGATCGAGCGGCGATTCGCCGACTCGATTCGCGTTGGCGCCGAACTCGTGCATGGCGGACGACGCGACGATGTCGGCGGCATCGAGCTGGCGAGCTATACCGTGCTGAACCTGCGCGGCTCGTGGTCACCGTCGCCGGATTGGCGCATCGCTGCCCGGCTCGAGAACATCACGGATCGCGACCACGAACTTGCCTACGGCTACAACACGCCCGGACGTACCGGTTTCATCGAGGTGATCTGGGCACCACGCTAGCACCCAGGTTTGCCTTGCCTCGCGCTTCATGAGCAGGCTGCCGTATCTGTCGCGATGCCGCACTCCGTGCGAGAATGGCAAAAGGGCGCGGAACGGGAGATGCCGTGAGCCAGAGGACGCAACACGCTGGCGGACAGCCAGCGGTCGAATTGAAACTGGTGCGACTTGCAGAAAGGAACGTTCCTGCTCGCGTGCGTGCGGTGCTGTCCGGCTTGCTCGAACGCACCGCGTACTTTGATCCTGCGCTGGGCCTGCTGTTCGACGAGATCGAGCAGAACCTTTTCAAGCAGGCCGACCGCGCGCGCAGCAATGAACTGCAGTTGCGCGTATTCGAAGCGCTGCGCGAGATCAAGCGTGGCAAGGCGGACATCGTGCCGCGCTATCTCGCCTTCCTCGAATCAAGCATCGCCCTGCTCGACGAGACACCGGCGCTGCGCCAGTCGGGCGCCTCGACGAGGAAAGCGAAGGGCGAGGTCAAGCTCGAGCTGGTCGATTCGGGTGATCTCGAGATTTCGCTCGCCGTGCAGGACATCGCCAGCAAGGCCGAGATCCGGCACACGCAGTCGCTCTATCAGCTCGGCCATCGCTTCGGCGTGATCGCCGGGCAACCGGCCTACGAGGCCGAGTTGATGCCGCTCGGTCCGCTCGCGCTGACTTCTGCCATGCGCTATTCATTGCAGCAGTTCGACCTCGGCGTCAACGAGAAGATTCTGGTTTTCCAGGCATTCGATCGCGCCGTGATGGCGCAGATCGGCACGTTCTACGACATCGTCAACAAGTACCTTGCCGATCAACGCGTGTTGCCGAACTTGCAGCTGCGCCCACGCCGCGAAGGTCGCGCGGACAGTGCGGCGGCGACCGAGGCAGACGGCGAAACCGTCGAGGAGAACGTTGCCGAGACCGCGCGCACCGCGCAACCGTCGCCGACGCGCTCGGGCACGCCGTCGTCGCGGGCCGTTGATTCCCCGACGCAGGATGATCTGCGCGATGCGATGCTTTTCTCGTCCCTGCGCGGACTGCTCGCGGAACGCCGGCGCAACGTCGGCCAGACGAGCCCGGGCAGCACATCCAATTACATGGCCACGCGCGACGATCTGCAGTCAGTGCTGGGTGCTCTGCAGGCCAATCCGGTCGAACGTCCGCGCGGTGAAGCGAATCTCGGCGCACGCAGTGTCGGCCACCTCAAGCAGGATCTGCTCAACAAGCTGCGCGAATCGAGCCCACCGGGTAGTGCTCCGGTTCTCGCCGGCGAGGACTCTGACACGATCGATCTGGTCGGCATGCTGTTTGACTACATCGGCCAGAATCTTTCGGGCGCGAGTGGCGGCAGTCGTGACCTGATGGCCAAGTTGCAGGTGCCGGTGCTGCGCACGGCGCTCAGCGACAAGGACTTCTTCACGCGTCGCGATCATCCCGCGCGCATGCTGCTCAACAGCGTCGCCGAGGCCAGTTCGCTGTGGATGGGCGACGAGGAAGGCGACCTCGGCTTCACCGACAAGATGAATTCGCTGGTGGATCGCGTTTCGCGCGAGTTCACCGGCGATCTCTCATTGATCGAAAACCTGCTCGGCGATCTCGGTCGTCACATGGGCCAGTTGACCAAGCGCGCCGAGATGGCCGAGCGCAGGCATATCGATGCAGCCAAGGGCCGCGAAAAACTCGATCTCGCACGCGAGCGCGCGAACAACGCCGTGGCACGACTGGTCAATCGCGGCAAGCCTGCTCCGATGGTACGCGCCGTCCTGGAGCAGGCCTGGACGGACGTGCTTGCGCTGACGATCCTGCGCCAGGGCGAGGACAGCCAGAGTTACCGGCGTCGGCTGGCCGTGGCCGACCAGCTCATGCAGATCGGTTCGGTCGATGATCCGGCCAAGGTCGACGCCACCCTGCGTGACGAAGTACGCAACGGGCTGACCCAGGTCGGCCTGCACAATGACGAGGTTGAAGGCGTCGTCGCCAAGCTGTTCGATCCTCCTGGCAGCGACAAGAAGACCAGCCACACCGAAATCGCGATCACGTTGAAGGGCAAGACGCGGCTCGGCGGCGAGCCCGCGGTGGCTACACCAGCCGCGGTCGAAGGCAGTGTGGAGGCGGAGGTTGCGACCGCACTGACCGCGGAAGAGCAGAAGATGCTCGCGAATGTGCGCACGCTGCCCTTTGGCACGTGGTTCGAGTTCGTCACCAATCAGCAGGGCGACGTGGTGCGCCGCAAGCTCGCCTGGTTCTCGACCGTGACCGGCCGCTGTCTTTTCGTCAACCAGCGCGGCGCGCGCGCCGACGAGCGCACGATGGAACAGCTTGCGCGTGACCTTGTCCGCGGCCAGGTGCGCGTGCAGAAAGCGGCATCGGAGAATCTGATCGACCGTGCGTGGAAAGCGATCATGAGCACGTTGCAGCAGTTTTCGCCGGCACCGGCTGCTGCCGCGGGAGTGACGCCGTGAACGAGAATCGCCGCGCGCCGCGCAAGTCTCCGTACGTCACGATCGCGGTCAGCAATGCGATGAGTGGCGAGATGATGGGACGCATCGGCAACCTGTCCTCGTCCGGCATGCTGCTCGTGAGCAATCGCAAGGTCGCCGACAATGCGCTCTACCAGCTCGCGTTCGAGCTGATCGATTCGGACGGCCGCCCGCATGCGATGGAGATCGGCGTGGTCGAGCAATGGAGTGAGGCGGCGAACGTGCCCGGCCAGTTCTGGATCGGCCTGCATTTCATCGACATCTCGCCAAACGATCTGGTCGTGATCGACTCATGGCTCGGCGAAGTGACCGATTGAGCGCAACCGTCGACGCCTGATGACGAGGGTCACTGCAGGTTTCCGCCGCGACCGTGCAGACGCTCCTGAGCAGGAAGTTCGGCGTCGCGCCCGCGCTCAGCGCACCGCGTAGGCACGCAGGAACATGTCGACGGTCGCGTCGAGATGCGCCTCGATCTCCTGCGCGGTGATCGATGCGGCGCAGCAGCCACACAGCATGCGCGCATGCAGTTCACCCTTGAGCAGGCAGAAGAACTGCGACGCCGCGCGCTGGGTATCCGGCACGTCGATGGCGCGGGCAGCCACTTCACGCTGGAGAAAACGCGCAAAGCCGTCCTGCACCATCTGCGGGCCGGCTTCCCAGAACATCTGCGCCAGCTTCTCGGAACTGCCGGTTCCCGCGGTCAGCAGACGATGCAGGGAGATCGCCTCGTCGCTGATGACCAGCGCGAAGAAGGCGCTGGCGATCGTGCGCAATTGCTGGCGCATCGATCCCTGGCTCTCCATCTCGAACAGCTCGGGCGGCATCTGTTCGGTGCAACGCACGCGAACGGCCTCGACGAACAACGAGTCCTTGTCCTTGAAGTGGCTGTACACGGTCAGTTTCGACACGCCCGCGGCAGCCGCGATCGCATCCATGCTGGTGCCCTCGAACCCGTATTCCGGGAACAGACGCTTGGCAGCATTGAGGATGGCCGCGCGCTTCTCGAGATCTTTGGGACGGCCCGGACCGCAGGTTTTGGCAATGGCGATATTCATCAAAATAATACTGGACTGCTGAGTTCGGTTTTATTACTATACCACGCAGTTCACCAACTGTCGTGCCAAGGAAGCGCCCGCATGCGCATCGGTAATCGTTTTGTCATGGTAACGCTCGGACTGGCGGTTGCGGTGAACGCCGGCTGCAGCTCGCACGCCGAGCCCGCGCCAGGCCCGCGCGTCGCCCGCGTCGCGCAACCTGCCCCGGCCGTCGACCAGTCCATCCATGTCTATCCCGGCCAGGTTCGCGCACGCTACGAAAGCGCGCTCGGATTTCGCGTCGGCGGCAAGATCAGCGCGCGACGCGTCGACGTCGGCGCCAAGGTCACGCGCGACCAGGTGCTCGCCGAGCTCGATCCACGCGACCTCGTGCTGGCCGGCTCGAGCGCGCGCGCGACCCTCGGCTCGGCGCAGGCGGCGCTCAAGCTCGCGCAGGCCGAACACGATCGCTATGCGGCCTTGCGTGGTCGCAACTTCGTCAGCCAGTTCGAGCTCGATGCCAAGCTCAACGCGCTCGAAGCCGCACGCGCGAATGTGAGCGAGGCGCGCGCGGCGCTGGACAGTTCCAACAATCAGACCGCCTACGCCACGCTGCGCGCCGACGCCGATGGCGTCGTCATCGCGGTCAGCGCGGAAGTCGGCCAGGTAGTCGGCGCCGGCCAGGTCGTCTTCGTGCTCGCCCGCGATGGCGATACCGAAGTCGAGATCGATGTGCCCGAGCAGCAGGTGGGCGCACACACCATCGGACAGCCGGCGAGCATCGAACTGTGGACCGCCGATGGCGTGCGCCAGTCCGGGCAGGTCCGCGAGATCGCGCCCGCGGCCGATGCGACCACACGCACGTATCGCATGCGCGTTGCTCTGCTCGACGCGACGTCGACAGTTCGGCTCGGCCAGACCGCGCGCGTCTACTTCGGTACTGCCGCCGATGCCGACCAGTGGTTCGTGCCACTCGCAGCAGTCCACGAAAAAGACGGCAAGCCCGCGCTCTGGGTGGTCGACCCGGACACGCATGCGGTGCGCCTTGATGCCGTCGGGGTGGAGCGCTACGCCGAGAACGGCGCGCTGATCAGCACCGGCGTCGACGGCAGCAGCTGGATTGTCACCGCCGGCGTGCATCGACTTCGCGAAGGCGAAATCATCAACCCTATCGACAACCAGAATCGTCGCGTGACGTTCTGAACCTTGTGAAAAAACTCTCCCTGTACCGCCGGGCATTTCCCTCCCCCGCCGGCGGCACAGGCGAGAGTCCATCCTGCCGGCGCTCACAGCATGCAATCGTTCAATCTGTCTGCCTGGGCCCTGCGTAACCAGGCGCTCGTCCTCTACACGATCATCGTCCTCGCGGTGATCGGCACGTGGTCGTACCGCAGTCTCGGCCAGGCCGAGGATCCGCCGTTCACGTTCAAGGTCATGGTCGTGCAGACGCAATGGCCGGGCGCAACCGCGATCGAGGTCTCGCAGCAGATCACCGAAGCGGTCGAGAAGAAACTCCAGGAGATTCCCGAGCTCGACTACCTGCGCAGCTACTCGCGGCCAGGCGAGTCCCAGGTGTTCTTCGTGGTCAAGGATTCGCTGCACCCGCGCCAGGTGCCGGAGATCTGGTATCAGGTGCGCAAGAAGGTGGGCGACATCCGCCACACCTTGCCGGTCGATATCCGCGGACCGTTCTTCAACGACGAGTTCGGCGATACCTTCGGCAATATCTATGCGCTGACCGGCGAAGGCTTTGACTACGCCGACCTTCGCGACTATGCCGAGCGCGTCAAGCTCGACCTGTTGCGCGTACCCAATGTGGCCAAGATCGACCTGATCGGGCGTCAGGAGCAGCGCATCTATGTCGAGGCCTCGAACGCCAAGCTGGCGATGCTCGGGGTCAGCTTCGCCGAACTGCAGCAGACCCTCGAGAAGCAGAACGCGGTTGCACCGGCCGGAAGTTTCGAGACCGCCAGCGATCGCATCTACCTGCGCACCAGCGGCGCACTCGATTCGGTCGAGGCGATCAGCGCGCTGTCCATTCGCGGCAGCAACGGACGGCTGTTCCGGCTTGGCGACATCGCCGAGGTCAAGCGCGGCTTCGCCGATCCACCACAACCACGCATGCGCTACATGGGTACCGAGTCGATCGGCATCGCGCTGTCGATGCGCAGCGGCGGCGACATCATCGCGCTCGGTCGCGACCTTGATGCGGCGATCACGCGCATCGGCACGACGCTGCCGGTCGGTCTCGAACTGCACAAGGTGTCGGACCAGCCGGCGGCCGTGCGTGAATCGGTCGGCGAGTTCGTGCGCACACTGGCCGAGGCGGTGCTGATCGTCCTGCTCGTAAGTTTCTTTTCGCTCGGCTGGCGTACCGGTTTCGTCGTCGCGATTTCGATTCCGCTGGTACTCGCGATGACCTTCGCGACCATGCACTACTTCGGCATCGGCCTGCACAAGATCTCGCTCGGCGCGCTCGTGCTCGGGCTCGGACTGCTGGTCGACGACGCGATCATCGCGGTCGAGATGATGTCGATCAAGATGGAACAGGGCATGGATCGCGTCGAGGCGGCCGCGTTCGCCTATCGGTCGACCGCGTTCCCGATGCTGACCGGCACGCTGGTCACGGTGGCCGGATTTCTGCCGATCGCGACCGCGCGGTCGGGCACCGGCGAATACACGCGCGCGATCTTCGAGGTGGTCACGATCGCGCTGCTGCTGTCGTGGGTCGCTGCGGTGGTGTTCATTCCCTACCTTGGCTACAAGTTCCTGCCCGACCCGCATGCGCGCCGCGAGGAGGCACCGCGTGGCGCATGGGCCGAGCGCGTGCATGGCCTGCGCAGCCGTCTGCCCGGCTGGCTCGGCGGTATCGACGGGCGCGCCCACGATGGCTTGAAGGATCCGTACGCAACGCCCTTCTACACGCGCTTGCGCAGCGTGGTCGATGCAGCCGTTGCCCGACGCTGGCTCGTCATCGGCGCCACTGTGCTCGCCTTCGCGCTGGCGATGTTCGGCTTCCGCTTTGTCCAGCAACAGTTCTTTCCCGATTCGACGCGGCCCGAGCTGCTGGTCGACCTCAAGCTCGCGGAAGGATCGTCGCTCGACGCCACCGAGACGCAGGTGCGCAAGCTCGAGGAGTGGCTGGCAACGCGCGATGGCATCGAGAACTACGTCAGCTACGTCGGCTCAGGTTCGCCGCGCTTCTATCTTCCACTCGACCAGCAATTGCCGCAGGCGAGCTTCGCGCAGTTCGTCGTGCTCACCCAAGGCACCGCCGAGCGCGAGGCATTGCGCCGCGAACTGCTCGACCTGTTCGACGGCGACTACCCGGAGTTGCGCGCGCGCATTGTCAGGCTCGAGAACGGACCACCGGTCGGTTACCCGCTGCAGTTTCGCGTTTCAGGCGCCGAACTCGACCGCGTGCGCACGCTCGCACGCGAGGTCGCCGAGGTGGTCCGCGCGAATATCCACACGCGCAACGTCAATCTGGACTGGGAGGAGCCGAACAAGGTCGTGCGACTGCGCATCGACCAGGATCGCGCGCGCGTGCTCGGAGTCAGCTCCGAGGACGTCGCCAACTTCATGCAGAGCTCACTCAACGGCGTTCCGATCACGACCTACCGCGAACGTGACCAGCTGATCGGCGTGCTGCTGCGCGGCACCGACGAGGAGCGTGCGAGGCTCAGCCTGTTGCCGAGTCTTTCGGTACCGACCAGCTCGGGCCGCAGCGTACCTCTCGCACACATCGCGACGATCGAGTACGGCTTCGAGGAAGGCATCATCTGGCGACGCAATCGCCTGCCGACGGTCACCGTGCGCGCCGATTTCGATGGACAACTGCTGCCGGCGACGATCACCGCGCAGATCGAGCCCGAGCTGCAACGCCTGCGCGCCGAACTGCCTGTCGGCTATCGACTCGAAGTCGGCGGTGCGGTCGAGGAATCGGCCAAGGGCCAGAAGTCGGTGAACGCCGGCGTGCCGCTGTTCCTGATCGTCGTGCTGACCGTGCTGATGATCCAGCTGCGCAGCTTCCAGCGCACCATGCTCGTGTTCCTGACGGCACCGCTGGGCCTGATCGGCGTGGTCCTGTTCCTGCTCGTGTTCCGCGTGCCGTTCGGCTTCGTCGCCATGCTCGGCACGATCGCGATGTTCGGCATGATCATGCGCAACTCGGTGATCCTGCTCGACCAGATCGAGCACGACATCGCGATCGGCCATCCACCGTGGCAGGCCGTCGTCGATGCCACCGTGCGCCGTTTCCGTCCGATCGTGCTGACCGCGCTGGCTGCCATCCTGGCGATGATTCCGCTGTCGCGCAGCGCCTTCTTCGGACCGATGGCGGTGGCGATCATGGGCGGACTGACGGTCGCCACGGCGTTGACGCTGTTTTTCCTGCCGGCGCTGTATGCGGCATGGTTCCGCATCCGGCGCGATTCGCCGGCACTCGAGGTGCCGCGCGCAAACGCGGCGAAGGCAACGTGATCCGGGTCCGATCGGGCGCGGACAACCCTGGCGAGCAGCTCCTGCTGGCGCCAATCGTGGTAGAGGAGATGACAGATGGGTGACGCTGCACTGGATCGCGCGAGTGAGTACCTGCCCGCTTACGCAAGCTGGGCTCTGCGCCTCGCGCAGCAGGCCTTCGCGCAACTGCTCGAAGACAGTGCACGGCACAGCGGCTTCCGCGTCAGCGCGCGGCGAATGAGCGCGCGCGCCGCACTGTCCGCACTGTCCGTGGACGACCGCGGACCGTTAGAACATTGGCTGGCGCTGCAGGTCCTGTGTGCGTCGACCGTCCTCGCAGCCGACAGCATCAACGTGCTCGCAACCGTGGATGCCGCACTGGCCACGGCGGTGCGCGGGCAACTCGCCGCGCGCGCGCTCGACATTGCGCATGGCACGCGCCGCAGCGAGGCCGTCGCGGCATGATGCATCGCTGCGGTGACTTCCGGCACTTCGATGCGAACGGCGTCGGACCGCAAGGTAGATTGCCGCGAAAACGCGTACCTTCTATCCTTGCGCCCCCTTTTTCGCGTGCTGCCGAGCAACCATGAACACCAACATCGAACTGGCCCGCAGCAACATGGTCGAGAACCAGGTCCGCACCTGGGAAGTGCTCGACGCTCGCGTGCTCGAGGTGCTCGGCCGCCTGCGCCGCGAGGATTTCGTTCCCGAACGCTTTCGCACAATGGCCTTCGTCGACGCCGAATTGCCGCTCGGTCACGGTGAAGTGATGCTCAAGCCGGTCATCGAAGGGCGCATGCTGCAGGCGCTGGCGCTCGAATCCGGACATCGTGTGCTCGAAATCGGCACCGGCTCCGGGTTCGTCACTGCCTGCATCGCCAGCCTCGCCGGACATGTCGTCAGCGTCGAGCAGCACGCCGACCTTGCCGACGCGGCGCAGGCGCGACTCGCTGGCGCAGGCATCGACAACGTGCGCGTCGAGGTCGCCGAAGCCTTCTCGGGGTTTGTGCCTGCCGAGCCATTCGACGTCGTCGTCCTCACTGGCGCGGTCCATGCATTGAGCGAGAAGGTCCGCGCCTGGGTGAAGCCCGGAGGCTGCCTGTTCGCCGTGGTTGGCGAGTCGCCGGCCATGCAGGCGCAGCGTCTGACCCGTGTCGACGAAACGCATTGGCAAACCGAAAGCCTGTTCGAAACCGATATCCCGTACCTGACCCACGCATCGCCGCCGCGCCGCTTCACGCTTTGATCGCCGCGCGGGTCAGCCGCAAGAGCTTTTTCAGAGGATGTACCGAATGATCCGCACCCGTTACCTGTCCGCCGCACTGGCGCTCGCGCTCGGCGCGATCGCACCATCCGCGCACGCCGACGATCTGGTCCAGATCTACAACGAGGCGCGTCAATCCGATCCGCAGCTCGCGGGCGCCGAAGCAACCCGGCTGGCGACCAGTGAAAACATCCCGCAGGCGCGCTCGGCGCTGTTGCCTCAGGTAAGCGCGGCACTCGGCTACGACCGCATTCGCAGCAACAGCACCGGCCCTAGTTTCATCACCAATCCCGATGGCACGCAGACGCTCATCGACGTGACGAGCTCGGGCACATCTTACCGCCGCGGGTTGACTGGTCGCCTCGACCAGAGCATTTTCGACCTGAGCCGCTGGACCGCACTGAAGTCGGCGCGCGCGATTGCCAAGTCTGGCGATGCGACCTACGAATCCGCGCAACAGGATCTCATGATCCGCGTCTCGACCGCCTACTTTGCCGTGCTCACCGCCGAGGACGCGCTCAAATTCGCGCAGTCGAATGAGCGTGCGCTCAATCGGCAAATGGAGCAGGCGCAGCAGCGCTTCGAAGTCGGGCTGTCGGCGATCACCGACGTCAACGATGCCAAGGCGCAGCACGACACCGCAGTCGCCAATGTCATCACCGCGCAGAACACGCTCGACGACAACAAGGAAGCGCTGCGCCAGTTGACCAATCGGGAACCGGGCGAACTGCGCAAACTGCGCGAGCGTCTGCCGCTCGACAGGCCGACGCCCGAGGATCCCGAGGAGTGGGTGACTGTTGCGGTCGCGCAGAATCCGGCCCTGTCGTCGTTCGCTTTCCAGCTCGACGCCGAGAACGCCAATATCGCCACCGCGCGCGCGGGCCATCTGCCGACCTTGTCCGGCACAATCGTCTATTCGAAGGCGCCGACCTGGGGCGACCAGCGATCCTCGCTCAACGACGAGCCGTTCCGCATCAACAACGACCGCTGGGACACAACCGTCGGCGTGGCCCTCAGCGTGCCGATTTTCGCCGGCGGCTTCACCCAGTCACGCGTGCGTCAGACCATCTACAACCGCGACGCCGCCCAGGATCAGTACGAGCTGCAGAAACGCCTCGTCGAGCGCAGCACGCGCAACAGTTACCGTGCCGTGATCGCCGGAGCGAGCCAGGTCGAGGCGACCGGACAGGCCGTCATCTCGGCGCAGAGTTCACTCGACGCGACGCAGGCCGGCTACGAGGTCGGCACGCGCACGATCGTCGACGTGCTGATCAGCCAGCAGCAACTGTTGCAGGCACAGAGCAGCTACTCGCAGGCGCGCCATGCGTTCGTGATCAATGGACTGCTGCTCAAGCAGGCCGCCGGCATCATCGAACCGAGCGATCTCGAGGCCGTGAACGCACTGCTCGAGTGAGTCAGATCACCACGGGCTGATGCGCCAGCACCTGGCTGACGATGCGCAAGGTGCGCTCTACCGCGCCGCGCTCGCGCGCCAGTACCGTGTGTGCGGCCTCGCTCATCGCCTCGCGCTCCTGATCGTTGGCGAGCAGGCGGATGACCGTGGCGCCAAGCTCTTCGGCGTTGCCGATGCGCCGCACCGCATGTGCGGCGATCAGGCCGTCGGTGACCTCTTCGGTGTTGAACGTGTACGGACCGACGATGACCGGTCGGCCGAGCGCGGCCGGTTCGAGCACATTGTGGCCGCCGATCGGTTCGAGGCTGCCGCCGACGAAGGCGATGTCGGAAGCGGCGTAGAAGTGCAGCAGTTCGCCCATCGTGTCGACCACGAAACACTGGCAGCGCGCATCGGCGCTGACGTCCTCGCTGCGCGTGCGCGTGGCGAAACCGAATGACCGGCACGCCGCAGCCACTGCACGAAAGCGTTCGGGATGTCTCGGCACGATCAGCAGCAGGGCATCGGGGAAGCGTTGCAGAACCGCGGTATGTGCCTTGAGCACCGGCATTTCCTCGCCTTCATGGGTGCTCGCCGCGATCCAGACCGGGCGGCGCGTGCCCCACGCGGCGCGCAGTTCCAGCCCGGTTTCGGTGAGGCTCGCCGGCACTTCCATGTCGAACTTGAGGTTGCCGACCACGGCCATTCGGGTCACTGCGGCACCGAGCGTGCGCAGGCGCTCGGCATCGGTCGGTGATTGCGCAGCGACGAAGTTGGCGCAGCGGATCGCGCGCCGCGCGAGCGGTCGCACCGGACCGTAACCACGCAGGCTGCGCTCCGACAGCCGCGCGTTGGTGACCACGATCGGAATGCCGCGCTCGCGACACGTGATGAACAGGTTCGGCCAGATCTCGGTTTCCATGATCACCGCGAGTCGCGGACGCACGCGGTCGATGAAGCGCTTCACCGACGCCGGCAGGTCATAGGGGAGATAGACATGGAAGACGCGATTGCCGAACAGTTTCTGCACGCGCTCCGAGCCGGTCGGCGTGACGGTGGTCACGACGAACGAGGCATCCGCGTAGGTACGCATCAGAGCCTCGATCATCGGCAGCGCGGCATTGACCTCGCCGACCGACACCGCATGCACCCAGATCGTGTCGCGCAGGCCGGGATCGGGAAAGAATCCGAAACGCTCACGCCAGCGCGCGAAGTAACGCCGGTACTTGAATCCACGCGCAGCCAACCGGTACAGGATCACCGGGGTCAGCAGGTACATGGTCAGCGTGTAGAGGAATCGCAGCAAGGGACAGTTCCGTCGCGGGCAGCCAGTATAGGGACACTGCGCAGCCGACTGCGTAGGCAGATCCGGCGCCGGCCCGCATAATCGGGGCAATGCCGTCTGTCCCGCCGCCGTTCCGGATCGCCCTGCTGTCCCCGCGCCACTGGCCTGCATGGGTCGGCATCGGCCTTCTTTGGCTCGCGGCGCGACTGCCGTACGCGCGGCTGATGCGACTCGGCGCCGGTCTCGGCTGGCTGGCTGCGCGGCTGTTGCGTTCGCGCCGCCGCATCGCTGCGCGCAATCTCGACGTGTGCTTCCCGGATCTCGCCGCGGCCGAACGCGCGCGCATGCTCGAATCGAGCGTGCGCGACAGCGGGCTCATGCTCGTCGAATTTGCGCTCGGCTGGTTCGGTTCGGCGCGTGCGATCGCGCGCGTGCCAGTGCGCGTCGAAGGCATCGAGCACCTGAACACGGCCGTTGCGGCAGGTCGCGGCGTGTTGCTGACCGGCGCGCACTTCTCCCATCTCGAACTGGCCGGACGCCTGCTGGTTTGCCACGGGCCGGCGCGTCTGGCGGGCATGTATCGAATGCACGGCGATGCCGCGTTCGAATGGGCGATCCGGCGCGCCCGCGCGCGCTACGCCGATGCAATGTTCCGCAAGGACGAGCTTCGCGCGACCCTACGTTACCTGCGCGACGGCGGCAGCGTCTGGTACGCGCCCGATCAGGACATGCGCGGCAAGGACACCGTGTTCGTGCCGTTTTTCGCAACCGCCGCATCGACGATCACGGCGACCCACCATCTCGCCCGGCTTTCCGGGGCGTGCGTGATTCCGTTCTTTCACCGGCGTCTCGATCACGGTGGCTACGTCTTGCGCCTGGAGCCGCCGCTGGAGGATTTCCCGGGCGACGATGTCGTCACCGATACCGCACGCGTCAACCGCGAGATCGAGCAGATGGTGCGCGAAGCGCCGACCCAGTACCTTTGGCTGCACCAGCGCTTCAAGACGCGGCCGCCTGGCGAACCGTCGATTTACTGATCAGGCAGGGATCAACACGCAATGGCATGGATTTGGGGATTTCTGGGCGGCTTCATCGGCCTGCTCATCGGCATCGCGTTCGACGGCGGATTCGGTTCTGTGGTCGCGGCGCTGGTCGGTGCGTTCATCGGCGTACTGAACGCACGCCAGTCGGAACTGGCATCCCGTTTGCAACGAGCCGAACGCCAACTGGATGACCTCTGGAGCACACGCGCAGCGGCCGAGATCGACACCGACTTGGCGCGCGCCACTGCAACTGCTGCCGCGCCACCATCGCCACCGGTAGCGGCCAATCGATCCGCATGGTCGACGCCGGCGCCGCTCAGCGACGTGTCCGCGATCGATCTTGGCGCAGTCCCGCGAGCACCCGCGCCACCACCTGCGCCGGGCGAAGCTCCGGCAGCGATGCGCCTGCCGGCAATCGAGCGCAGCGAACGGACCGCTGCTCGACCAGCCAGTGCAGCGCAGGACACGGAGTCGGTGTTCGACACCGCACTCGGTGCGATCAAGCGCTGGTTCACCGAAGGCAACATGCCGGTCAAGGTCGGCATGGTGATCCTGTTCGTCGGCATCGCCGGCCTGCTCAAGCTCGCTGCCGACGAAGGCTGGTTCACGCTGCCGATCGAATTCCGTCTTGCCGGCGTGGCGCTTGCGGCAATCGCCGCGCTCGCGTTCGGCTGGCGTCAGCGCGAACAGCGTCGCAGTTTTGCGTTGAGCCTTCAGGGTGGCGCGATCGGCGTGATGCTGCTGACCGTGTTCGCGGCATTCCGGTTGTACGCGCTGATCTCGCCGTTCGCCGCGTTCGCCCTGATGCTCGTGCTGGTCGCGGGTGTCTGCGTGCTGGCGGTACTTCAGAACGCACGTGCGCTCGCGGTGCTCGGCATCCTTGCCGGTTTCTCCGCGCCAATCCTGATCTCGACCGACAGCGGAGACCACGTTGCGTTGTTCAGCTACTACGCGCTGCTCAACGTCGCGATTTTCGCGATCGCCTGGACGCGCTCCTGGCGTGCACTCAACCTGCTCGGTTTCTTCTTCACGTTCGCGATCGGCACGGCCTGGGGCGTATTGCGCTACCAGCCCGAACTTCGTGCGAGCACCGTACCGTTCCTGCTGCTGTATTTTGCGATCTATCTGATCATCCCGATCCTGCATGCACTGCGCAGGCCAGCAGACAGCGTCGACCGAACCGATGGCACGCTGGTGTTCGGCAATCCACTGTTCTCGTTCCTGCTCCTCAGTGCCCTGTACGTCAATGAATCGACGACGCTTGCGTTCAGCGCACTCGCGCTCGGCATTGTCTACCTGATGCTTGCCGCGGCGCTCATGCGGCGCGTGCGCGTGCTCGGTGAGTCGTTCGCGATCCTGGCCATTGCCTTCGTCACGCTCGCCGTGCCGATCGGCATGTCGGCGTTGCTGACCACCTGCGTGTTCGCGATCGAGGGCGCGGCGCTGGTCTGGCTCGGGCTGCGCCAGCAGCGGCGTCTGCCGCAATGGACCGGCCTGCTGCTGCAGGTGGTCGCCGGCGTTGCCTACGCGGTGATGACGCCGTCGGCGACCAGCGAATCGCTCGTGTTCGCCAACGGCGCATTCGTCGGCGCAATGCTCATCGCCTTCGCCGCATTCGCGACGGCCCTGATGTATCAGCGCACGACGGGACACCGCGCCGTGGCCGCCATTGCCTATGTCTGGGGACTGCTCTGGTGGTGCGGTGGCCTGCTCGCCGAAATCGAACGCCATGTCCCTGCCCCGCTGCGTATCGAAGCGCTGGTGGTCAGTGCCGCGGCAACGTTGTGGCTGCTCGCCGAAGCCGACCGCCGCTTGCGCGAGTTCGCACTCGCCGCAGTTGCCGTCGGAGCGATCTGGGTGGTCGTGCTGCTCGAGTTGCTGATGCTCGATCGCACACCGTCGGTCAGCCTGTGGACGTTCGCGGCATTCGCCGTGGTCGCCGCATTCGGCTGGCGCGCGCTGGTGTGCTCGCGCGCGGGTCATGCCGGCGTGCTCGCCGGCATGCATCTGGGATGGTTGTGGGCATTCACCGTGCTGGCGATGGTCGCGCTGCGCGCACTGGCGATCGAGCTCGGCCTGGGCGACGGTTGGCGCATCGCCGCGCTCGGCCTGCCGTTGATCGCCATGCTGCTGCTTGCGCTGCGTGCGCCGCGCGTGATCGCGCCACCCTTGGCGGC
>JBBSOU010000008.1:0-54588 GCA_038259445.1 Lysobacterales bacterium | reverse complement strand
TGTGCTCCCATTCCAGGCGCTTGAGCGGCGGCGGCGCATCCGGCAGCGCCATCGCCGCTCCCGCGCGCGACGCTGCGCCGAGCAGCGCCTGCACGACCTGATCGGCATCGACCGGTTTGGCCAAATAGTCATGGGCGCCGCGCTTGATCGCCTCGACGGCGGTGGCGATCGAGGCGTATCCGGTCAGCAGCAGGCTGCGCAGTTTGGGCTGTGCCTCGAGCAGGCGAGGAATAAGGGAGAGGCCGCTCTCGGTTCCAAGTTTGAGGTCGAGCACTGCGTGCGTCGGTTTCCATTCGTGGCACGCAGCAAGTGCGGCGGCACCATCGGTGACGCCGTTGACGGCGAATCCGCGCGCGCCGAGTGCCCTTGTCAGTACGTGCACGAAGGTGGCGTCATCGTCGATGAGGAGAATGCGGCCGGGGTTTTCAGTGTTCATGTTCTGGATTCTCCAGTGTGGCCAGAGGAAGTCGCAACTGTTGGATGGTGCCGCCACCGACGGCAGCCTTGGCCATCAGGCTGCCGCCAAATCGTTCGGCGGTGGCATTGGCGAGTGCCAGCCCGAGGCCGAGGCCATCGCGCTTGGTTGTTTCAAAACGCATGCCGCTGGCGCGTGACCTCGGCATGCCCGCGCCGTAATCACGGATCTGCAACTGAAGATTTCCGGCGATGCTGGCGACGTCGAGGTCGACCTTCATCGACGCATTCGCCAGGGACGCATCGGCGGCGTTGTTGAGCAGGTTGATCAGGGCGTGACGTAGCGCAGGCACCACGCCGATCTCGCGCGCGTCGACAGCAGAATCGATCGTGCTCGAGACTTCGATCTCGGGGCGCAGCAGGTGGAACGAGTCGCGCACGGACTCGATGAACTCCTCGATCGAGAAGGCTTCGGCAACGCCGGCAAGCTGGCTGCTGCCGACCGTTACCAGCTCACGCAGGATGTCCCGACAGCGCTCGGCTTGCCCCGCCAGCAGCGCGATATCGGCGCTGAGGGTCGGATCGTTCGCACGTTCGCGGCCGAGTTCGGCAAGCAGCGTGCGGATCGTCGACAGCGGCGTATTGAGTTCATGCGCAGTGCTCGCCGCCTGCGTGGCAATGGCGAGGATGCCTTCGTCGCGCAGTGCGCGTACGCGCTCGAATTCGGCCTCCGCCTGCTGCGCGCGCAGGACGCGGGCCAGGCGCGCGATGAAGAATCCGAGCGTCAGTGCGGTGATCGCGAAACTGATCGTCATGCCGACGATGTGCAGATGCGATCCACCCGACGTGGTGAATCCGTGCATTGCCGGCAACGGCACGTAGAATCGAAGCAGGATCAGGTAGGTCGTCACGGCGAGCACGGCGACGAAGGCGACCGCACGCAGAGGCAGCGCCGTCGCCGCCAGCGTGATCGGCATGACCAGCAGGGAGACAAACGGGTTGGTGGCACCACCTGACAGGTACAGCAGGGCGCCAAGGACGATCGTGTCGATCGCAATGTGCGCGACCGACTCGGTCTCGCTGACCTCCCACGGCTGACGCAACCGCCAAAAGGCGAACACAGCGAAAATGCCCAGCGCCGAGATTCCTGTGAGCAGCGCGCTCAGCGCAATCGGCAGCTTCAGCCACCCGGCGACGAAGGCCACGGTCAGCGCCTGACCGGCCACCGCGCACATCCTCAGCCAGGCCAGCGTGACGACGAGCTGGCGGGCGCCATGCGGCCAGCTGCGGCCGTTGGTGCGCACGCTGCTCATCGCGTTGCGCAATCCCGGCCACGCGCGCGCGACACGCATTCCGGTGAGCGGAATGGATGCGTCGTGAAGGCGCCGATCAGGTTTGACGAAACCGTGCTGCAGGGAGCCATGCCGTGCCCGCGAAAAGCGAAACCGCCACCATACGCCGGATCGCTTGGCCGGCACATGCACGGTCGCCAATCAGGTCCAGACCGCGCTATCCGTTACGGCGCCACGCGAGCCACGGATGCAAAGTGCCGCCGTCGGAGCGCGAAGGGCTGGATGAGTTTACCGAGTGGATCTAACCGATCAGGGATATGCCCAGAACCATGGCCAAGACCACCAGCACGAGGAGCAGGAGGAACACGCCGAAGATGATCTTGGCAATCGTTGCCGAGACCCCCGCCACGCTCGAAAAGCCGAGTGCTCCGGCGATCAGCGAGATCACGGCGAAAATGATGGCGAGCTTGAGCATCGCGGTTCTCCATCAGGTGAGCCCGACATACTGGCGACCACACCAACGCGGTCGAGTACGTTACAAGACATCGGCGAGACGGCACATTTCCATCCGGATCTCGCCACCGGCATCGGCGGATCGATCCGGCGACGCCTTCAACGGGCGTCGCCGGATCCTCATCCCCGCATCAGGCGCGCGCTGCCTCGATCTGCTTGAGCGCACGCATGTCGTCGTGATCGCGCGTCACATCGCCGAGATGACGCTGCGCAATGGCACGCACATTGGCATCATCGGAATTCTCGACGGCCTTGCGGAACGCATGCAGGATGCGGTCTTCGAATTCCTCGAGCTGGGCGACGTACTCCGCGTCCGAATCGCTCGCCATTGACGTGCGCACTTCGGCATAGAGCTTGCGGATCGAGCCGACGAACGTGCCGCTCTCGGCCGGCGTCTCGCCGCGCGAGGCCACATAGGTCTGCAGGTCGCCAGCGATTGCCGCCTTGGTACGTGCCATGCGACCGAAGACGCCGGCGAGATCAGGGCGTACGTTCGGCGCCGCTTCCTCATAGAAGCTCTTGCCGTCGTTGAGAACCTCGATCAGGTCGTTGAGGGTTGCAGTGTCGTTGTTGCTGCTCATGCGATGTTCTCCGTTTCCGTGTTCAGGGGTCCAAACGCTGTGGATGGCGTTCGAAACGTGCGAACAGTCTTGCACGGGGAAACCCGAAATCCGCCGTATAAGTGGCAGTCATTCATGCAGCGTACGGGTTGGGAACGGAGTATAGGTGTACCACTATACCTATGTATCATGTTCAAACTATGCCGTTGACTTCCGTGATCGAGTCAGGACTGCGGCGAATGGCCGGAGGATTCCGGCAGCCGGATCAGCACGTCGAGGCCACCGCCCTGCGCATTTCGTGCCTCCACGCTGCCGCCGTGATTGGCGATCGCGCGACGGGCAATGGCAAGGCCAAGCCCGGTACCGCCACTGCTGCGCGCGCGCGCCGCGTCGGTGCGGAAAAACGGTTCGAAAATGCGCGCCAGATCGTTCGTCGCAACGCCGGGGCCGTGGTCCCGGATGCTCAGCAGGGCACTCGCGACAGATGCAGGGTCGCGCACGAGCGAAACGTCGACGTGGGTTCCGTCTGCGGTGTAGGCGAGCGCATTGCGCACGATGTTCTCGATCGCGCTGTACAGCGCATCGCGTGACCCGGACACGGTGATCGGCGTATTCAGTGACAGCACAACCTTGCGCGCGAGAGGCGTCGCCTCGTAATCGGCGTTGGCGATCACGTCCTCGAGCAGTTCGTCGAGCGCGACCGATTCGAGCGCGCGCTCGGGGCGGGTTTCGAGCCGGGAGAGCTCGATCGCCTGGGACAGCATTGCTTCGAGCCGGTCGGATTCGCGCTCGATACGATCCAGTGACTGCTCCACCGCCGCACTGTCCTGGCCGCGCGCGAGTTCCAGTGCCACGCGCAGGCGCGCAAGCGGCGAGCGCAGCTCGTGCGATACGTCGCGCACGAGTCGACGATTGTTCTCGATCAGCGCCTCGATGCGCTCGGCCATGCGGTCGAACTCGCTGGCCAGCGCGTTCATTTCAACGCTCGCGCCGAAACGCAACGTGCCGACGCGCGTGTCGAGATCGCCTTCGGCAAAGCGTCGTGTACTCGAGCGGATGCGCGCCAGCGGCGCCGAGACCGTCCAGGCGAGCAGCGCGCTGACCCGCGCGCTGACGACCATGGCGACGAGAATCTGTATCCAGAAGCCGCTCGGCTGCTTGAACAGGACACGGGTGAAGATCGAGCCCTCGGTCGAGGCGACCAGCACGAGTTCGGTGGTTTCGTCGCGCGGCGTCGCCAGCGACGTGCGGATGCGATCCGAAATCACCGGTTCACCCATGCGCGTCGCCGATGCTGCATCGAGCACGGCACGGCTCGGCTGGTGACCGAGTCGGTCCTGATTGGCTGTGTCGAGCGCGTAGTACTGCACCGGGCCCATGCTGGCGGCGATGCGGATGGCAGCGTCGAGGCGTTCGCCGCCACCCCGCCGGCCCTCGCGCTCGATACGTCGCAGCTGCTGGTCCATGATCGATTGCAGGCGCGTCAGCTCGAGACCGGGGATCTTCTCGGTCTCGAAGCGCAGCGTCGTGATCAGGGCAAGGGCAACGATGATGGTGACGTTGGCCACCCAGACGGCCGCGAAGATGCGCCAGAACAGGTTGCGCATGTCAGTCGTCTTCACCCTTGCGCAGCAGGTAGCCGCTGCGGTGGATGGTCGTTATCGGCGAATTGCCGTCGCCGGCGTCGCCGATCTTGCGGCGCAGGTTGGACACGTGCACGTCGATCGATCGATCGTAGGGCCCCAGCGCGCGGCCGAGCACGCTCTGCGATATTCGCTCCTTGCTGACCACGCGCCCGGCTTCGCGCATGAGCAGCGCGAGCAGGTCGAACTCGGTCGAGGTCAGCACGACCGGTGTCGCGTCGAGCGTGACGCTGCGCGATGCCGCCTTGAGCGAGAGGTCGCCGATGCGCAGGTCGGTCAGCACATCGCCCGGTTCGCCGCGCGATCGACGCAGCACTGCACGCAAACGCGCGGCCAGCTCGCGTGGATTGCACGGCTTGGGAATGTAGTCATCGGCACCGAGTTCGAGCCCGAGGATGCGATCGATGTCTTCGCCGAGTGCGGTGAGCATCAGCACCGGCGTCGCCGACTCGCGCCTCAGTTCGCGCAGCACGTCGAGTCCGGAGCGGCCCGGCAACATCACATCGAGCACGATTGCGTCGAAGTCGGTCGCGCGTGCATCGCGGATCGCGGATTCGGCGTCATTGCGATACTTGCATCAAATCCCTCGCGGGCGAGGAAGTCGCGCAGCAGTTCGGCAAGTTCGTGATCGTCGTCGGCGATCAGGATGGTGGGGCGCAGCGTGCTCATGTCTGCCACGATGCCGCATGCGCCAGGCTTGTGCCACGGATTTTGCCGACGCTTGCCGGCCTTTGCAGCGTTTTACATTGTCCGCTGTCCGGTGCTCGGTGGCGACTCCGTTAATTGCGCGCCGCGTGGTGGCAGCGCCAGGCCCGGGACCATGGGTCGGCTGTGGCATCATGCCGGCGCGCGATTGGCGCCCGTCGAATGCCTGCATGCCGATGTCGAGAACGAGCTGCACCTGCCGCGTCTGCGTTTCACCCCGCGCCGCGATGCGTGGCTGAGCGCGGCGCGTCGAACCATGTCGAGCAGCGAACCGCGCGGCCCACGGCAGATCCTGCATGCGTTGCTGTGGTCGGCCAAGGGGCTGCGGGCGGCATGGCGCCACGAGGCCTCGTTCCGACTCGAGGCCTACCTGTTCGTCGTGCTGTTCCCGCTCGGCCTGTGGATCGGCAATGGCATGGTCGAAAAGGCGATCCTGTGCGGAAGCCTGCTGCTTGTGCTGTCAGCCGAGCTGCTCAACTCCGCCGTCGAAGCGGTCGTCGACAAGGTCAGCCCGGAGTTCCACGAACTCGCCGGCCGGGCCAAGGACATGGGCTCGGCGGCCGTGTTCCTGCTCATGCTCAACGTCGCGCTGTGCTGGGGTTTGCTGCTCTGGCAGCGTCTGGCCTGAGCGTTCGGTTCGCTGCATGCGCGTAGAATGCGCGCCCGAGTCGCCATCCGTGGAATCCCCGTGACCGAACAGATCCAGGTTCCCGCGCTGTACCTCAAGCGCGGCGAAGACACGCGATTGCGTGCCGGGCACCTGTGGGTGTTTTCGAACGAGGTCGACGTGCAGCGTTCGCCGTTGTCGTCGTTCGAGCCGGGTGCTGCCTGCGCCATCGTCGACAGTCGCGACAAGCCGATCGGCGTTGGCTACGTCAATCCGAACTCGTTGATCTGCGCACGACTGGTCAATCGCGGCATCGAGCACGCGCTCGACAAGTCGCTGTTCGTGCACAAGCTCAACATCGCCCTGGCCCTGCGCGAGCGCATGCACGACGAGCCATGGTACCGGCTGGTCTTCGGCGAGTCCGACGGGTTGCCGGGGTTGACCATCGACCGCTTCGGCGACGTGCTCGTCGCGCAGGCGACCACCGCGGGCATGGAGCGGCTCAAGGACACGATCCTCGAAGCGGCACTCAAGGTGATCAAGCCGCGCCAGTTCTGGTGGAAGAATGATGCGTCGATCCGCGGCATGGAAAGCCTGCCCGACCACGTCGAACTCGCCCACGGCGAGGCCATCGATGCGCCACTGCTCGTGCGCGAGGCGGGACTCGAGTTCGAATGTGATCCGGTTGGCGGGCAGAAGACCGGCTGGTTCTACGACCAGCGCGGCAATCGCGACCACCTCGAACATCTGGTTAAAGGCAAGCGCGTGCTCGATGTCTTCAGCTATCTCGGTGGCTGGGGGCTGCGCGCGGCGGCCTACGGTGCGAGCGAGGTGGTGTGCGTCGACGCATCGCAGGCGGCGGTCGACGCGATCACGCGCAATGCGGCACGCAATGGCATGTCCGATCGCGTGCGCGCGGTGCGTGCCGATGCCTTCGATTATCTCAAGGCCTTGCGCGAACAGCGTGAACACTTCGATGTCGTCGTGCTCGACCCGCCGGCGTTCGTCAAGCGCAAGAAGGATTTCAGCGAAGGGCGCATCGCCTACCGGCGCATCAACGAACTCGGCATGCAGGTGTTGTCGCGCGACGGCATCCTGATCACCTGCTCGTGCTCGTACCACATGCCGCGCGCGGCACTGCTCGACGCCGTGCAGCAGGCCGCTCGCCATCTCGATCGCCAGGCGCAGATGCTCGTCTCGCTGCAGCAGGGGGCAGACCATCCGGTCCACCCGGCGATCATCGAAACCGAGTACCTCAAGGGTTTCGTGCTGCGCGTGTTGCCGGCGTGAGGCATGATCGCGACGAATCGATTCGGTGACGGCATAATGCGCGGCGTGCCGTGTCACTGAGCAAGCCATGCACTACTTCGTAGACATCGATCCCGTCGCGATACAGATCGGACCGCTTGCCGTGCACTGGTACGGCATCATGTACGCGATCGCCTTCGCGATGTTCTTTTTCCTCGGTGAACGACGGCGCCGCCTCGGCCGCTTTCCGGTCGGACCGTCGGCGTTTTCCGACCTGGCCTTCTACGGCATGCTTGGCGTCATCCTCGGCGGCCGCATCGGCTATGTGCTGTTTTACGGCACCGCGGAACTGATCGAAGACCCGCTGTCCATCGTGCGCGTGTGGGAAGGCGGAATGTCGTTCCATGGCGGCCTGCTCGGCGTGCTGCTCGCGTGCTGGCTGTGGGCGCGGCGGCAGAATCTGCACTTCTTCGACGTCATGGATTTCATCGCGCCGCTCGTGCCGATCGGACTCGGTGTCGGCCGATTCGGCAACTTCATCGGCGGCGAGTTGTGGGGCCGGCGAACCGGCGCTGACTGGGGCATGATCTTCCCGCAGTCGTTCGAGCATGGCGGGCGCTCGATCGAGCAGCTCAAGGCGCTCGCCCTCGCCGGTCAGCTCGATGGCGAAGTGCGCCATCCTTCGCAGCTGTACCAGATGGTGCTCGAGGGCGTCGTGCTGTTCGCGGTGCTTTATGTGGTGTCGATGAAGCCGCGGCCGCGTTACCTCGTCTCCGGCTTGTTCGCGTTCCTCTATGGCGCGTTTCGCTTTGCGGTCGAATTCGTGCGTGAACCCGATGCGCAGCTCGGCTTCCTCGCCGGCGGCTGGCTGACCATGGGCCAGGTACTTTCGATGCCGCTGATCGTGCTTGGTATCGTGCTGATCGCGTTGTCGCGACGTTCGTCGACGCTCACGCCACGTATTGTCGACGATCCGCCGAAGGCTGTCGGCTGATGCGCCAGTACCTCGATCTGCTGCGCCATGTACTCGAGCACGGCACGCCGAAATCCGATCGAACCGGCACCGGTACGCACAGCGTGTTCGGCTGGCAGATGCGTTTCGATCTCGCCCAGGGCTTCCCGCTGGTCACGACCAAGAAACTGCATCTTCGCTCGATCATCCACGAGCTGATCTGGTTTCTGCAGGGCGACACCAATATCGCCTACCTCAAGCAGAACGGCGTCGGCATCTGGGACGAATGGGCCAATGCCGATGGTGATCTCGGACCGGTCTACGGCAAGCAGTGGCGCTCGTGGCAATGCGCCGACGGGCGCACGGTCGACCAGATCAGCTGGGTGGTCGAGGAGATCCGGCGCAATCCGGATTCGCGCCGACTCGTCGTCAGTGCCTGGAACGTCGGCGAGCTCGAGCGCATGGCATTGCAGCCGTGCCACACGATGTTCCAGTTCAACGTCGCCGACGGTCGACTTTCGTGCCAGCTCTACCAGCGTTCCGGCGACATCTTCCTCGGCGTGCCGTTCAACATTGCCAGCTACGCGCTGCTGACGCACATGGTCGCGCAGGTCTGCGGCCTCGCCGTCGGCGATTTCGTGCATACGCTTGGCGACGCGCATCTGTATTCGAACCATTTCGATCAGGCGCGCGAGCAATTGACGCGCACGCCACATGCGCTGCCGCGCCTGCATCTGAATGCGGATGTGCGTGTGCTGACCGATTTCCGCTTCGAGGACGTGCGCATCGACGGCTACATCGCCGACAAGGCAATCCGGGCGCCGGTGGCGGTCTGAGGTGGCCGAGGTCGCACTGATCGCGGCGCTCGATCGTCGCCACGCCATTGGGCGCGACGGCGCCATGCCATGGCACCTGCCCGATGATCTGCGTCGCTTCAAGCGCCTGACGCTCGGCAAGCCGGTGCTGATGGGTCGCAAGACCGCGCTATCGATCGGTCGCGCCTTGCCGGGCCGCGAAAACCTGGTGCTGACGCGCAGCGCGCTGGCGCCGTTTCCGGGGCAAACGGCAATCGCATCGATCGATGCTGCGCGTGCGCACCATGCCGGGCAGGACCTGATGGTGATCGGCGGCGGCGAGGTGTACATGCTGGCAATGCCGATGGCGACGCGATTGCATCTGACATGGATCGATACCGAGGCGCGAGACGCCGACACGTTCTTCCCGATGCTCGATATCGCACAATGGGAAATCACCGGCGAGGAAACTCACGCGATCGATGCGCATCACGCGCATGCGTTCCGCTTCGTCGATTACCGGCGCAGGCGCTGACTGCCAGAGGCGGGTCCGCAGAGCGTGTTCAATCCATGTCCTTCGGTGCCGGTTTCGCCCGGTCCGACTTTAGCGACACGTATTCCGGTTCCTCGACATCGAGTCGCATGGCAGTCAGCGCGCCGCCCCAGACACAGCCGGTGTCGATTGCGTGAATGCCGAGCCCGGCGAATCGACCGAGCGTCGACCAGTGGCCACAGACGATGCGCAGTTCGCGCCTGACCTGTCCCGGCACCTCGAACCACGGGTACTGCCCCGGCTTCTGGGTTCCCGGCATGCCCTTCTCGTTGAAGGCGATGCGACCGCGGACATCGCAGTAGCGCAGGCGCGTGAACACGTTGATGCCGGCACGCAGGCGCTCGATGCCGCGCAGTTTCGGTGACCACGCATCCGGCTTGTTGCCGAACATCTGCTTGAGCAGCCGACGGTAGTCGTCGGCGCACAGCCTGGCCTCGATTTCGCGCGCCACGCGCTCGGCTTCGGCGATGTCCCAGCGCGGCGCGAGTCCGGCGTGGATCAGCGCGTAGCCGAGTGTGCGATCGGTGTGCATGAGCGGCCTGCGTCGCAGCCAGTCGAGCAGTTCGATACGGTCGGGAGCAAACAGCACGGCGCGCAACTCGGGGTTGACCTTGGCCTGGTCCTGTTCGCTGCGCTCGGCAATCGACAGCAGCGAGAGGTCGTGGTTGCCAAGCACGACCACGGTGCGTTCGTTCAACGACTTGACGAGACGCAGCACTTCGAGCGACTGGCCGCCGCGGTTGACCAGATCGCCGCAAAACCACAGCGTGTCGCGTGCAGGATCGAACTGGATCCTGTCGATCAGCCGGGCCAGTTCATCGTGACAACCCTGGATGTCGCCGATGGCCCAGGTTGCCATCTCAGTGCGGCGTCCAGCGCGAGAGCATCGATCCGAGCGCCATCGACACTAGTGCAGCGTCCGTGGAATCGACAGCACGAACTCGGGAATGTCGGCGTCGAAACGCGTGCCGTCCTCACCGAGCATCTGGTAACTGCCCTGCATTGTGCCGACCGACGTCTCGAGCACGGCGCCGGAGGTGTACTCGTAACCTTCACCGGGCGCCACCAGCGGCTGCTCGCCGACCACGCCGTCGCCGCGAATCTCGCGAATCTGGCCATTGCCGTCGGTGATGACCCAATGACGCGTGAGCAGGCGGGCAGCGACCGTGCCACGGTTCTGGATCGTGATCGTGTACGAAAACACGTAGCGGTTGTCGGTCGGCTTCGACTGGTCGTCGAGGAAGGCGGTTTCCACGTGTACCGCGATGTCGTGGGATTTCTTGATGGTCATGCGCTGATTCTCGGGCACGGCGACGCGGGCGGCAAGCGATGGTGTCGTGGACGTGTCGGCGCAGTCGACGGTTCAGCGCTCGCCATCGACTCGCCGTGCGAGTTCGACGAAAGCCTGTGGCGCCAGTTGCTCGGCACGTGATCGCGGGTCGATACCGACCGCCTGCATCTGCGCAACGGTCGCCTCGCCGTCGAGCGAATTCGACAAGGTCTTGCGGCGCTGGCCGAACGCCGCGCGCACGAGCCGCACGATGGTCGCCTGTTCGGTGAGAGGCCGCTCGGCAGCCGGTCGCGGGGTCAGGCGGACCACCGCCGAATCGACCTTGGGCGGCGGCCGGAACGCTTCCGGCGGCACGGCCAGCAGCGGTTCGACCGTGCAGGCGAGTTGCAGCATCACGCTCAGTCGGCCGTAGACCTTGCTGCCGGGGGCAGCGGCCATACGATCGACCACTTCGCGCTGGAGCATGAAGTGCATGTCCACGATGGCATCGAGATGGTCGATGCAATGGAACAGGATCGGCGAGGAGATGTTGTAGGGAAGGTTGCCGACTACGCGCAGCGGCCGGTTGCCGGCCAGCGCAGCGAGGTCGACCTTCAGCACATCGGCATTGATGATCTCGACGGTACCGACCGATGCCGTCATTGCGGCGATGCGCGGCACCAGGTCGCGGTCGAGTTCGATCACGGTCATGGCCTGCGCTTCGCGCAGCAACGGCAGCGTGATCGCGCCTTCGCCGGGACCGATTTCGACGAGATGCTGTCCCGGCTTCGGCGCAATCGCGCGCACGATGCTCGCGATGACGTTGGCGTCACTGAGGAAATGCTGGCCGAAGCGCTTGCGCGGCGTGTGCCCGTTACTGCCCGCGACGCTGCTGAACTCGTGGAATCTGGTCACTTCAAGGCGTACCCGGGGCGGAGGAAAGCGCGATCTGCTCGATCATCCAGAGCCTGAAGCGCTGCACGCTGCTGCGCGGTGCGGGCGACTGCGGATGCACGAGATAGTACGCGGAACGCGCCTTCACGCGCTGCACGAACGGCTCGACAAGCGCGCCGCTGCGCAACTTGTCGGCGACCAGCGAGCCGCGCGCGAGGGCCACACCCTGGCCGCGAATGGCGGCCTGCAGCGACAGTTCGGTATCGTCGAACACCGGGCCATGGATCGGCGCATGGATGCCGAGGCTGTCGAACCAGTGTTCCCACTCGCGGCTCTTGAGTCGCAGCAAGGGCACCTCGCGAAGTTCGGCTACGGTGCGCGGCAAGCGACCCTCACGGAACCCCGGGCTGCATACGGGGAACACATCGTCGTCGAGGAGTTTTTCGCAGACCAGACCGGGCCATGGACCGACACCGTAACGAATCGCGACGTCGACGCCGTCATTGGTGAAGTCAGCGAGGCCGCGGCTGCTCTGCAACGTGAACTCGATGTCCGGATGACGACTGAGGAAATCACCCAGCCGATCGACCAGCCAGGCCGAGGCGAACGACGGCAGCACGCTCACCGTCAGCGCATCCTGAGCGGTACGCTCGCGCAAGCGCTGCACCGACGCCGCCAGCGCATCGAGCGCGCCACGCACGTCGGTTGCCAGCAGTCGGCCGTTCTCGGTGAGGCGCATTTGCCGGCCAGTGCGTTCGAACAGCCGCACGCCAAGCTCGCTCTGCAGCCGCTGAATCTGGTGACTCACCGCGCCGTGCGTGAGGTTCAGCTCGGCGGCCGCACGGGTGTAGTTCTGGTGGCGCGCGGCCGCCTCGAAGACGCGCAGTGAACGCAGTGGGGGTAGCTTGGCCGGAGCAAGCATGTGGTGAATTCAATTGACAGGAGTGGTCAGAAAATAGCGATTCCTCAAGCAACTATCCAGTTCTAAGATGTGAACCCGCTTGCCAGACCATGTTGGCCCCCGATGTCGTTCGCGTCGCTTGCGCGCCTGATCCTGCTCGGCATGATCTGGGGCGCGTCGTTCCTGTTCCAGCGCATCACCGTGCCCGAGGTCGGTGCACCGTTCACGGCCGCGATGCGACTCGCCCTCGCGGCGACCATGCTGGTGATCCTGCTGCGTGTCTTGCGCCGATCCATGAACCTGCGCCTGCAGTGGCGCGACTGGCTCATCCTCGGCACCATCAATTCGGCAATCCCGTTCCTGTGTTTCGCGCTCGCCGCGCGGCATCTGCCGGCCGGCTATCTCGCGGTCATCAATGCCACCGTGCCGCTGCTGACCGTGTTGTTTGTGTGGAGTGCACAGCACACGCGGCCATCATTGTCGAAACTGCTCGGTGTCGTCATCGGACTGGTCGGGGTCGGCGTGCTCGCGCGTTACGGCGTGGTTGCATTGACGCCCGAAACGATCGGCGCGTTCGCGCTCGCCTTCACGGCGGCAACGCTGTACGCCTATTGCGCGCTGTACATCCGCCGCCGCCACGCCGGCAGTGATCCACTCGTGCTGGCCGGCGCCAGCCAGCTCGGCGCAGCGATCGTGATCGCACCGATCGGGCTCGCCTGGCTGCCAACGACGCTGCCTTCGATGCCGGTGGTTTTCTCGCTGGCCATGCTCGGCATCGTCTGCACCGGCCTTGCCTACGCGCTTTACTTCAGACTGCTCAGCGACATCGGCAGCGAGAAGGCCGTCACCAACACCTTTCTGGTGCCTGTGTTCGCGCAGTTCTGGGGTGCGATCTTCCTCGGCGAACATCTTTCATTCGCCGGTGCCATCGGTTTCACCCTGGTCCTCGTCGCCATCGCGCTGGTGCTTGAACTCGTGCCGTGGCGGCGTCGTGTGCGTGTGGGTTGAATCCTTTGCGAAGAATTCAGTTGCCGAACGCGAGGCATAGCTTGCCCTGCTGTGCAGGGGAAGGCGAAGGGCAGTCGTTCGCAATTTCAGCGTTTCGCCGGAATTCTCTCCCTTCCCCTGCGCAGGGGAAGGGGTAACCGGTGATTCTTCAGCCTGCTGCGAAGCGCCTCAGTCGAACCCGTCGCCGAACAGCAGCTCGGCCTCGATCGTGACGAACTCGCTGCGGAACTTGGTCCAGCGCTTTTCCTCGATGTCCTTGGCGGCGACGCCATCGTTGTAGAAGGCGAAGTCGCCGTTGTCGACGAGCAGTTCGATCACGGACTCCGCGGCGGCGAGTTCGGGCACCTCGACGATCGCCTCGTAACTGCCGCCGACCAGCCGCTTGCCGAGTTCGCTGCCCAGATCAAGCGGCTGCTGACCGGCTGCGCCGCTCCACTGGAACAGACGGAAGTCGTTCGGCGCGGCACCAGCGTCGCCGCCGACCGGGCCTGCAACGATGAGGAACTGTCCTGCTGCGTTGCGCTCCATGCTGCGGATCGAACGGCCGCCAAGGTCGAGGAAAATTGGCGCGCCGAACTGTGCGCTGCCAGCTGCCAGTGATCCCGGCGCGGCGCCGGTGACCAGCGCATCGAGATTGCGCACCGGCACCACGAGCGCGCGATTGCGTGCATCCGGCGGCATCAGCGGCGCACGGAAGGCGAGGTAGGCACTGCTGCCGTCTGCCGCGACGCTGAGACCTTCGATGTTGAATCCGGTGGCGGTGGTCGGCAGCACGCCAGGCTGCGAAGCGGCGACGAAGCCGAGGTAGTCGGCGCCGAAGCCATGGCCGTTGCCGGCATCCCAGGCGAGCAGATCATCGCGCAGGTGATCGTAGCGACCCGCATAGGCGAGGCTGGCGTTGCTGCCTCGGCCATCGAGATCCGTGGCGAAGATGCGTCGCGTGTTCGGCCGCGCTTCACCGCCGCGCGCATTGCCCTGCGAGCCGGTCCAGAACAGGCGGTTGCCAATGCGCGTCGAGGCTTCGATGTCGACCTCGCGCGGAAAGCCATCGTCGAGATCGGTGAGGCCGAGCTGGTCGGTGAAATCGAATACGGCAGCAGGCAAGCCCGAGTTGCCGCGGGCGTAAAGACGCAGGGCCTGGTTCTCGTCGTCGGCGACGAGCATCGCCTCGGCATCGACCGCGATCGCCGTCGATGCGTCGCTGGCTCCGGTGTGGAAGCGCGTCGTCGCCGCATTGACGGACGGCGCGGAGGCCGCGTAGTTGAACACGTAGGTGCCGACCTTGCCGTCGACGTCGGTGGCGACAACGAGAATCGTCGCGAAGCCGACACCCTGCGGGAAGATGCGCAGACGACGACTGTCGCCATTGCCGGTCAACAGCATCGCGCTGGCCGGAACGAGCTGTGGGTTGGAGCTGACCAGTTCGATCTGCAGGTCGTCGACGGCGCCGTCGTCGTCACTGAAACGCAGCGTGATGCCGCGCGTCGCGGCCGGGTCGGTCGGATCGGCGATGACGCCGCTGAGAGAGCCGCCGCCGTTGACGTCGAGATCGAGGTACGGCGCGATCAGCGGCAAGTCGATGGTGACACGCGGTCCACCGGCGACGCCGACGCAGGCGTCATACGGGAACAGCGCGCGTGTGCTGCGGCCGGGACTGCCGGTGTCGCCACCAACGGATGCAAGTGAAGATTCGCCGTCGCCGATTGTCGACAGTGTCCATGCGGCGATGTCGTTCTCGCCGAGCCCTTGCGCGGAAACCCAGCCGCTGAAATCCTGTGTGCGGATCGTGCCCGGGAAGGTCTCGTCTCCGTAGGTCAACTGGTCGACGAGATCGCCACGGTTGTCGTAGAGGTTGATCTCGTCGACACGGCCGAGGTTCTGAGTCAGTCCACCGACGATGCGCACGCCGCTGCACAGATTCCACGCGCCACGAAAGGCACTCGCCGACGACTCGGTCAGGATCACCGATTCGCCCGGCTGCACGAAGGCGAAGCCGCTCAGATCCTGCGCGCCGGCTTGTGCTGCGCTGTCGGAGAAACTCCAGCCGAGCAGACTGACCGGCGCATCGCCGACATTGGTGAACTCGACGAACTCGCCATCTTCACCCGAGTACATGTACTCCGTGATGCGCATCTGGCCGCCGAGACCGCAGCCATCGTAGGGGACGGTCGCGCGCGTGCTGCGTGCAGGGCTGGCAATGGCACCGAGCGATGAAGCGACACTGCCTTCGGCGTCACCGACCGTGGACAGCGTCCACGCGAAGACGTCGTTTTCGCCGAGCCCTGCTGCCGAAACCCAGCCGCTCGCGCCAGTGGTGCGGATGCTGCCCGGAAACACCAGATCACCATAGGTCAGACGATCGACCAGCGCGCCGTCCGTATCGAACACGTTGATCTGGTCGGCGCGCCCGAGGTTGTTGGTGTAGCCGCCGAGGATCCTGACGCTGCCACACAGATTCCAGTCGTTGCGGAAGTCTTCAGCTGCGACTTCGCTGAGCACGACCGACTCGCCGGGCTGCACCGTGCCGAAACCACTGAGATCGAATCCGATCAACGGATCGGCGCTGTCGTCGTCGTAGCGCCAGCCGAGCATGCTGACCGGCGAGCCGCCAACATTGGTCAGTTCGATGAACTCGCCGCCGGCGCCGTCGTACATCCACTCGGTGATGCGGATCTGGCCGGCACTGACTGCGCGCGTGCTGCGCCCCGGGCTGCCGATGTCGGCGCCAGTTGATGCGATCGAACCCTCGCCATCGGCGACGGCCGACAAGGTCCATTCGGCCGGGTTGTCGGCACCGAGTCCGGCCGCCGAAACCCAGCCACTGATGTTCTGCGTGCGGATCGTGCCAGGGAAATTCTCGTCGCCATAGCCGAGGCGATCGACCAGTGTTGCCGTCGAATCGAACAGGTGGATCGCGTCCGTGCGGCCGAGGTTGACGGTGAGACCGCCGATCACGCGCACGCTGGCGTCGAGGTTCCACGCAGTGCGAAAGTTGGCCTCCGCCGCTTCGGTCAGCACCACCGATGCGCCTGGTGCGACCGTGCCGAATGCGCCGAGATCGAAACTGCCGGCGATCGCGCTGTCGTCGTCGAAGCTCCAGGCGGTCATGTCGATCGGCGTCGCACCGACGTTGGTGAACTCGATGAATTCGCCATCGACGCCGGAGTACATGTATTCGGTGATGCGCATGTCGGCGGCGGCCGGAAGCGCGGCGAGCAAGGCACACGCGCACAGCGCTGCGCGTGACGATCGGATTCGACGGATCATGATTTCCCCTGGCAGATGCGGCGCATCGAGGACGCGCGTCGGCGGGGAGTCTGGTTTGGCCAGATGACCGAAAGGTGACGCGCACATTTCACCCCTGCGCAGCGCCGAACGTCAGTGCTGCACGCTGGCCATTTCGATGGCGAGTTCGATGGCCGCGATGAGACTGCCGGCATCCGCCTTTCCGGTGCCGGCGAGATCGAGCGCGGTGCCGTGGTCGACCGAGGTGCGCACGTACGGCAGGCCGAGAGTGACATTGACGGCGTGGCCGAAGCCGGCATGCTTGAGTACCGGCAGGCCCTGGTCGTGATACATCGCGAACACCGCGTCGACACGCTGCAGATGCCGCGGCACGAATGCGGTGTCTGCCGGCAACGGGTCGGTCAGATCGAAGCCTTCGGCACGCAGGATCTCGATCACCGGTACGATCGTGTCGATTTCCTCGCGGCCGAGATGTCCGCCTTCGCCCGCATGCGGATTGAGGCCGAGCACGGCGATGCGCGGTTGCGCGAGCGCGAACCTCGCGATGAGGTCGCGACGCAGGATGCGCAGGCTGGTCAGCAGCGCGTTCCGCGTGATCGCCGCCGGCACCGCGGCCAGAGCCAGGTGAGTGGTTGCAAGAGCGACGCGCAACTGCGCGGCAACGAGCATCATGACGACATCGCAGTGCGCGCGATCAGCAAAGAATTCGGTATGGCCGGTGAATGCGATGCCGGCATCATTGATGATGCCCTTGTGCACCGGTGCGGTGACGATCGCATCGAACTCGCCGCCCAGTGCGCCGTCGGCAGCACGCGCGAGCGTCTCGATCACGTACGCCGAATTGGCGACATCGAGTCGGCCGGCGATCGATGGCGCGCGCAGCGGCACGTGCAGGATCGACAGTTGCGATGACGGCGGCGAATGCGCAAGGTAGGGACGCAATGTGATCGGCATGCCGATCGCATCGGCGCGCTGTTCGATCAGATGGCGGTCGCCGATGACAACCCGTTCGACGTCATCGTTGTGCGCAGCGAGTTGGGCGACCAGTTCAGGGCCGACGCCGGCCGGCTCGCCGACGGTCAGCGCGATGCGTTTGCGCGCTCGCTCAGCCTGCACTGCTCGCGCCGCCGACGGCCGGCAGGCGCACATCGATGAAGGCTTCCGAGCGGATCTGGCGCAGGAAGCTCTCGTACTCTTCCTCACCCTTGCGCGAGCCGAGGACCTGGCGCGCCTTGTCGCGTTGCGCCTGCGCGGTACGGTCTTCCGTGCGCGAGCCGAGGCGCTGCAGCACATGCCAGCCGGCGTCGCTGAAGAACGGCTCGCTGATCTGACCATCGGTGGTTGCCTGGACGGCTTCGGCGACGCGCGTACCGTAACCGTTGACGGCGAACCATCCCATGTCGCCGCCGATATTGGCGGTGGCGCCGTCCTCGGAGTTCTCGCGCGCCAGCTTGGCGAAGTCCTCGCCGGCCAGTGCACGTTCGCGCAGGCGGTCGATGCGCTCCCGGGCCTGGTCGGAAGAGACCACTTCGTTGGTCTTGATGAGGATGTGGCGCGCCTGATATTCGGTCACGAGCTGTGGCGGCGCGGTGCGCTTCTCGATCAGCTTGATCAGATGGATTCCGTTCGGTCCACGCAATGGCGCGGCGGTCTGGCCCGGTTGCAGTGATTCGGCGGCCTCGACGAACGCCGGCGGCAACTCGTCGGCACCGCGCCAGCCTAGATCGCCGCCATCGAGCGCGTTCTGCGCGTCCGAGTAACGGATCGCTGCGGCGGCGAAGTCGAGTCCGCCTTCGATCTGCCGGCTGACATCCGCGGCCTTCGCCTGCGCCGTGTCGATCTGTTCCGGCGTGGCGCCGTCCGGCAAGGTCACGAGGATATGGCCGAGGCGCAGCTCACCGCGGTTGGCGCCGCCGTTCTTCAGCATCAGTTCGATTTCGGTATCGCTGACCTGCACGCGACTCTGGATCACGCGCTGGCGCATGCGCTGGACGATCGTCTCTTCGCGCACGTTGTTGCGGAACTGCTCCCAAGACAGGCCTTGCGCCTGCACAGCCTGGCGCAGCTGGCCGAGCTCAAGGCGGTTCTGCTGCGCGATCTGGGCCACGGTCTGGTCGACCTCTGCGTCGGAAAGCTTGACGCCGGTGCTGTCGGCGCGCGCCACCTGCAGTTTCATCATGATCAGGCGATCAAGCACCTGGCGCTCGAGTTCGCCGCGCGGCGGCAACTGCGCGGGGTTCTGCGCGTATTGCGCGGTCACGGTGTTGACGGCGCGATCCAGCTCGCTGCGCAGGATCACCTCCTCGTCGAGCACGGCGACGATGCCGTCGAGTGACTGGCTCGGCATCAGCTGCGCATGCGCAAACGGGATGCCGACGGTGAAGGTCAGGAGTACGAGGGCGAGCAGCTTGTTCATGCGCAGCAGGGTCCAGGAAACGTCGCGCGAGGCGAGGGATGTGCGGATTCTACGGAGCGTCGGCGCCGAGGTCGTTAAAATATCGCCGCAGCGCGCGCGGGGTCGGGTTCAAACGGCAGAACAATGCCCGCAACCCGCGGTGATTACTGGTATCCGAGGATAGCACGACGCAGGAAATTGCCTGTTTTCTGCCCGATCGAACCGATACCCTTGAACTCGACTTCGACGTACAGCGCATTGGTCGCATCGCCCTCGAGATTGCGCACGTAGCGTCGCCCGAGCAGACGCCAGGCCACGCAGCAGCTCTCGTGCTCGAAGCCGGCGAACGCTTCGAGCGTCTGCTCTTCGCGCAGCGAATAGTTCCAGCGCGCGACCAGGCGCCAGGCGGAATTCAACGGCACCAGCACCGAGCCATCGACCTGTTCGAGCAGGTCGCGACGAAAACGGTAGGAGAGATTGGCCACGCCAGCGGAGCCGAAGCGGCTCTGGATGCCGAACGCCGAAAGATCGCTGCGGTCGGTATTCGGGTTCCATTGATTCGATACGGTCGCACGCCAGCGGTCGCTCAGGCGGACATCGACCTCGGCGACATAGGTCGAGCCTGCGAAGTCGGTTTCCGGTCGTCCCGGCAACTGCACGCGCTGGTCGTCGAAGTAGCGGATCTGGCCAAGGCTCGCCGAGATCCGCTCGTTGCCGCTGGCATCGTCGATCAGGCGCGAGGTCAGGGCGACGGTCAGGTTGTTCGCATCCATCTGGCGATCGGCGCCGATGAAGCGGTTGCTGCGAAACAGCTGGCCGAAGCTGAAGGGTGTCTCCTGCGTGTCGAACACCGGCAGGTTGTCCTGGTCACGGTACGGCACGCGCAGGTAGTACACGCGCGGCTCGAGTGTCTGCGTGTAGTCGCTGCCGCCGAACGACAGCGCGCGATCGAAGCGCATTCCGGCATCGAGGCTTGCGATCGGCACGCCGCGATCAGGCGCGTCATCGGCATCGCGGTCGACGTGGTAACCGGTGTAGCGGTAGCCGATCTCGGGGCGGATGAAATACCCGGCGGTTTCGATCGGATAGGCCAGATACGGATACAGGTCGATGCGCTGTCCGTCGGTCGCGTCTTCCTTCGCGAACGCGACGAATTCGGATCTCACGCCGGCGTCGAGTCCGCCGAGGATCGCGTGCTCGGCATCGAAGGTCGCGCGCGGCAGGCGCCGGTACGGCTCGGCGAGGCCGGGCAGCGATGGATCGGTTATCTGGTATTCGTCGCCGCCGACGCTGGCGTTCCACCACGTGCCGTTGCCGATCAGGTACGCGCTCGATGGCAGCAGGCTGGTCGCGGCGATGTTGAGGCTGCGGCCGAAATCCTCGAAGTAGCGATCGTCGGAGACGCTGTTGATGTTGATCGCCGCGCCCCAGTTCGGACTGAACGTGGTGCGGTTCTCCCAATGCAGCAGGCTGCGCCGCCCGCCCTCCTCGCGATCGTCGGGCAGAAGGTTCAGTTCGACTTCGCCGCGGCTGCGCTCGAACAGGTAGCGGAACTCGCCGCCGACCATGAGCCCGCGCTGCGTCATCAGGCGCGGCGTCAGCGTGGCGTCGTAGTTCGGCGCGAGATTGAGGTAGTAGGGCGTGGTCAGGTCGAAGCCGCGCCGGTCGTTGAAACCGATCTCCGGGAACAGGAACCCGGACTTGCGCCGGTCATCGAGCGGGAACGTCGCGTACGGCAGCCCGAGGATCGGCACGTCGCCAACACGCAGCGTCATGTTGCGGCCGACGCCGACGCCGTTGGCCTGGTCGAGCTCCATCTCGGCGGCGCGGAACTCCCACCCCGGCGAGTCGAGCGGACAGGTGCTGAACGTGGTCGCCGTCAGCTGCGCGTTGTCGGCATCCTTCATGACCACGATGGCGGCGCGTCCGTTTCCGCGCGCGGACAACAGCTGGTAGCGCACGTCGTTCAAGGTTCCGCTCGGCGGCGTGTTGCTGCCCTTGGCCGAGCTCGCTGACATGACGATGTCGCGATCCTGGTAGCGCACGTTGCCATCGGCGGTCCACTGCGTGGTCGTCTGCGTGTAGGCAAAGCGATCGGCGCGGATCAGCTGGTCGAGCTGGCGGATGCTGGCATCGCCTTCGAGCATGTAAGTGATGCCGTCGCTGGAACGCGACTGGTTGCCCTTGACATCGATATCGGCACCGTCGCGGTCGCCGGTGGTGGGCAGTCCGCTGACGTAGAAGTCGAGCACATCGTTTTTCGGGCACATCGACCAGTCGACGGCCGCGGCGGGACAGATCAGCATGCCGATCGGGCATGCGGTCGCGGCCGTCTGCGCCGCAGCGCTACCGAAGCCGAACAACAGGGCCGCGCCGATCGAGCGACTGAGGAGCCGGGACTGCTTGGAGATGGGCACGTGGGCGATGATGGCCTGGGGCGAGGACGCGCTAGCTTGCCGAAACGCTCGCCTGTCGGCAAACGGTACGCGTGGCGCAGATGCCGGTGGGCTATCCATGCAGCAAGGCTTCGACGTGGGTCGCCGTGGCCTCGCGCAATGCGGTCAGGCTGTAGCCGCCTTCCAGAGTCGAAACGATTCTTCCCTCGGCATGCCGCTCGGCGACGCCGATGAGTTGTTCGGTGACCCAGCGAAAGTCGGCGGTTTCGAGATTGAGGTTGGCCAGCGGATCGAGCTTGTGCGCGTCGAAGCCGGCCGAGACGAGCACCAGCTGCGGCGCGAACGCGTGCAGCGCCGGCAGCACGATGGTCTCGCAGGCCTCGCGGAACACGGCCGATCCGGCGCCGGGCGGCAGCGGCGCGTTGACGACATTGCCGACGCCGCATTCGAGGCGTGCACCGGTGCCCGGATACAGCGGAAACTGATGTGTGGAGGCATACATGACGCGTGCCTCGGACCAGAAGATATCCTGCGTGCCGTTGCCGTGATGGACGTCGAAATCGATCACGGCGACGCGCTCGAGTGGATGCGCGGCGAGCGCATGCGCAGCGCCGACGGCGATGCTGTTGAACAGGCAGAAGCCCATCGGCACCTGCGCGGTGGCATGGTGTCCGGGTGGGCGCACCGCACAGAATGCGCGGCGCGTGACGCCGCGCATGACCAGGTCGATCGCGGCACACACCGCGCCGGCGGCGCGCAGGGCGGCCTCGGCCGAACCCGCCGACATCGCGGTGTCGGCATCGAGACGCACGACGCCGTCGACCGGGACGTGATCGAGGACGCTCGACAGCAGTTGTGCATCGTGCACCCGGCGCAGCTGCTCGCGCGTCGCGCGCGGCGCTTCGATGCGATCGAGCGCGGCGAAATGATCAGTGTCGAGTGCCTGCAGGACGGCGGCGAGCCGCGCCGGCGACTCCGGATGGCCCGGGCCGGGATCGTGTTCGAGGCAGGCCCGATGCGTGAACAGCGCGACCGTCATCAATCGGCGCTCAGCGTCGCACGCGCTCGTGCTGCCAAATCACTTCGCCGTGCTTCGAGGCCCGCGCGAGCACGCGCGCGATCACGAACAGCAGGTCGGAAAGCCGGTTCAGATATTGCGTGGCCTCGGCGCGCACGCCTTCGCCGTGTGCGAGCGCGACGACGTCGCGCTCGGCGCGACGGCAGATCGTGCGCGCGAGGTGGCAATGCGCGGCCGCGAGGCCACCACCTGGCAGGATGAAATCCTTGAGCGCCGGCAGGGTTTCGTTGAAGCCGTCAAGCTCGTTCTCGAGCCGCGCGATTTCCTCTGCGTGCACAAGCGCCATGCCGGGAATGCACAGCTCGCCACCGAGATTGAACAGCTCATGCTGGACGCGCGTCAGCACGTCGCGGATATCGTGGGGGATTTCGCATGCGAGAACGATGCCGAGCGCGCTGTTGAGTTCGTCGACCGTGCCATAGGCGGCCACGCGGGCCGAGTCCTTGGCCACACGCGTGCCGTCACCGAGCCCGGTCGTGCCATCGTCGCCGGTGCGCGTATAGATTTTCGAGAGGCGATTACCCACGCGTCGTCGATGGGCGCGTGGAGGCATCGGTGAGGCGCCCGACACGCATGCCGACAACGTGCGCAAACGCGCCGATCGCGAGATACATCGCCGTGGTGCGCAGGTAGGGCAGGTACCAGTCGCCGAGGTTCTTGACCCATCCGGCCAGGGTCGGCGAGGCCACGCTGTCGGACAACCAGTAGAAGCTGCCGTTGCTGATCACGAAACAGGCGCTGGTCGCGATCAAGGCCAGTCCGAACAGCCACGCGGCGGCGGCGGCGTTTGCCGCGACGTAACGCTGGCGCAGGGCGACGCCGGCGAGCGTCATCGCGGCATAGGCCGCAATCAGGAACCAGTACGCCGGCGACACGCAGTAGTGACTCCAGAAACTCAGGCCCTGGCCCGAAATGACGAGAAAATCAATGCATACCCCGAGTGCGAACAGCATCGGAAATGCCCAGCGCAGCGAGCCGCGCAAGTAGAACCCGGCAGCGAGGAAGACCGCCCAGGAGGCGTCGGGAACGGCACCGAAATGGCTGATGCGTGTTGCGGCCATGATCAGCGCGAGCACTGCGAACAGGCCGATGCGTTGAGGCGTGGTCAAGGTCATTGCGGAGGTTCCGGCGATTCCAGCGCGCATTCTAGCTGATCGCGCGGTGGCGCCGCCGCCGCGGTGCTCAGATCGCCTCGAAGCGCTCGGTGTTCATCGAACGCACCTCGAACTGTCCGCCACGGCAATGCACGCGCACGGCGCGGCTTTCGTCGATGCCGAGCGCGGTCGCGCGGTTCGGCGGCAGCCCGAGCGCATGACAGAGCACCGCCCGGATCGAGCCGGCATGGGCGATCGCGAGCACGACATCGTCGTCGTCCGTCGCCCCGAGCAAGGCTGCGAGCCAGGCGCCCGTGCGACGCAGCACGTCGGCAAAGCTCTCGCCATCGGGCGCCTCCTGGATGACCCAGTTGTCGAGCCAGTGCCTGTAGCGCTCGAGGTCGTCGGCGACGATGTCACTCCAGGCTCGACCGTCCCAGCGTCCGAAGTCGACCTCGCGCAGCCGCGCGTCGAGCAACGGTTCGATTGCGAAACGTGCCGCGAACACCTGTGCAGATTGCTGGGCGCGACGCAGGTCGCTGGAGAACAGGAAGCGTGGTGATGTCCCGCTCCAGCTCGCCGCCAGACGTTGCACGTCGGTGAAGCCGCGCACCGACAACGGTGGGTCGGTGCGACCGATGCACAGCGCCGGGGCAACGTCGGTGGCACCGTGGCGGACCATGATCAGTTGCATGATGCGATCGCGCCGGTGGCCAGCATCGGCAAAGGTTAGCATCGCCACACCGGTTTTCCCGTCCGGTCGGCGCTGTGCGCAAAAGGACGCAGGCGGCGGCAGGCAACGCTGCAGGCCGCATCCGCAATGCATGCGGCGCCGCGCCGTGTGCCGCCGTCGATACCCGCTCGCCGTGCTCGGCTATCATCGGCGCATGCAAGAGGCATTCGATATCGTGATCATCGGCGGCGGGCTGGTCGGCTCAAGCCTGGCGATCGCGCTCGATGGCTGCGGCTATCGCGTCGCGCTGGTCGAGGCCGCCCTCGCGCGCCTCGACGCACAGCCGAGTTTCGATGAGCGCAACCTCGCGCTGGCACGCGCCAGCATCAACGCACTGGTCGAGCTCGGGGTCTGGGCGCATGCGGCCAGTGCGGCGACGCCGATCCGGCGCATCCATGTCAGTCGCCGCGGCGATTTCGGCGCCGTGCGCTTCGACGCCGACGCACTCGGCCTGCCCGGTTTCGGTGCAGTGCTGCCGGCACGCGAGCTTGGCGCCGCATTGCACCGGCGACTCGATGCATGCCGCGATCTCGTGCGTATCGCGCCGGCACAGCTCGTTGCATTGAATGGCACGGATTCATCGATCGAGGCGACGCTGCGCGAAGTCGACAGGCAGCGGATGATCTCGACTCGTTTGCTGGTCGGGGCCGACGGCACCGCATCGTTCGTGCGCGAACACTTCCGCATCGGCACGCAGGTCACCGACTATGCGCAGAGCGCGTTCGTGACGACCGTGGCAACCTCCAAGCCGCTTGACGGGCTGGCCTATGAACGCTTCACCGATTCGGGGCCGATCGCATTGCTGCCGCTGCCGCGCAATCGGGCCGGTCTCATCGTGTCGGTACCGAGCGCCGATACGTCGCGCATCGCCGCACTCGACGACGAGGCGTTCCTCGCCGTCGTGCACGACCGCTTCGGTTACCGTGCCGGTCGCCTGAGTCGTCCCGGCGCGCGTACGCCGTACCCACTCAAGCGCACGCTCGCCGATGCCTTGACTGCACCGCGCATGGTGCTGGTCGGCAATGCGGCGCAGACCGTGCATCCGCTCGGCGCACAAGGCTTCAATCTCGGCCTGCGCGATGCGCTGACACTGGCTGAACTGATCGAAACGGCAGCGCGTGCCGAGGGCGACCCCGGTGCCGCCGATCTGCTCGCCGAGCATGTGCGCCGCAGGCATCCCGATCGCGCGGCGACTACCGCATTCAGCGACGACCTCGTGCGCCTGATGGGCAATGACTTCGAGCCACTCGCACTGCTGCGCGCATTCGGATTCGCCGCGCTCGACCGGCTGTCGCCGTTGAAGCGGCGCATGGCGCTGCGCGGCATGGGTTTTCGCGGCGACGTCACGCGTCGGGCGCTGAGCCGGTGAGCCGTCGTGGGGAAATCGATGCGATCGTGGTCGGTGCCGGAGTCGCCGGCGCGTCGCTTGCACTTGCGCTCGCACGCGATGGCTTCGAGGTCGCCGTCGTCGAGTCGCATGTGCCGAAAGCGTGGCAGTCGACGGATGAGGTCGACGCGCGCGTGGTCGCGCTGGCTGCCGATGCGATGGCGCTGTTCGATGACCTCGGTGTGTGGTCGGATATCCTCGGTGCGCGTGCGAGCGGCTACCGGCGCATGTGCGTGTGGGATGCGCTCGCGCCTGGCCAGTTGATCTTCGACGCCGCCGACGACGGCAAGGCCGATCTCGGCTGGATTGTCGAGAACCGGCTGCTGCAGCATGTGTTGTGGCAGGCGCTCGCATCGGCGAATGCCGACGTGTCCGCTCCGCGCGTTTTCGCGCAGGCGGCGATCGAGTCGCTCGATCAGGATGCACAAGGCGTCTCTGTGGCGCTGGATGACGGTACGCGTCTGCGCGCGCGCCTGCTCGTGGCCGCCGATGGTGCGCAGTCTGCTTTGCGCGTGCGCCTCGGCATCGCCACGCTCCATCACGACTACGACCAGCGCGCGATCGTCGCCCATGTCACCACCGAGCGCGCGCACGAGCATACGGCGTGGCAGCGTTTCCAGCCGGGCGGTCCGCTGGCGTTGTTGCCGCTCAGCGATGGACGCAGCTCGATCGTCTGGTCGCGACCGAGCGCGGATGCCGAGCGACTGCTGGCGCTCGACGATGCCGAGTTTCTCGCCGAGCTCGGTTGCGCCACGGATTTCCGTCTCGGCGCGATCATTGCGAGCACGCCGCGCCGCGCCATACCGCTGCAGCTTCGGCTGGCCGAACGCTACGTCGAGGGCCGTTGCGTTCTGCTCGGCGATGCTGCGCACAGCGTGCATCCGCTGGCTGGCCAGGGCCTCAACCTCGGTTTGCGCGACGTTGCCAATCTGCGCGAGCAGTGCAGTGCCGCACGCTCACGCGCAGGCGATATCGGTGCCGCGCACCTGCTGCGTCGCTACGAGCGCGAGCGTCGCAGCGAGAACACGATGGCGGCACGCGCACTCGATCTGATCGAACGCATCTACGGCAGTGATCGCATGGCGGTGGCTGCAGCGCGCGGCCTCGCCCTCGGCCTCGCCGATCGTGTTGCGCCGCTCAAGCATCTGCTGTCAGCCGGCGCCGCCGGGCGGCTCTGACCGCTGTGGCGCGCGCCGCAATCCGAGCGGCTCATGGCGTATCGAGCAGGCCGGCGTCGATGCTGCGCAGTTGCTCGACAATCTCCGGCGCGCTCTCGAGCGTGCTGAAACCGCGCCACTCGTAGCCGGGCGCCACTGTGCAACCAACCAGCGCATACGCGCCGAGCGGTCGTCCGGCCTGCCAGCAGCCGGCCGGAACGACGAATACCGGTGCGCGACCATGTGCGACCGGTCCGAGCACATGCCGGGTGAGCTGGCGGTCACGCGGATCGAAGCGCAGCAGTTCGATCGCATCACCCTCGTACCAGTGCCACAGTTCGTCGGCGTCGACACGATGCCAGCGGCTCGTCTCGCCCGCGTTCAACAGATAGTAGATCGACGTCGCCACCGCACGCTTTCGGCCCTGTTCGCCGAACGCGCACTGCATCGAGGATTCGTAGATGCGGCGGTAGTGACCACCTTCGACGTGCGGCTCGAGTTCGAGCTGGCGCACAAGTTCTTCAGCGCGTGGGTGCATCGCGACATGATAGTGCATCGCGGCGTGATGGCATCGTTCGCGCGCCAGTTGCGACACTTGGCCTCTGCATGGGGGAAATGGCCCCAGCCATGATGCGTTTCGACACGACTCGACTCGGCTGGCGCATCGCGGCTGCGCCGCTTGCCACGAGAGCCCCGCATCGATACCACAGGTTCACCGATGCGACCTGCAATCGCCATCAACGCTCGTAACGATAATTGACGCCTGCGCGGCTGCCAGTGGTCGCGTTCTGTGCTTCGAAGTTCCAGCGACGGTGGAACAGGTAGCGCAGCGTCACGACCTCACCCGGTTCGAAGATGCCGACGCCGTAACTCAGGTAAAGCTTGGGCGACAGGAACTTGCCGACGGTGAACGCCGCACCGCCGAGCGTGGCGTTGTCGGCGACGCCGATGTCATCGACACCGAGGCGGCCGCCGATGCTTTTGGCGAGCAGGTCGCCACCGGCCGTGCCCAGCGCGCGCGCGGCGGTGCCGAGCATGTCGCCTTCTCCACTTTTCAGCGACGACAGCGGCTTGCCGGTAATCAGGTACGACAACGCATTGGACTGCTCCATTGTCGGCTCGCCGAAGACCGTCAGCACCGGCACCTGCGCGGTACCGCGCACGAGCAGGCCGGCGGTGACGTCATCGGTCTCGATCTTGCGCACGGCGCGGATGTCGAGGCCGGGGTTGTCGATCGCGGTGCCGGCAAACAGCACGCGACCGGTCTCGATCTTGAGGTCCTGACCGTAGGCCTTGTAGGTGCCGCCGACATTGAGCGTGCCGGTACCGGTGGTGGCGCGACCTGGGCGCTCGTAGACGACCAGATTTCCAGCGACGTTGCCATCAAAGCCGAACCCGGCGAGCTTGACCTGGTCTTCGAGCTCGATGTTGATGGTTGCCGTGATTGGTGCCGACTCACCGGCTTCGTCGCGCTTTGCATCGACGATGACGACATCGGGTGACGTGCGCGCCACGCCGCCGCCGGGAAGTCTGGAGAAATCCACATTGGCCGAAGGCACCACGACCTTGCCGGTGACGACGAAGCCGCTCTCGCCGCGAGCGATCACGAGGTCAGGCGATATCACCACGCGCGCAGCCGGAATGTCAGAGGCGGTGAACGCTTCACCCTTGAGCGTGACCTCGAGCGGATCGGCTTCGCCGAGCCCGCCCTCGCCGTTGATGGCGAGCGTGCCGGATCCCGATGCGATGCTGCCCTCAAGCACGAAGCGTTGCGCATCGGCCGCGCGCAGCGTCATCGCACCGTCGCGCAGCTTGAGTCCGGCAGCCGGAATCTCGGTGGCGAAATCGCTCAGTGTCAGGGCGCCGTTCAACTGCGGTGCGGCGAGCGTGCCGCCGATCGTGTAGTTGGCGGCGAGTCGCCCCCTGGTGTTGGCAACTTCGGACGTGATCAGTTCGAGGAAGGCGAGACTGTTGATGGCCAGATTGATGGTGCCGTCCAGACCTTGCGTGCCATCCGCTGCCTTCGTCATCGTCACCCGGCCTTCGAGTCGGCCGTCATTGTCGAGCGCGGCGCGCACGTCGGCCGTGCTCGACTGCGGCGCGAAGCGCGCGTCGACAACGAAATCACGGTAGCTCAGCACCGGCTGGCCGCCGCTACCGGTGTAGAGCGCGCTGCCTTCGCTCGAGGTCAATGCGGCACTGCCGGTGAGCGCGCCGGCCGCCGTCCGTTCGATGGCGCCCTGGCCGTTGATCTCGCCACGCAGGCGGACCGGCGATTCCGGCGCGGCCAGGCGCATGACCAGACGCAGTGGCAAATGCTCCAGCGAATAGCGTGCGGACAGGCTGCCATCCGCATCGCCCTCGCCGCCGACGCACAGACGCGCAGGGTTGCGGATTTCGGTCGCGACCTGCGTGGCCTCGGCAGCGGCCACGGCCGGGTCGGCCACTTCACCGTCGCTGCTCGCGCTGCGTTGCGCAGCGCGCCCGACCAGGCAACTCTCCGACAGCGTGAAGCGTTGACCGTCCCAGCCGAGCTGCGCGGGTGAGGCGAGATCGAAGTTCTGCAAGGTTCGCGCGGTCGGATCAATGCCGAGCGTCTTCAACGTGCCTTGCCACTTTCCATCCTTCGCGCTGCCGGAAAGGGCCAGTGCAATCGACGCCGGCGATCCTTTCGCGTCGAGCGTGAGTTGATGCGCGCCTTCGTTGCCGCTGGCCTCGAGCGACAGCGTCTCGAAACTGGCCTCGCCGCTGCTGACGCCGATCGCGCTGAGGGTCAACGCGCCCGCCGGCTTCTGGATGTTGCGGGCACTGGCGACCAGTTCGAGCGATGTTGCGCGCGTGCCGGCGACAGCGAGATTCTTCGCGCTTGCGTTGGCCTCGACATCGAGCGCCGGCCACTTGCCGAAGACGCGCAGCGTGCCGTCGGCGCTGCCAGCGGCATCGGGCAGCCAGTCGGCCAGCGAGGTGAGGTCGAAACGCGCACGCAGATCGGTCTGGTTGCCGCCGCGACCGACCACGGAGATCGTGCTGCCACCCGATGCGAGGTCGAGTGTACCGTCGACGATGTAGCCCGGCTTGAGCGCGAGATCGGCCTTTCCGCTGAGCGTGCGCTCGCGCAAGGTTCCGGCAAGGCGATCGAGCGTGATCGTCGCGTCGGGCCCGTCGTCGGTCATCGTGCCGCGCGTGACCAGGGCGAAATCGAGCGCGCCGTTCCAGCCGGCGGCGAACGCGCCGGGGTCGAGCGCCCTGGCGGTGGCGTCGAGTTGCCATCCGATCGTCGGCTGCAGTGTGATCGTGCCACTGGCATCGAGCCCGCCATTCGCCTGCACCAGTGCGAGCGTCTCGAGCGCGATCTGTTCGGGCGTGCCGGTCAGCGCAATGCGCAGGTCCGACAGCTGTCCTGGCGGTCCGATCGACAGTGTGCCGTTGGCGCTGTAGGCCTCGGCGCTGCCGCCGACATCGAGCGTGCCGTGCGTGGCGAGCACCTGGCCGACGCGCTCGGCCGGCAGTTCGACGCCGTCCCAGTCGATCGTCAGGTTCGCGCTTGGCGGCGTCTCCGCGTAGCGCACCGCGCCGACCGCATTGAGTACACCGGCGAAGTCCGGCGACTTCAACGAAAGTGCCTCGATCGTGAGCACCTCATCGACGAGCGCGTAGCGCGCCGGGTCGATCACCACACGCATTCCATCGATGCTGACCTCACCGGTGAATGCGCCTCGCACGCGTTCGCCGCCGCCCTGCAGTGACAGCGCGAGCGTTTCGATGCCGGTGTCGGGTGCAATGCGCTCCACCGCGAAGCTCGGCGCGTCAAGACGCAAGGTCCAGGGCATCGTTTCGCTCTGGCCGATCGTTGCATTCACGGTGGCGATGACCGGTTCGGCAAGCGCGACGTCGAGCACGGCTTCACGGCCATCGCTGCGACTGCGCAACGTTCCGGCATAGTCGACTTCGCCGACGCGCCAGCGGAAGGTCGTCTCGCCATTGCCCGAATATCCTTGCGCGGTAGCCAGCGTGCCGACCAGGTCTACGCGTCCGTCCGGCGCCTGCAGGTCCAGTTGCTCGATGACGATGCCGCTGCCGGTCCAGGCGCCGATGAGGTCGAGGCGGTCGGCGGCAAACAGCGCATTGCCATCCTGCGTGATGCTGGCGCGCTGCACGATCAGTTTGCCGATCGCGATGTCGATCGGCGCAGTGAGCGAGAACGCACTCTCGGGTTCGTCAGGATTCTCCGGCAGCGTGGTCAGTGCGACCGCGACGCCGTCGATGTCGGCTTGCTCGATCTGCACCCGCTGGCCGAGCAGCGCAGCGAGCGTGAGGTCGACCGCCACGCGCTCGATCGTTGCATCGATGCCGGCTGCATCGTCGCGCCAGCGCACACCTTCGAGAATGAGCGGGCCGGACAGCGGCCCCGAACTGCGCGCGATCGTGAGCTTGCCGTCCAGCGCGCCCTGCGCGCGCGCCAACACGAAGCGCGCGCCGCCCTCGCTGTTGAGCAGCCAGACCGTACCGAGGCCGACCAGCACGCCCAGCGCGAGCGCGGTGATGGCGGTGAACTTCATCCAGCGCTTCACAGGTCGGGTCCGATGATGACGTGCAGTTCGACGCCGCTGGCGAACTCGTCGCCGACTGGCGTGCCGAGATCGACGCGAACGAGGCCGACCGGCGAGCGCCAGCGAGCGCCGAAGCCGGCGCCGATCTTGAGGTCGAAATTGCCGCCGGTAAACGCGTCGCCGGTATCGACGAACGCCGCCGCACCCCACTTCTCGCTGAAGTAGTACTCGTACTCTGCGCTCAGCACGGCGATCTGCTCGCCGCCGATCACCTGCGGCGTGTCGAAGTCCGGTACCGCGCGGCGCGGGCCAACGGTCTGGAACGAATAGCCGCGGATCGAGCGGTCGCCACCCGCGAAGAAGCGCAGCTCCGGCGGCAGTTTCTCGAAGTCGTTGACCTGGGTGTAGCCGAGCGATCCGCGCGCAATGAAGCGGCTGTTGTCGCCGATGCCGCGAATCCATTTCGCGTCAGCGACGATCTGGGCGAAGCTCGTGTCCGACAGCAGACCCTTCTGGCCGGCGCGACCGCTGACCGTCAATGACCAGCCACGTCGCGGGAAATTCGGATCGTCGGCACGCTTCTTCGTGAAGGAGATTTCGGGGTAGAGCAGGGTGGTCGTGCCTTTTTCCTCGGCCACCTCGAAATCGCCGGTGAGGAACTGCAGGCCGATCGTGCGGATCCAGCCGCGCCAGACGCGCGAATCGGTTGCTGCGAGCCGCAGCGTTTTCGACTGGCTGGTATCGGTGTTCTCGTCGCGATAGGCGATACCGAAATTGAGGCTGTGGTTGTCCGGTCCGGGCAACGGGATCTGATACAGCGTCGACAGGGTCTTCAGGCGCTGTGCGAGGATCGTCTCGAACTTGAGTTTGTGTCCGCGCGTATTGATCCAGCGTCGTTCGATGCCGCCGCGAATGCCCGGGCCGGTGTCGGTGCCGACAAACACGCCGCCGGTGTAGACCGTGCGCTTGGCTGGCGCGAGCATCACGGCAATCGGCACGACGCCACCGACTGCTTTCTCGGTATCAGGCTGAACCTGCGCAATCGAGAAGTAATTGGCATCGACGAGCCGCTGCTGCAGTTCGAGCAGGCGCTGCTGCGAGTAATAGTCCGAGGCGTCCCACGGGATGTAGCGCTGCATGAAACCGTCTTCGAACTGACCGCCCTCGAACACCGCATCGCCGAAGCGGTAACGCTCGCCGGTCTTCCATTCGAGATGGATCGCGGCCGTGTTGGCCGCGCGCGTCACGTCGATGCGGTGGGTTACCAGTTCGGCATCGAGGTAGCCGACGCTGAACAGTGCCGCGTGGATCGCCGCCTTGCTGCGTTCGTACGCCGCCTGGTCGAGGCCCTGGTTGATCCGCGGCGAGAACGCCGCGCGCGCCATGTCGATCGAGCGGATGCCGGCGACGTCGCCATCGAAGCGGATGTCGACGGCGGTGACCTTGATCACCGGCCCGAGGGTGAGCGCCAGATCGGCGATGAAGTCGGCGCCGTCCTCGCGCAGTTCGCCGACCAGAGTGGCATTGAAGTAGCCGTAAGGCTCAAGCGCCGCCTGGACCTGGCCTTCCGCACGGCGGAACAGGCGCCGGGCCTGCGCCGGCGTGACGTCGCGATCCGCGTATTGCTGAAGTTCAAGCGCGGACAAAGCGGCCGCGCGCAAGTCGCCGTCAATGCCCTGCAGCTGCACGGTGACGCGCGCGGCCTGCGCCGAAATCGGCAGCGCGAGCACGATCACGATCAGCAACAGGTGGCACAGGGGCGGAGCACGGTGAAATGTCATGGGCACTGCAGCAAAAGTTCGATCCCCGTTATATCAGCACGAAAGTCAAAACGGGGTTAGCCACGAACCCTCAAGTCAGCGCGCGCTCACGCTCGTCGGGACACAGCCCGTTCAGCCACCGGCGTCGCCTGCACGGTGCGCGACCCAGGCGCCGATCAGCGCCGATACGTAGGGAATTGCCTGCGCGGCGAGGATCCCGATCCACAGACGACCTTCGGTGTAGTTGATGCCGGTCGACTGCAACATGCCGATGATGCAGCCGACCAACGCGATCGCCATCAGCAGTTCTTCGCGCACCGAAGAGAACGCGCTCGGCTTTGCACTGAGTCGGCGGCTTTTTGCGGTGCGCACGAACTCGCCTTTCTTCTTCCACAGGCCGAGGAAGATGCCGCGCGCGATCGCGTGGCTGAGGCCCATGCTGGCGATCGACGCCATGATCGTGTCGTACCACGAGCACGGCACGCGCTTGCGATAAAGCACGATGCCGAACACCGCCTTGCTGATGAAGAAACCGATGATCGGGAACAGGAACAACTGCATCGGCAACGTGAACAACTGCGGCCAGCCAACCATGCCGATGGTCCAGACGATCGCCATCATCGTGAACACGAGATGCAGCGCATCGGCGAACCACGAGAACCAGCCGGTCAGGAAGTGGAACTTCTGGCCGCGGCTGAGCGGGCTGTCCTTGCGCACCATCCAGCCGAAGCGCGCCTTCATGATCTGCATCGCGCCGAAGGCCCAGCGGTAGCGCTGCGACTTGTACGCGGTGAAGTCGGCCGGGGTCAGACCCTTGCCCATCAGTTCATCGACGTAGACGAGCTTGTAGCCGCGGTGCATGAGGCGCAGGCCGAGTTCGGCGTCCTCGCAGATCGTCCACTCCGACCAGCAGCCGGTATCGACCAGCATGTGCTTGCGCACCATCGTCATGGTGCCGTGCTGGATGATCGCATTGCGCTCGTTGCGATGGTGCATGCCGATGCGGAAGAAGCCGTCGTATTCCCACGCGGTCATGCGCCGGAATGCGTTTTCCTCGAACTCGCGGTGTGCCTGCGGACACTGCACGACCGCAACATCGGGGTCGGCGAAGTAGCCGGTCAGCGTGCTCAGCCAGTCCTCGCGAACGACGTAGTCGGCGTCGACGACGGCGACCACCTCGGCGCGTTCATCGGTCTGCTCGAGGCCGAAGTTGAGTGCGCCGGCCTTGAAGCCGGGCCACGGATCGAGATGGAAGAAGCGAAAGCGCGGACCGAGCTTTGCGCAGTATTCCTCGACCGGTCGCCAGACTTCCTCGCGCTTGGTGTTGTTGTCGATGACCAGCACTTCGAAGTTCTCGTAGTCGAGTGCGGCCAGCGAATCGAGCGTGATGATGACCATCTCGGGTGGCTCGTTGGCGCAGGCGAGATGGATCGACACGAACGGCTGCGCGGCATCGTTTTTCGGTTCGAGCAGCGCGAAGTGACGCATCCATCGCGGTCGCCACAGCACTTCGGTGAATTCGAAGCCGTTGATCAGCAGCACCAGGATGATCGCAATCTGCGCCGGGAACAGCAGCAGCAGCATGGCCCAGTCGAACGCGCTGAGGTAGAACGCGATCGGCACGCTGATCGACCACACGACGACCGACGCCGACAGCTGCAGCAGGCCGAGGAAGAACAGGATCCCGCGCACGTAGAAGCGGATGAAGTGGCGCGCGAACCAGTACATGGGCAGCAGCGCGAGCAGCGAGGCGGCCAGCGCCTTGATCCACCAGGTTGGATCTTCAACGACCTTGCCGGTGAACGCGAACTTCGGCTCGCGGGCGGCGTTGAACACGCCCCAGTACGCTTCGGCACGACCGCCCATCGCCTCTTTCCACGGCTGGTCGATCGCTTCCATGATGTAGTAGTCGATGCGTTCGCGTTCGGCAACCTCGAACCATTCGCGCAGGAACTGCGCCTCGTTGGCAATGGAGGGCTGCGCATAGGTCTTGCGGTCGCCGTTCGATGGCCAGCCGATCTCGCCGATGATCACGGGCTTGTCCGGGTACAGTTCCTTGAGCCGGTTGAACTGGCCGAGCGTGAAATTGATCGCGTCCTTGCGCGGAATGTGTTCCCAGTACGGCAGCAGGTGCACGCTGATGAAATCGACGTGGCGCACGAGCTTCGGATTGCGCTCCCAGACGAAGAACGGTTCCGCTGTCGACACCGGGATGCGCAGTTGCGCACGCGCACGGTCGAGGTAGCCGATCAGCTGGTCGACGGTAAGGTCGCCACGCAGGATCGACTCGTTGCCGACCATCGCGCGGGTTACGTTGGCATGCTTGCGCGATAGCGCAATGAGGCCTTCGACTTCTTCCTCATTCTTCTGCAGGCGCCGGTCCAGCCATGCGCCCATCATCACTTCCATGCCGTAGAAGTCGGCAATGCGCGGGATCTGCGGACTCTCGATCGACGAGTACGTGCGCAGGCGCTTGGCGTGGCGCGACATCAGGCGGATGTCGGCGGCGAGTTCGGACTCGCTCGGAAACAGGCCTTTGGTCGGGTCCTGGTAGCGCTGGAATGCACTGAACGCGAAGCCTTCGACGCGTCCGTCCCAGTCGGCGATCGCCACCGGCCGATTGAGGAACGCCCACAGCCCGAAGTTCATCGCAGCGACGGTCAAGGCCAGCAGGCACGCGCGCCAGAACGATTTCTGCACGCTGTCGGGGGTCATTCTGCTCAACGGTGCGGACTGGCCTGATCGGGCGGCGAATACAGCACGGCAGCATAGCCGATGCACGCGATGCGGCTCAATTGATCCGGCGCTGCGGGAGGCGCCCGATCGACGTTTGCTTTCGTCGGAAGCGCCGCAGGCGCAATGCTTTTGTCGAGACCCGGCTTCATGCGGCATTCGGCCGAACAGCATCGTGGCTGGCGCCACTTCCCAGGAGACGATCGCAATGCTGGAACGTGCCACGCTTCGTGGGGAGCGCCGCCAGGCACGGTGCCTTTCGAGGGCGACCTCGCGCGGCACGGTTTTCGCGCGCCTCGCGCTACACTGCGCGCTGGAGTCGGCCAGACAGCCGCGTCACGCATTGCGTGCCGAGGAAAGTCCGGGCTCCATAGGGCAAGGTGCCAGGTAACGCCTGGGCGGCGCGAGCCGACGGAAAGTGCAACAGAGAACAGACCGCCGAACGGTGTCGAAAGACATGCGTGGCAAGGGTGAAACGGTGCGGTAAGAGCGCACCGCGTGCGGGGCCAACGCCGCATGGCACGGCAAACCCCACCTGGAGCAAGACTAAATAGGGGAGCTATGACGTTGCCCGCGTCGCTCCCGGGTTGGTTGCTCGAGCCCAGTCGCGAGGCTGGGCCTAGAGGAATGGCTGTCCACGACAGAACCCGGCTTACCGGCCGACTCCTTCTTCGTTGCCACGGCCGCACCGTCCCGCGGGGACGGTGCGGCCGCCGCTGGCTGAACATGCCGGCGTCTGCGCATGCCCGGCGCATCTCGTACAATCGAGCAGATTGCCCGGACGCGACGCATGCCTGACCGATTGCTTGTACGACTGACCGACGATGGCCAACTCAGCTGGCTGCGGCTGCCGGCCGATGGGCGAGGTTCCGGAGTCGTGCAGGACGGTGCGCCTTCGGCCGCGGTTCTCGCTGCCGCAGGCGAAGTCGTCGTGCTCGTTGCTGGCGAAGATGTGCTGCTGACGCAAACGCAGCTGACCACGCGCAATCGCGCGCAGCTGCTGCAGGCGGTGCCGTTCGCGGTCGAAGAGCAGCTGCTCGGCGCCGTCGAAGACATGCATTTCGCGGTAGCCGACGGTGCCGGGGCGACGCTCGGCCTCGCTGCTGTCGCCCGATCGCGCATGCGCGCATGGCTGGACCGTCTCGCCGAGGCGGCCATCCGCGCCGACGTGCTCGTGCCGGAATCGCTGGCGCTTCCTTGCGCAGACGAGGCAATCACCGCACTGGTCGAGCGCGGGCGTGTGCTGACGCGGTTTTCGGCCTGGTCGGCGTTTGCCTGCGCGCGCGAGGATTTTCCTGCGTGGCTCGCACAGGCCAGGCTGGCCGGCGATCAGCGCCGCGTCGACCTGTTCGACCTCGATCGCGTCGGCGCCTGGGCGGAACTTGACAACGTGCACGTGCAATCGGTGGCCGGCGGCACGCCTGCGCTGGCCTGGTATGCCAGCCACCTGGGGAACCCTGCCGTCAACCTGCTGAGTGGCGAATTTGCTCCGGCACATCGCCAGGCACGTGGCACGCGCTGGTGGCGTCGCGCTGCTGCGCTGGCCGCCGCGGCGATCGTGCTCGCGGTCGTGCATCGCGGCTTCGATGTCGTGCAATCGTCGCGCGCGCTGTCCGCATTCGAGGCATCGATGGCCGACAGCCTGCAGCGCACCTTCACCGATCTCGGTGCCGCCGAGCGCGCGCGCGATCCGGCCAGCGTCATGCAGGCGCGCCTCGAACGTCTGCGCGGTGGCAGCGAGACGACCGGCTTCCTGCGCATGCTCGGACAGATCGCGCCGATTCTCGGCACGACCACACGTTCGCAACTGCGCGGGCTCGAGTATCGCAACGAGACGCTCGAGATCAGCCTGCGTGCGGCGGACGTGCAGACCCTCGACAGCATGCGCGAACGCATCGGAGCGACGCCGGGACTCGGCGCCGAATTGACTGCGACCAATCCGGTCGACAACGGCACGGACGGCCGCATCCGCATCCAGGGCGAGTCGCCATGATCAACACGTGGTGGCGAGCGCAATCGGCGCGCGACCAGCGCATTCTGCTGATCGGAGCGATCGTTCTCGCCATTGTCGTGCTGTGGGCACTGGTGTGGGATCCGCTGGCACAACGGCGCGGTGACCTCGATCAGCAGCTCGACGGCGCACGTCGCGATCTCGCGCTGATGCGCGTGAACGAAGCGGAGATCGAGCGCCTGCGCAGCGTCGGCTCGCGCACGCCGGCCGATCGCCAGGGCCGCTCGCTGCTTGCACTGGCCGATGCGAGTGCGCGCAGCAGCGGACTTGAGGGCGTCCTCAAGCGCATCGAGCCGGTGGGGCCGCGCAGTGTCCGTGCAAGTTTCGAGTTCGCTGCCTTCGACTCGGTGATCGGCTGGCTTGAGTCCCTGAGCGGCGAGTACGGCATCCAGGTCACTGACTTCTCGGCCGATCGCGTCGACGCGGCCGGGCTCGTCAACGTGCGCGTAACGCTCGAGGACGTACCGTGAACACCGCGTTCGATTTCGCGGGCGCCGCCACCGACGTGCGTGGCCGACTTCCGCATCGGTGCACCGATGCCTCCATTCGTTGACAAGATGCGCACATGAAACTGATCAAATGGTTGTTTGTACTCGTGCTGCTCGCGCTCGTCGTGGCCGGCGTGGTGGCATGGACGATGCCGGCCGACGTGGCCTGGCGGTATGTCGCGCCGAAGTTCGGACCCGTCAGCCTGGTCGGCGTTCGCGGCTCGGTCTGGGACGGTCGCGCCGACGGCATCAGCGTGTTCGGGCGCGACCTCGGTGCGATCGACTGGCGACTGGCGAAAACGCCATTGCTGAGCGGCCTGGTCAGCGCCGAAGTACGCATTCGCGGCGCCGACATCGACACCACCGGTCACATCGAGCGTGCCAGCGATGGGCGCATCGGCGCGCGCGATGTGCGCTTCCGCTTTCCGGCCGCGCTGCTTGGCCCGGCGCTCGACATACCGAACCTCGCCCTGGTCGGTTCGGTGACCGGCACGCTCGAGCGCGGCACGCTTGCCAACGGTCTGCTGACCGATGCCAGTGGCAACGCGCGCTGGACCGAGGCGGGTGTCACCGGGCAGGCCGAGGCGCGCTTCTCCGACATCCTCGCCGAGTTCACCTCGCAGGCCGATGGTCGTATCAGCGGCACCGTGGCCGACGACGGGCGTGGCAACATGGAGGTCAACGGCCAGTTCACGGTGGCGCCGACCGGCTACACCGCCGAGGCGTTCCTCAGTGCGCGCAACGACGATGCGCGCGTGCGCGAGGTGCTGCAATACGTCGGTCAGCCGCAGGCCGACGGGTCCTCGCACCTCGTCATCCGCGGCGAACTGTTCAAGTTGTTCTGAGTGATGGGCGCCGATCACGCGTTCCTGCAACGCGCGCTGGCTGCGGCGCACGCAGCCGCCGACGCCGCCGAGCCGGCCATCCGCGCGCGTTTTCGCGAACGCGATTTCTCGGTCGAGGCGAAGGCCGATGCGACCCCGGTCACCGAGGCCGATCGCGAAGCCGAGGTAACGATCAAGCGCGTGCTGCGTGAGCACTTTCCGGACCACGCCTTTCTTGGCGAAGAGGAAGGACGCGAAGGTGACGGCGAGTTTCTGTGGCTGATCGATCCGATCGATGGCACCAAGGCGTTCGTTCGCGGCTATGCGTTTTTTTCGACCCAGATCGCCTTGATGCATGCCGGCGAACTCGTGCTCGGCGTGTCGGCCGCGGGTGAATTCGGCGAGCGAGCCTGGGCGACTCGTGGCGGTGGTGCGTTTCTCGGCACCAGCGCACGTGATGGACGTGCGATCCGCGTGTCCGACGCCGACGCCTTCGGTCCGATGTCGGCGGTATCCACCGGCAACCTGAAGTCGATGGCAAACGACGCGGTCCGCTGGAGCGCGCTGGCCGGACTGGTCGCGCAGGCCGGACGCATCCGTGGCTACGGTGATTTCCTGCACTACCACCTGCTCGCGCGCGGCGCGATCGATCTGGTCGTCGAGTCCGACCTCAACATCCTCGACATCGCCGCGCTGGTCGTCATCGTGCGCGAAGCTGGCGGCGTATTCACCACACTCGATGGCGGGCCGATCGGTCTCGATGCACGCGATGCGCTGGCCGGCAATGCAGCGTTGCACGCGCAGGCGTTGCGGTTGTTCGAGCGATAGCGGCAACGGCAACGGCGACGGCAGTCGTGCGGCGCGTCGATTGGCGCCCTGACGAAGGTCGCGCGCATGCGGGTACAATCGAGCCATGCGAAAACTCCCGAATGTGCTGGCCACGCGCCAGGTCGAGAACAGCCGTTTCCTGCGTGCCGAGCAGGTTGACCTCGAGTTTTCCAACGGCGTGCGGCGCACGCACGAACGGCTGCGCAGCTCGGGACTCGGCGCGGTCGTCATCGTGCCGATGCAGGACGACGACACCGTTCTGCTCGTGCGCGAGTACGCCACCGGCCTCGGTCGCTACGAACTCGGCCTGCCGAAGGGCCGTCTCGACCAGGATGAAACGGTCGAGCAGGGTGCCGACCGCGAGCTCAAGGAGGAAGTCGGCTTCGGCGCCCGCGAGCTGCACATTCTGACCACGCTGTCACTGGCGCCGGCCTACATGAGTTCGATGACGCATGTGGTCATCGCACGCGACCTCTACCCGCAACGCCTGCAGGGCGATGAGCCCGAAGAGCTCGAGGTGGTGCCGTGGAAGCTCGACGAGCTGCACCTGCTGCTGGGAGAGCCCGAGGTCAGTGAAGGTCGCTCGATCGCCGCGTTGTTCATCGCGCGCGAATACCTGGCGGGTCGATTCAAGCCGTGTCCATGAGCGCGACGTCGCTGCTCCCGGCGGTGTGCGCGATTGCGCGCGAGGCGGCAGACGCGATACTTGACGTCTATGGCAGCGACTTCGCTGTCGAGCGCAAGAGTGATCGTTCGCCACTGACCGACGCCGACATGGCGGCGCACCACATCATTGTCGACGGCCTGCGCGCGTTGACACCCGATGTGCCCGTGCTGTCGGAGGAATCGGCGTCGATCCCGTGGCAGCAGCGCGCGCAGTGGACGCGCTACTGGCTGGTTGACCCGCTCGACGGCACGCGCGAGTTCGTCAAGCGCAACGGCGAGTTCACGGTCAATATCGCGCTGATCGAGTCGCACCGCTCCGTGCTCGGCGTCGTCCAGGCGCCAGTGACTGGAGACATCGCATTTGCGCAAGCCGGAGGTGGAGCGTGGTTGGCCCGCCACGATGGCGCCGCGCAGCGCATGCGCACGCGTCCGCGCGGCGACCCGCTGATTGTTGCCGGCAGCCGTTCGCATGGTGATCCGCGGCTGGGCGCAATGCTCGATCGGGTCGGCACGCACGACCTGTTGCCGCTGGGCTCGTCGTTGAAATTCCTGCGCATCGCCGCCGGGGATGCCGACCTCTACGTTCGCCTTGGGCCGACCTCGGAGTGGGATACCGCCGCTGCCCAGTGTGTGCTCGAGGAGGCCGGTGGCGCGGTGACCGATCTGCGTGGCGAGGCACTGATCTACAACACGCGCGACTCGCTGCTCAATCCGGAGTTCATTGCCAGCGGCGATCCGAGCCATGACTGGGCACGCATCCTCGGCACCTGATGCAGTGGGGTGCGGGTACGCATGTGCAGGCTTGATCAAGGTATTCCCATGCCCCACCGACTGCGGAGGTTCGATGCACACGCTCGATGAGCTGCTCGCCATCATGGCGCGTTTGCGTGATCCCGAACGCGGCTGTCCGTGGGACGTCAAGCAGGATTTCGACTCGATCGCCGCCTACACGATCGAAGAAGCCTACGAAGTCGCCGACGCGATAGACCGGCGCGATTATCGTGACCTCTGCGACGAACTCGGTGACCTGCTCCTGCAGGTCGTGTTCCATTCGCGCATGGCGGAAGAGGCCGGACATTTCCGTTTCGCCGATGTCGTCGCCGCGATCTGCGCGAAGATGATCCGGCGCCATCCGCATGTCTTCGGCGATACCCAGGCGGACACGGCCGAGCAGGTACTGTCGAACTGGGAAGACATCAAGCGCGGCGAGCGTGAAGTAAAAGGTGAGCGTGACGACAGCGCACTGGCCGGTGTCGCGCGCGGCATGCCGGAATGGCAGCGCGCGCTGAAGCTGCAGAAGCGCGCCGCCAGGGTTGGCTTCGACTGGCCCGACGTCGGTCCGGTATTCGACAAGCTGCACGAGGAGATCGAGGAAGTGCGCGCCGAATTTTCCGCCGGTGCGGACGCCGCGCGCCTGACCGACGAGATTGGCGACGTGCTGTTCGTGTGTGTCAATCTCGCACGTCACGCCCGCGTCGATCCCTCGAGTGCGCTGCGACAGGCCAATGCAAAGTTCGAGCGCCGCTTCCGGCGCATGGAAGTGTTCGCGGCCGAGGCCGGCACTGCACTCGGGCGCGAGCCGCTCGAGGCTCAGGAATCGCTGTGGAACCGTGCCAAGCGCGAAGAGCGCAGCGGCTGACGCAGACACGGGTTGAACGACGCACGAGCAGCCGGCGCAACCGAACCCGCTGAACGGGCCGCAGGCCCGCTGCAAACCTTTTGTGACGCAGGCGCATCCCATCGGGACAAACCACTGGAGACGATACATGCGCATGCTGCTCGCCCCAATCGCAATGCTGCTGGCAACGTCGGCCCTGGCCGATTCCTGCGAACATCGCGCCGAGCGCAATCTCGACATCGATGTATCTGGCCTGCGCGCCCTGGTCCTCGAACTCGGGGCCAGCGACCTCACGCTGCGCGGCGTTGCCGGTCTCGAACGCATCGAGGTGCGCGGAACCGCATGTGCATCGGATCGCGACAAGCTCGAGCGCCTGACGGTCAGTGAGCGTCGCGACGGTGATCGCATCGTGGTCCGTGCCGAACGCGAGGGATCGTCGTCGTGGTCGCTGTCGGGATCGACCTATGCCTCGCTGAAGCTGGACGTACGCATTCCCGCCGCGCTTGCACTCGAGATCGATGCCGGATCAGCCGATTCCGACATCAGCGACGTTGCCGCAGTGGTCTACAAGGCCGGCTCGGGTGACCTCGAGCTGCGCAACGTCGCCAACGATGTGCGCGCCAGGGTCGGATCGGGCGATATCGAAGCCGCCGATGTCGGCGCGTTCACGCTCGAATCGACCGGCTCCGGTGACGTCGATGTCGACGGTGTACGCGGCGACGTCAATGCCGAAAGTGGAGGTTCGGGCGACATGGACTATTCGCGGGTCGGCGGCAGTGTGCGCATCGGCGATATCGGCTCGGGCGACGTCACGCTGTCGGACATCGGCGCCGATGTGCTGGTCGAGTCGATCGGTTCAGGCGATGTCGTCGGCGACGATGTCCGCGGCAACCTGACCGTGCGTTCGCAGGGCAGTGGCGGCACCACCCATCGCAATGTCCGCGGCAAGGTCGACGTCCCCGATGAGCGCTGAGCGCGTCATGGACAGCGCGGGCGAGTGACGAATCGATAGGGTCGCGATCCGCGTATGGCTGGCGCCATGTCCGACGATGCATCGTGGGCCTCACGATGCATCACGCGCCCCCCACGACAGCGTCGAAGATTGGGATGGCTCCACCAGCCTGGCGCCGTTTGCTTGACGCCGATGCCGAGTCGATGAAACCCACCCGGCCTGCGATCTGCATCGAAGCACTGCTGTCGTGGCAAGCGCCGCCAGGCGCGATGCACGTGTCTCGATCTGCGGCCACACAGCGCTGAGTGCGAACAGCATTTCCGCTGCGCATCGTTGCGGGCCGGTGCGGGATTCAGGTGGCGCGGAACGCGCCGTAGCGGCGCAGTCGCTGGTAGCGCTGTTCGAGCAGCGTCGGTACGTCGAGTGTGTCGAGCTCGGCAAGCTGCCCGAGCAGCACCGCCTTCAGTCGCACCGCCATCGAACGGGGATTGCGATGCGCGCCGCCGAGTGGTTCGCGAACCACCTTTTCGACGAGGCCCAGTTCGGACAGGCGCGCGGCGGTCAGGCTGAGCGCATCGGCTGCGTCGCGTGCCTTGTCGGCACTCTTCCACAGGATCGACGCGCAGCCTTCCGGTGAAATCACCGAGTAGGTCGAATACTGCAGCATCAGCGTGCGGTCGCCGACGCCGATCGCCAGCGCACCGCCGGAACCGCCTTCCCCGATCACGGTGCACAGGATCGGCACCTTGAGTTCGGACATCTCCAGCAGGTTGCGTGCGATTGCCTCGCTCTGCCCGCGCTCTTCGGCACCGACGCCCGGATAGGCGCCGGGCGTGTCGATGAACGTCAGGATCGGCAGGTTGAAGCGCTCGGCGAGCTTCATGAGCCGCAGAGCCTTTCGATACCCTTCCGGTCGCGGCATGCCGAAGTTGCGGCGCACCTTGGTCTTGGTGTCGCGGCCTTTCTGATGGCCGATCACGACCATGCTGCGGCCGTCGATGCGTGCAAGTCCGCCGACAATCGCGGCGTCATCGGCATACGCGCGATCGCCGGCGAGTTCGTGAAACTCCTCGCACATGACCTTGAGATAATCGAGCGTGTACGGACGCGCCGGATGGCGCGCGACCTGAGCCACCTGCCACGCGGTGAGCGTGCGGAAAATCTCGGCCGTGCGAATCTTGAGCTTGTCCTGCAGCTTGCCGATCTCGTCCTCGATGTTGAAGGCCTGATCGTGGCTGGCGTGGCGCAGCTCCTGGATCCGTGCTTCGAGTTCTGCGATCGGTGCTTCGAATTCGAGGAAGTTCGGGTTCATTCCGCGATGTTTGAATGACAAGGCACGGAGTATAGCCCGTTCCGTGCCGGTCCCGACCGATGGCAAGATCTGGCAGCAGCGCTGTGCGGCTCAGTACCAGCCGCCGTCGCCGACGCCATCGCGGCACAGGCGAGTGTTCCCGTGCTGCGCGTCGGCACCCGGTTCGGAACGCTCAGCGCGAGCAGGTGCGCGAGACATGGATGTCGGTCACGACCATCTTGCAGGCGTTGCCAATCGCAACGGCACGACCATCGGTGTCGGTACCGACCACCAGCGTGCAGCACGCTGCGTTCGACACGCCCCCTGATCGATCAGGTTTGCCGCCCATCAGCAACGTGAAGGAGGCAGGCGGATAGACGCATGGCATGACCACTACCGGGCTGACGCCAGCATTTTTTCGCGGGCAGCCGCGACTCTCCGGGTTTCGCTGTGCTGAGCGCCGAAATGGGTCGTCAGCATGGCCACCACTGCGTCTTGCTGCGCCAGTGCATCCGCACGCCTTCCGAGTGCCAGCAGCGCCGCGGCGCGCGCCTCGAGAGCCTGGCCGTGCTCGGAGTACAGCTGTGGATTGTCATCGAACCAGGCCGACGCAGCATCGGCTTCGCGCAGAGCTTCTTCACCCTTGCCGCTGCGCGCCAGCAGAGTCGCGCGGTTGGCGCGAATGGTCGTGCACAACTGCTGGTTGGCAGGCTCCGCCGCGCAAACCATCCAGGCGCGCTGCAGGGACGCGAGCGCACCGCTGGTATCGCCGGCGCGATTCTGTGCGATGCCCAACCGGCGCAGCGCAGATGCCAGCTCCGGGCTGGCTAGCGCCTCATTCATTGCCACGCCTTGGCGGATCAGCGGCTCACCCTCGGCCCACCGATCCTGACGTGAGTAATGGACACCCAACTCTACCAGCGACGACGCCACCCACGGATGCGCCTGCGGGAAGTTCGCGCGGGCGATGGCGAGCCCGCGCTCGAGCGTCAGCCGCTCCTGCTCGATGTCGCCCTTGAAGAAGTACACGTCAGCAAGCGAAGACAATACGGGCCACAGGTTTGCCGACTCGGAGCCGTGGTGTTTCTCGATCAGAGCAAACGCTTCCTTGAGCAAAGCCTCGCCACGCGCCATATCGCCATCGTTCACCACCAGCATGGCGCTATTGGCGAGCGCGCGCATCATCTCGGAACCGTCCGGCGCGATGTCCCTGTGCATCTGAAGCGACCGCTCGATCGCTTCGCGGGCCGCTTTCAGGTCACCCTGACTATGGCGTATGGCGGCAAGGCTGCTGATCGCGTTGGCGAGCGCAATCGGATCGCCGCCGTCGTCACCTTCCAGAATCGCGATCGCGCGCATTACCGGTTGGGCCGCATCGGCGGTATTGCCGGAAAGATCCGCGACTGCGCCCAGGTTGAGCAGGCTCTCGGCGACGATGGGATGATTCGGGCCATACTCCCGCTCGACCACGGCGAGCGCACTTTCAAACAGCGAGCGCGCTTCGTCGAATCGTCCTTGGTTGGAGCGAATCTCGCCAAAGTCGTCGAGCACGTCGGCCTGCAGCACCGGATCGCTGGCGAGTTCGGTACGCGCGCGCTCCAGCGCAGCATCCAGTGCCTGTTCCACGGACTGCGATCCCGTACCTGACCGTCGCATCGGATCGGCCTGGGCGAATATCGACACCATGAACTCCTTCACCTTGCGAACTCGAGCCGATTGAGACTTCGCACTGGCGGCCTCGTGTTCGGCACGCTGTGCTTCCGTGTCGGCGCGCCGCGCCTGCTCGCGCGCCTCATTGGCCTGCCACATGGCCACTGCCAGACCGGCGATCAACGCCAGCAGCACGGTGCTCGCGCTGCCGACGGCGATGCGGTGGCGGCTGACGAACTTGCGCATGCGGTAGCCGGCCGTATCTGCCTGCGCGGCAATCGGTCGACCCTCCAGCCAGCGTCGAAGATCTTCGCCCAGTTGCGCGGCGCCGGTATAGCGTCGCGCCGGCTCCGGCTGCAGCGCGGTGGCAACGATGGTGTCGAGATCACCGGCCATCTCGCGCGATGGCCGAGTCGAACGATTACCGGTGGTGACCTTGCTCGCCTTTCGAAACACATCACTCGGGCGCGGCGCGCCTTCCAGTTCAAGCCCGGCGATCAGCCGATCGGGAGACGCGCTGCGCTTGGGATGCGGCACCTCGCCGCTCAGCAGTTCATAGAGCATGGCGCCGAGTGCAAACACATCCGCGGCGGTGCCGGCCGCCTGCCCGAGGATCTGTTCGGGGGCGGCGTATGCTGGAGAAAAAACCCGCATGCCGGTACTGGTCAAATGGACGTCGGCAGTGTCGTCGAGCAATCGCGCGATGCCAAAATCCAGCACCCGCGCGCGGCCCTCGGTGTCGACCAGCACATTGGATGGCTTGAGGTCGCGGTGCACCACCAGCAGGGTCTGCGCATGCGACACCGCATCGCAGACCTGCAGCAGCAACTCGACGCGCGCGCGTGTGTCGAGTGCGTGCTTTTGCGCATACTGCACCAGATGGAGACCACGAACGAACTCCATCGCATACCAGGGAATGCCGTCATCGCTGACACCGCCGTCGAGCAGGCGCGCGATGTTGGGATGCTCCAGTCGTGCCAGAATGCGGCGCTCGCGGGCGAAGCGCTCGCGCAGATTCGGGCTGTCCATCAGCGGACGAATCAGCTTGATCGCAACCGCCTGCTCGAAATCGTCCACGCGCTCAGCGCGCCACACCTCGCCCATTCCGCCGCTGCCGACACGCTCGACGAGGCGATAGTGCCCGACCCGCTTGCCGACCTCGGATGGCCGTTCCGCGAAGGCGTTTTCGTCCTGCGCGAGCCGCGCCATCAGCGTCGGCGCCGCTTGCACGACGCCTGCATCGAGCAAGCCGGAGTGCTCGTCGGCGGCGAGCACGCGTCGCAACTCGGTGGCCAGGGTGGCGTCTTCGCGCTCGATCGCGACCAGCCGGGCCTCGCGCGGCGCAGGCTCCAGCTCGAACAGTTCGTCGAGCAGAATCGAAAGTCGCCGCCAATGCTGGTCATTCATACAGCAACACTCCGCCGTCCAGATTCGCGTGCAGGATCGCGCGCGCCTTGCGCCAGTCGCGCTTCAACGAGCGTTCCGAACGACCGCTGATATCGGCGATCTCGGCCAGCTCCAGTCCCGCGAAGAAGCGCATCTCGACCAGCGACGCGAGCGCGCGGTCTAGCGTCGCCAGCCGATTCAGTGCCTCGTCCAGTTCCACCAGTCGCTCCGATTCGCCGAGTGTGCCGACGTGTTCGGCAATGTCGTCAATGTCGGCTATCGGCGCCCCACCACCGCGCTTTGCCGCTACGCGATGACGCGCATCGTCAACGATCAGCTGACGCATCGCGCGCGCAGCGATCGCAAAGAAATGTTCGCGATTCTTCGACTTCACGGCATTCGGGCGCACCAGGCGCAAGTAGACCTCGTGCACCAGCGAGGTGGCGCCGGGGCCCGCATCGGAACGCCGCACCTGCCGTCGGGCCAGGCGCTGCAGGTCGCCATAGACCAGCGCGAACGCCTGATCCGCGGCAGCGCGATCGCCACCACCTGCGGCAATAAGCAGGACACTCACATCGCCCATTTCCAGCCCCGTCATGCCGTGCGGCGGAGTCCAGTGTAGCCGCAGGCGCAACACCGTACCCAATCGGTCGTCGCGACCGCGCGCTTGTCCAGACCGCGCCGGTCACCTCGCCGACACGCGTGTCGGTTCCTGCCTCAAAGGCGCGAACGACATCGGCTGTATCGAGGCAGCGACGTACCGCTGGCATGCGCCCGACCGGTTCATCGCAAACGATTGCAACGACTCCCCGATCCCCACAGTTTGCACTGGAGTGTCGATCAGGCGACTGGTGCGCCATAGACGAAATCGGCGCCGAGCACGCCGTCAAGCGACGTGATTGCACTGAGCAACAGCGGGCTCGCACGCACGCGCCAATCCGGGCCGAGTTCGATTTCTCCACGGCCCTGCGCATTGCTGAAGCTGATGCGTACCGAGGTATTGCCGCCGCGATGGGTTTCGAGCGCGCCGTGCAGGCGCGCGGCGAACTCGCGGCCGATGCCGTTGACACGCAGGCGCAGCACGCGCGCCTGGCGCTCGCAGGCAGTCTGGATCGGCGTCACGCGCTGGGTGCGCAACTGGTAGTTGCCGGAGAAGTCGTCGATCGACAGCGAGCCCTCGAAGACGAGAATCGCATCGCGCGTGATCAGCGGCATGAATTCGAGCAGGGCATCGTTGTACAGCACCGCCTCGAATCTTCCGGAAAAATCCTCGACCTGCACGAATGCGCGCTTGTCGCCCTGCTTGCGCAGTCCGAGCACCGAACCGGCCAGCGTGAAAGCCTGGCGATCGGAGAAGCGATTGCGCTCGCCATTGGCGGACTTCGCCGGCACGCGGTAGTGCTTGTCGAGTTCGCCGATCGCACACGAGGTGACGCGCGCCAGCAGTTCGCGCCAGGCATCGGTCGGATGACCGCTGAGGTAATGGCCGAGCGTGTCGCGTTCGCCGGCGAGTCGGCGTTCGGCCGGCCAGTCATCGACATCGACCAGCTCGACCGCCGTCGCCGCCGGACTCGCCGCGCCGAACATGTCGTTCTGGCCGGCCAGAACATCGCGTGATCGTTGTTCGGCGGCGCGCACCGCTTCCGGCAGTTGCGCCAGCACGCTTGCGCGATTGCTCGCCAGCGCATCCATTGCACCGCAAAGGATCAGGGCTTCGAGCGTGCGCTTGTTGAGCTTCTGCGCATCGATGCGCTGGCAGAAGTCGACGATGTTGCGAAATGCGCCACCGCTGGTGCGCGCATCGACGATGTTCTCGACCGCGCCGTGACCCACGCCTTTCACCGCACCGAGGCCATAGCGGATCGTCTTCGCCGGCACACCCGCATCGCCGATCGCCTCGAACAGGTAACCGGATGCGTTGATGTCGGGGGCGAGCACGGTCAGGCCGAGCGCGCGCGCCTCGCCGAGGAAGTTGACGACCTTGTCGGTGCTGTCCATGTCCGAGGACAGCACCGCGGCCATGAACTCGGCCGGGTAGTGCGTCTTCAGCCATGCGGTCTGGTACGAGATCAGCGCGTAGGCGGCCGCATGCGACTTGTTGAAGCCGTAGCCGGCGAACTTCTCCATCGTGTCGAACACGGCATCGGCTTTTGCCATGCCGACCCCATTGCGCTCGGCGCCTTCGCGAAAGATCGTGCGATGCCGGGCCATGTCTGCGGCGTTCTTCTTGCCCATCGCACGTCGCAACAGATCGGCGCCGCCGAGCGAGTAGCCGCCGACGATCTGCGCCATCTGCATGACCTGTTCCTGGTAGACCATGATGCCGTAGGTCTCGCGCAGGACCGGCTCGACGCGCATGTCCGGATAGTCGATTGGCTCGCTGCCGTGCTTGCGCTTGCAGTAGCTCGGAATCAGGTCCATCGGGCCCGGTCGATAGAGCGCGCCGAGCGCGATCAGGTCCTCGAAGCGATCGGGCCGCGCATCCTTGAGCATGCCCTGCATGCCGCGCGATTCGAACTGGAACACGGCGATAGTTTGTGCACGTTTGAACAAGGTGTAAACCTGCGCATCGTCGAGCGGCAGTTCGCTGATGTCGAGTGGCGCTTCGCCGCTCGCGCTGCGCCGGCGATTGATCGCCTTGACCGCCCAATCGATGATCGTCAGCGTGCGCAGGCCGAGAAAGTCGAACTTGACCAGGCCGACCGCTTCGACATCGTCCTTGTCGAACTGCGTGACCACGCCGGCGCCGCCCGCTTCACAGTACAGCGGTGCGTAGTCGGTCAATGGCCCCGGCGCGATGACCACGCCACCGGCGTGCTTGCCGGCATTGCGCGTGAGGTCTTCGAGCTTGAGTGCGAGGTCGATCAGTTCGCGAACGCTGTCATCGGTTTCGTACAGCGCCTTGAACTCGCCGACCACGCGATCGGGCTCGCGGCGCGATTTCTCGCTGCGCCCGAGCGCATCCTCGAGGCTCATGTCGAGTGGGCGCATCGGGATGAGCTTGGCGATGCGGTCGACCTGGCCGTACGGCATGCCGAGCACGCGCCCGGTATCGCGCAGTACGGCCTTCGCCGCCATCGTGCCGTAGGTGATGATCTGGCTGACGTGATCGCGACCGTAGGTGTCGGCGACGTAGTCGATGACCTTGTCGCGCTTGTCCATGCAGAAATCGATGTCGAAGTCCGGCATCGACACACGATCGGGATTGAGGAAGCGCTCGAACAGCAGGCCATAGCGCAGCGGATCGATGTCGGTGATGCCGAGCGACCACGCCACCACCGATCCCGCGCCGGAACCGCGACCGGGACCGACCGGAATATCGTTGTCCTTCGCCCAGTTGATGAAGTCGGCGACGATCAGGAAGTAGCCTGGGAAACCCATCTTCACGATCACGTCGACTTCGAGGTCGAGGCGCTGGTCGTAGTCGGCGCGCGCGAATCCTTCAGCGGGCGACTGCCTGGCCATGCGCCGCTCGAGACCCGCGTGAGATTGGCTGCGGATCCACGAATCCAGCGTGTGATCGGCCGGAATCGGAAACTCGGGCAAATGGTACGTGCCGAACGTGAGCTCGAGGTTGCAGCGGCACGCGAGTTCGATCGCATTCTCGATCGCCTCCGGTACGTCGGCAAACAGGGCACGCATCTCGAGCGGTGACTTCATCGACTGCTGGTCGGAGTAAAGGCGCGGTCGCTTGGGATCGGCCAGCACGCGCCCGTCATGGATGCACACGCGCGCTTCGTGCGCTTCAAAATCTTCGCGCGCAAGAAAACGCACGTCGTTGCTGGCGACCACGGCGACACCGAGCTCGCCGGCCAGCACGATCGCGGCGGCGACGAAGCGGTCGTCGTCAGTGCGCTGCGTGCGCACAAGTTCGAGATACAGCCGATCGCCGAAATCACGTTGCCAGTCGCGCACCCATTCGCGCGCGGCGTCGTCACGTCCGCCAAGCAGCAGGCGTCCGCACTCGCTGTCGCGCCCGGCCAGCACGATCAACCCTTCATGCGCATCGCGCAGCCATGCCGCCTCGATCAGCGCGTAGTCGCCGTGACGGCCGTCCGCCCATGCGCGGGAGACCAGCCGTGACAGGTTCAGATAGCCGACCTGATTCTGCACGAGCAGGGTGAGCCGAAACGGTTTTGACCGGTCGGCCGGATCGGCAATCCAGACGTCGCTGCCCGCGATCGGCTTGATGCCGGCTTTCTCGGCCGCGCGATAGAACTTGACCAGTGCGAACAGGTTGACCTGATCGGTCAGCGCGACCGCAGGCATGCCTGCCTCGACGCACGCAGCGACGAGTTCGTCGATACGTATCGTCGAGTCGACCAGCGAATACTCGCTGTGGACATGCAGATGGACAAAACCCGCGGACATGGCGGCTGCGAACGTGAGGATTGGACAGGGTAGCTGCGCGGGGTGCGGCGGACAAGCTTGCGCGAGCGCACTCGATATGCCGGGACGCGGCGCTTGCGCTGGCGACTGCGCAGACCCGCACAGGGCAATCCGGGTGCGCGACTCGAGGATGCCCATCGCGACGGAACGTTTTCGTGCAGCGCGTGATTTTCGGGCGCGCTGCCATTCCCTCGACAACCCGCGATCAGGGCACTCCGAGCGGCAGTGACCGTGTCGACTCCGGTTCGAAATCCCCGGCGAAGATGACATCGGGGAACGCTTCGACGTCCATCGTGATGCCATCGAACCAGCCGCCGGGCGCGCGGCCGCTGGCAACGAGTGTGATGTTGATCGAGCTGTAGGACGTCCATTCGTCGGCGCCAATATCGACGGTGACCGGTTGCGGCAGCGTCCACGCCGTCGACGTCGCGACGACGAGCGTTGCGCTGCGGTCCGGCGGCCCCGCGTTGCACGCGCTCGAGCCGTCGAAGCGCAACTCCCAACGCAGGCTCAACGCGTTCGTGGCGACTGCATTGCGGCCAGCGCCGGTCAGCAGGAAGCGCGCCGGCTCGTCAGCGATCTGGGGAAGGAAGATGCATTGCGCACTGCCGATCGCCTCGAAGCCGGAACCACCGACATACAGTGATCCCGAACCGGGCTCGCCGAACAGGTTCTCGGCAGTGGTCCACGACGATACGCCGGTGGTCCCGGCGGACCACGGTTCGCGGCCAAAATCGAGATTTCCGTTCGGCACGAGATTGCCGAGGCCACGTGCAAACGGACTGGCGTGAGGCGTCACAGCCGGCGACGAAGGGCTGTGGCGCTCGTCGAGGGGGCCGCCCGCGAACGCGACGGCTGTGGACAGTACGAGTCCAAGCGACGCGAGGGTTCCGATGGTGACGTTCATGCGATCGATTCCTGTTCTGGTTGCCCGCATTGGCGGCTGAAGGGAAACGCAGGTTGTCTGGTGATGGCGACATGCCGGTTGTGCCGGCAGTGCCGGATGCGATCCGTCGCCAGTGCGTGGCGTCCACGCACGTGACGACGGCCGCGGCTCGCGAAGCGAGTAGCGCGTACAAGCCGATGTGTGGGCCTCAGTCGAAACCGCTGGCGAAGATGCGGTCGTCGAGACTGGTTGCGTTGAGCTCGACGTCGTCGATCCAGCCGCCCGGCGCGCGACCGTTCGCCAGCATCGTGATCGTGATCGAGCTGTTGTTGGTCCATTCCGCTGTGCCAACGTCGATGGCCATGGGATTGCCGGGGCGCGTCCACGATGTGGTGTCGGACAGCAGCATCGTGCCGGTTCGATCTGCGGGACCGTTCGTGCAGATTTCGCCACCATCGCGGCGGAATTCCCAGCGCAGGCTGACTATGTTGGTCGCCACCGCATTGCGACCCGCGCCGTTGAGCAGATAGCGCGCGGCCACTGGCAAGTGCACGCATTGCGCGCTGCCAACAGCTCCGAGATTCGGCGGGCTGCTGACATACACCGAACCGCCCGGCGAGCCCGGGAAGTTCTGCGTGCCGTCCCAAACGGAGGTGCCGCTGGTGCCGCCCGACCACAGATTCCGGTCGACGGCGAACTGGCCGTTGAGCACCAGCGGGTAAGCGCTTTGACGTTCGATCGCGCCGACATCGACCGGGCCGCGGAAGTTGGGAATCAGCGGCAGGTCGTTGTTGCGCGGATTGCCGAGGGCATCGCGATAGGCACTGGTTTCATACGCGTACGGCGCGCGGAAGTCGACCGCCGGCGATGCTGCTCGAAGTCCGTAATCGCCGCGTGCCGGATCGATGAAGCGCGGATTGGCGTAGTAGCCGCCGCCATTCAGGGGAGGTTTTCGCTGGCGATCGTGTCGGACACGACGACATCGCTCGCCGGTCCCGCGATCATCGTTTTGCCGGGTTGCCAGAGTATCGAGCCTTCTATATCGACAGAACCCCCACTCCTGATGACGTGTGGTTCACCGATGGTGTTGTCGGCGATCGTCACGTCCGTTAAATACAGGCGGCTTGAGTCGCCTGAAATGAGCTCCCCACTGGCGACGTTTCCAGTGATTATGGCGTTGGCAATATCCGCCTGACTCGTGTCGGAGGACTGCAGTACTCGGCCGCCTACGTTCCCGCGGATTTCGATACCGCCGCGGCGTGGCGCAGTCTGCCCAAAGTTGTTGTTCATCTGATTGGCTTCGAAGGACGCGTCGACCAATTCGACGACTGCTCCGCCAACAGGATTGCCATTCACGTCCTCGACACGATTGTCGGCGATGCCGCCGCACAGACTGGTTGGGGCGCACGGGATAGTGCCCGCAGGAATCGGGCCCAGCGGATTGAAGCTGACCGATGCATAGAGCCCTTCGGCGAACGCTGCTGCGCCGCGCGGTGCTTCGTTGTCGTCGAGTCTTGCATTGTAGAACTCTGCCTTCGAGCTCACCGAGCCGAACGCATCAAAATAGCCGGCAAGAAACACCCCGCCGCCAGCCACCGAAGCGACGTTCTCGCGTATGGCCGCTGGTTTCGCCGGGTCGGTCGTGAACATTTGCAGCACTGCGTTTTCAGAGGTGGAGCCATCACCACCCACCACCGCAACACCGCCGCCATAGCG
>JBBSOU010000007.1:0-55079 GCA_038259445.1 Lysobacterales bacterium | reverse complement strand
CTCGGCACCGTCGTCGAAACGCAGGCCGATCTCGACGCCTTCATCGCCAGCACCGGTGACGAGGTCGGCCTCACGCTCGATACCGGCCACGCCGCACTTGGCGGCATCGATGCGGTCGCCGTGATCCACGCGCATCCGCAGCGCATTGCGCACGTGCACTGCAAGGACATCCGTCGAGCGAGATTCGATGCGGCACGCGCTGCCGGAAAGAGTTTCCTCGACGGCGTGCTCGATGGCATGTTCACGGTGCCTGGCGATGGCAGCGTCGATTACGCGGCGATCCTGCAGGCACTGGCCGACATGCGCTTTGCGGGCTGGATCGTGATCGAAGCCGAGCAGGATCCGAAGCTGGCCGATCCGCGCGCCTATGCCGAACTCGGTCTGGCCACGCTGAAGGTGCGCGCGAGCCAGGTGGGGTTGATCTGATGTCGCTCTTGCGTGTGCGCCCGCAGCTGCCGGCCGCCGATGGCACGGTGATCGACATCACGCCGCACAGCGCGGGCTGGCAGCACGTCGGCTTCCGCCTCGCCCACCTGCACGACGCGCAGCGGTTCGACGGACACGAAGCGGCGCGCGAAACCTGTCTGGTCATCGTTGCCGGTCGTGCCGACGTGCATGTCGGCGATGCCGTGTTCGCCGAGGTCGGGTCGCGCGCGACACCGTTCGATGATTGCGCTCCGGGCGCGGTCTACGTGCCGGCCGGCCTCTCCTACACGGTGATTGCGCGTGGCGCGGTCGAGCTCGCGATCTGCAGCGCGCCGGGCGGCATCGGCGGCATCACGCGCCGTATCGACGAGGCCGACATGACGCGCGAAGTGCGCGGCAGCAGTACCAATACGCGCTACGTGCGCAACATCCTGCCGCAGACCGAACCCGCGCAGTCGTTGCTGGTGGTCGAAGTCATCACGCCGGGCGGACACTGGTCGAGCTATCCGCCGCACAAGCACGATGCCGCGGCTGCCGGCGAAGAAACCGCGCTCGAGGAAACCTATTACCACCGCGTAAAGCCGAAACAGGGCTTCGCGTTCCAGCGTGTCTATACCGAGGACCGTTCGCTCGACGAGACGATCTGTGTCGAGGACGGCGACGTCGTCATGGTGCCGCGTGGTTACCACCCGGTCGGAGCGGCACATGGCTACGACCTCTATTACCTCAACGTGATGGCCGGACCGCAGCGTGCGTGGATCTTCCGCAACGACCCCGCGCACGACTGGATCGTGCGCAAATCTCCTGCGCCCGAGGCCTGAGCCATGCGCGACATCGAGCACTTCATCGGCGGCCGCCGCGTGGCCGGCACCTCGCAGCGCTTCGGCGACGTCTTCGATCCGAACAGTGGCGCCGTTCAGGCGCGCGTGCCGCTCGCCGACAGCGCCGAGCTTGAGTCTGCGATCGACGATGCACGCGTCGCCCAGTCTCTGTGGGCCGAGGTCAATCCACAACGCCGTGCGCGCGTCATGTTCGAGTTCAAACGCCTGCTCGAGCGCGACATGGACGCGCTCGCCGAACTGCTCTCGAGTGAACATGGCAAGGTCATCGCCGATTCGCGCGGCGATATCCAGCGCGGCCTCGAGGTGATCGAGTTCGCGTGCGGCATTCCTCACCTGCTCAAGGGCGCCTACACGAACGGTGCCGGACCCGGCATCGACGTGTACTCGGCGCGCCAGCCGCTCGGTGTGGTCGTCGGCATCACGCCGTTCAACTTCCCGGCAATGATTCCAATGTGGATGTTCGGGCCGGCAATCGCATGCGGCAACGCGTTCATCCTCAAGCCGTCCGAACGCGATCCGTCGTTGCCGGTGCGCCTGGCCGAACTGATGATCGAAGCCGGCTTGCCGCCGGGTGTACTCAATGTCGTGCACGGCGACAGGCACACGGTCGAGGCACTCCTGCGCCATCCGGTGATCAAGGCGGTCAGCTTCGTCGGCTCGTCGGATATCGCACAGTCGGTCTGCGCTCTCGCTGCTGCGCACGGCAAGCGCGTGCAGGCGATGGGCGGCGCCAAGAACCATGGCATCGTGCTCGCCGATGCTGATCTCGATCAGACCGTCGCCGACGTCATCGGCGCTGCGTTCGGCTCGGCCGGTGAACGCTGCATGGCCTTGCCGGTGGTCGTGCCGGTCGGTGCGGCGACCGCCGATGCCTTGCGCGAAAAACTTGTCGCGGCGATCGGCGAACTGCGCGTCGGCGTGTCGAGCGATGCAACCGCGCACTTCGGTCCGGTGGTCAGCGCCGCGCACAAGGCGAGGATCGAGCACTACATCCGGCTCGGCATCAACGAGGGCGCCGAGCTCGTCATCGATGGCCGCGGTCTGGTCGTGGACGGCCACGAGAACGGTTTCTTCCTCGGTCCGTGCCTGTTCGATCACGTCACTGCCGACATGCAGACCTGGCACGACGAGATCTTTGGACCGGTGCTGCAGATAGTGCGCGCCGAAACGTTCGAGGAAGCGCTGGCCTTGCCGTCGCGCCACCAGTACGGCAATGGCGTGGCGATCTTCACGCGCAATGGTGACGCCGCACGTGAATTCGCCGATCGCGTCGAGGTCGGCATGGTCGGCATCAACGTGCCGATCCCGGTACCGGTCGCGTACCACAGCTTCGGCGGGTGGAAGCGGTCCGGCTTTGCCGACCTCAACCAGTACGGCGAAGACGGCGTGCGCTTCTACACGCGCACCAAGACGATCACCCAGCGCTGGCCGAAGGGCGGTCCGGTGGCCGACCAGAGTTTCGTCATTCCGACGATGCGCTGACAGAGAACAGCGGGAGCGATGCCGATGGCCAATGCGATCCAGCGATTCTTCACCACCGGTGCCGACCGCGCCGAGCTCGGCGACCGCACCACGATCGACGGCCTGTTCCGTCGCCATCGTTTTCGCGTGATGCTCGCGATCACGCTTGGTTACGGTTTCATCTACACGTGCCGGCTCGCCCTTGGCGTGGTCAAGAAGCCGCTGATCGATGGCGGCATATTCAGCCCAAGCGAACTCGGCATGATCGGCTCGGCGCTGTTCTACACCTACGCGATCGGCAAGCTGACCAACGGCTTCCTTGCCGACCACGCCAACATGAAGCGCTTCCTCGCCTTCAGTTTCCTGCTCACCGCGCTGTGCAACCTTGCCATGGGTTTCACTACGGCATTGTGGGCGGCGGTGCTGATCTGGGGATTGAACGGCTGGTTCCAGAGTTTCGGTGCGCCCGGCGGCGTGGTCGCCATGACCGCCTGGTTTTCGAACAGGGAACGCGGGCGCGCCTACGGCATCTGGAGCACCGCGCATTCGCTCGGCGAAGGGCTGACCTTCCTCGTCGTCGGCGCAGTGGTCGCCGCGTTTGGCTGGCGCTACGGTTTCTGGGGCCCGGGGCTGATCGGCATCGTCACCGCGATCGGCGTCTACCTGCTCATGCAGGATCGTCCGCAGACACTTGGCCTGCCCAACGTCAATGACTGGAAGAACGACCGCTACCAGGAAATCATCAAGCCGGACCTGCGCTCGGTGCTCGCGCAGCAGTTGTCGATCCTCAAGCTTCCGGCGATCTGGATCCTCTGTCTCGCCGCGGCGAGCACCTACGTGACGCGCTACGCGATCAACTCGTGGGGCATCCTCTATCTGCAGGAAGCGCGCGGCTATTCGCTGCCGATGGCCGGCACCTTGCTGATGACGAGCACGCTGGCCGGCATTGCCGGTGCGGTGGCGTTCGGCTTCATCTCGGACACGTTCTTCGATGCGCGACGGCCCCCGGCCAACCTGCTGTTTGGGATCGTCGAATTGATCGGGCTTGGCCTGATCTTCTTTGGCCCGCCCAGCACGTGGGTGCTGGTTGCCGGCCTGCTGATGTTCGGTATGGGCCTGACCGGGCTGGTCACCTCGCTCGGCGGATTGTTCGCCGTCGACATCGCACCGAATCGCGTGGCTGGTGCCGCGATGGGCGTGATCGGCATCTTCAGCTACATCGGCGCCGGCATCCAGGAGCAGGTCTCCGGAGCGTTGATCCAGAGCGGCATGACCGTCGTCGACGGCGTGCGCAGTTATGATTTCGGCCCGGCGATCGTGTTCTGGATCGCATCGTCGGTGCTTTCGATGCTGCTGGCATTGAGCCTGTGGCGCACGCGCAGAAGGGATTGACCATGTTTTCACCATCACGCGACCTGCAGGCCATGATCGACGCCGCCAAGGCGGCCGGCGGCGGCTTGCAGAAACGTTTCGGTCAGCTGGCCGAACTGGCGATCCGCGCCAAGAGCGGCCCGGCCGATCTTGTCTCTATCGCCGACGAGGAAGCCGAGCGCACGACCCACGCGCTGCTCGCGGCCGCACGTCCCGATTACGCGTTTCTCGGCGAGGAGAGTGGCGTTTCCGGTGGCAGCGACGCCAGCCATAGCTGGATTGTCGATCCCCTCGACGGCACCACCAATTTCCTGTTTGCCTGTCCGCTGTGGGGCGTCAACATCGCGCTCGCCCGCGAAGGCCGCGTGATCGCCGGCGTCACCTATCTGCCGATGCTCGATGAACTCTATGCTGCCGAACTCGGACAGGGTTGCTGGCTCAACGGCGTGCGCATCCGCGTCTCGCCGCGCGCCAGCCTGATCGAATCGGTACTCGCCTGCGGCATTCCGTTTGCCGGCAAGCCTGATCACGCGCTGTTCGCACGCGAGATGGCGTGTTTGTCGGACAAGGTTTCCGGCATCCGCCGCACCGGTGCCTGCGCGGTCGACATGGCGTGGGTCGCGGCCGGGCGCTGGGATGCCTACTGGGAGCGCGCACTGAATGCCTGGGACATGGCGCCCGGCATCATCCTCGTCGAGGAAGCGGGCGGCATCGCCACGTCGGCCACCGGTGGATCAATTGACCTGCACGGACAGAACGTGTGCGTGTCGAACGGCGGCGTGCATGCCGCACTGATCGATGAACTGAACGCTGCGCTGGCTGGCGCATCCGCATGAGCCGCATCAATCGCCGAGGATTCGTTGTCGGCAGCGTGATGACCGCGCTACTTGCCGGCAGTCAGCGCGCATTGGCAGCGTTGCTCGGCTATCCGCGTGCGTTGCAGGGGCCGATGATCGGCGCGCCCGGCCCCAATCACTTCAGCGTGTGGGTGCGCGCGAGCGGCGCGTTCGCGGTCACGCTCGAGTACGCGACCGACCAGGATTTCAGCACCGTGCTGCAGGGCGGCACGGTCGAGGCGAGCAGCGCGGAGCAGTGCTGCGTTGTGCTGCGCGCCGAGAATCTCGAGCCTGATACGGCTTACTGGTACCGCCTGCGCTATGCCGGCGAGCGCGACCGTCACCAGCCGCTGCCGCACCGCACGCGCACCGCGCCGGCCGCCGCGGCCGATTTCCGCATCGCCTTCGGCTCGTGCTGCCGGCTGCAGATCGATGCCGACCAGCGCATCTGGAATACCGTGCGCGCGCTCGAGCCGGACCTGTTCTTCTGGCTCGGAGACAACATCTATGCCGACAGCGACGAGGTTGCCTCGCTGGTCGACCTCTACGCGCGCGGGCGCGCCGTCGAACGCCTCGAACCGCTGCTGCGTTCGGTGCCGCAACTGGCCACCTGGGACGATCACGATTTCGGCTACAACGATTCCGATGGCGCCAGCCCGTACAAGCGCGAATCACTGCGCGTGTTCACGAACTTCTGGGCCAATCCCGCGTACGGCGAAGCCGAGAATCCTGGCACTTATTTCAAGCAGCACTACGGCGGTGTCGATTTCTTCGTGCTCGACGGGCGCTACCATCGCGATCCGTCTTCCTCGCACGACACGCCGACGAAGACGATGCTCGGCGCGCGCCAGAAGGCCTGGCTCATGCGCGAACTGAAAGCGAGCCGCACGCCATTCAAGGTGCTTGCCATCGGCGGCGGCTGGTCGTCGGCCGAGAACGAGGACGGCGGCGACTCGTGGGCCGTCTACCTCAACGAGCGCAACGAGATCTTCGATTTCATCCGCGACCAAGACATCGGCGGCGTCGTCTGCATCTCCGGCGATTCGCACATGGGTGAACTCAACTGCATCCCGCGCTCGGCCGAGGGCGGCTATGACATCTACGATTTCTGCTCGTCTCCGCTCGCGCAGATGCCGGCCAGCAAACACGTCCGCCAGGTGCCCGAAGTGCGCGTGCGCGACGTGTGGACGCGCAGCGTCAATGTCGGTTCGATCCGTTTCAACATGACCGCGCCCGTGCCGACGCTGACCTGCACCCTGCACGACATCATCGGCAACTCGGTCTGGGAGCCGCTGGTTCTCACCCCCGACGACCTGCGTAACGGCGCACGCACCTGGGACCGCAAGTCCGACCCGGAAGAACTCGCGCGCCTCGAACGCTTCAAGCGCGGCGGTGGCTACTACGGTTTCGATGTGCCGGAAGGCTGGCCGGACAAGCCGCATCACTAGCGCGGTTGTTCGCCATCGATTGTTCATGGGCTGATTCGTTGCGCTCTCGCGGAGCTTTCGTGGGAAGCGCCGCGAGGCGCGACGCACTTCGTCACGCGGCTGCTCGCTGTACTCTCGAATCTTCACGCGCCGATCGATCGCGCGCTCGCGTGGCTCTCGTGGGAAGCGCCTAAAGGCGCGATGCTCTTCGTCACGTCGCCTGGCGCTGCACGCTCGGATCTTCACGGATCGAAATCATCGCGTCGTTGCGGGATGTCGTAGGAAACGCCTTCAGGCGTGATGCCCTTCGTCACGTTGCGGTCTTTGGATTCGCTGGAAGATTCAAAGCTTTCACTCGCCGCAGGCGAGTGAAAGCACTGAATCGACAAACCCACAGGACATCGCGCAGCGTGACGAACAGCATCACGCCTGAAGGCGTTTCCTACGACAGCCCGTGACCGACAGCCAGCGAGGGCGCGACCATCTCGGCGCGTACAGATTCGAGAGTCTGCGGCGAGCGTTGACGTGCCGACGAGCATCGCGCCTGGCGGCGCTTCCCACGACAGCCTCGACAATGGCGAAACCCGCGAGACCCGTGAGTCCCATGAGACCCGCGACACCGCCGACGTGCAGAAAACCTCAACCACCAAAACTGCGCCGCACGCGGATGCTGACCACACCCGGCGTGCGCCGGTCACGGCGTTCGATGTCCTCGAGCGCGCCATCGGCGCGCGTGCCATCGTAGCTGCCCTGCTGCTCGCGGAAACTGCGGCCGAACAGGTCGGTGACCTGCACGCGCAGTCGCCACTGTTCGGCGAGCTTGCGTTCGGCGAACAGCGTCCAGCTGGCGCGTTCCGATTCACGCGTGATCTCGTCGAAGCGGTACTGCGTCTCGCGTGCCGCGATCTCGTCGACGACGATGCCCCAATCCATGCGCAGCGACGGCAAGGCCTGGCGGAACTCGATGCTGGCTTCGACCGGCTTCTCCTCGGAGATGCCGCGAGGTTCGCCGGTGACCGGATCGGTGACGCGGCTGTGCTGCCACAGCACGGTCGAGCGCAGGCGCGCGCCGGCGATGCCGAACCGATCGAGCGGAGCGGAGACATCGAACGCGACGCTGTTGCGCCGACCATCGCCTATGTTGCCGGGCGCATCGAAGACGTCGTCGGGCGTGACCACGAGCACGCGATCGACGACGTCGCTGATGCGATCGTGCGCGACGGTCAGGGTGAACGCCGCATCGGTCCACAGCTGGCGTTGCCAGGCCGCTTCGAGTCGCCAGGTCTTGTCCGGTTCGAGTTCGGCATTGCCGGCCGAGATGACGCCGGTGTCGAGCGACGCGCTGGCGACGAAGTCGGCGAAGTCGAGCTGGCCGACGTCGCGCGTGAGCCCGAGCCGCCACTGGTTCGCGCCTTCGCCGTCCCAGCGCACGGCGAGGCGCGGTTTGCTGTAACGGAAGCGCCGCTGCAGGGGCGAATCGCCTGACTGTTCGATGGTCGACTGCTCGATGCGCAATGCCGATTCCACGATCCAGTCGCCACCCGGTTTCCAGGTCGCGCCGATCGATCCTTCGCTGCGGTTTTCCTCGATGCGCACATCGCTGCCAGGCAGCAGCACGGCCTCATCGTTCTCGAACAGGCGCGCACGGCTGTCGAGGGAATTGAACGCGCCTTCGAGTCCGCTGCTCAAGGTCAGCCGGTCGGACCATTCGTGGGTCAGGTCGATGCGTCCGAGGCGTTCGCCGGTCTCGGTGCGCTCGTCGAATGCTTCGCTGTCGTCACCCTCGCGCGCACGCTCGTTGGCATCGAGCCAGCCGAGACGCTGGCTGGCCACGACCTCGAGCGTGGTGCGCGCGGCGAACGAGCGCACGTAACGCACGCCGGCTTCGGCTTCGCGCAGGCGCTCGTGCTCGCGGATGTCCTCGCTCGACTCGCTCTCGTCGTCGGGGGTGAATGTCGAATCGACATCGGCGCGCTCGCCGCGCAGTGCCGCGGTCAGGGAAAGGCGGCCGTCGGCCAGCGGCTGACGCCAGCTTGCGGTCGCTTCGTCGGCGCGATTGATGCTGCGCGTGTCGAGTCGGGACGCGTCGATCAGGCTGCCATCGGCTGCGCGCGTGCGGACCGTGCCACGGCCGCTGTCGTCGTCGAATTCGGGCTCGACCTTGATGGCGAGATCGAAGCCGCGATCATCGCGCCGACGACCGTACTCGAATGCGGCCTGCGGGGCGAACCAGCCGTCGGTGGAGGCCACCAGTCCAGCGTCGATCGCGGTCTCCGAGGTGGCCTCGGCAATGCGCACGATGTTGGCGACGAGCGCATGGCCAGCCATCTCGATGCCTCGGGTTGCCGTGCGGATCAGTTCGATGCGCTCGACCGAACGCGCCGGGATGCGCTTGAGCACGCTGGCGATGTCCTCGCGCTTGCTCGCCGGATGCGCGCCGTCGATGAGCACGTTGCCGAGCGCGGCGGCGTAGCCGCGCACGTCGGCATCGGACTCGATGATCGTGAACGCCGGCACCTGCAGTAGCATGTCGTAGGCATTGCGCGGCGCGCCGGCGACGAAATGCGCGGCCTCGAAGACGTGCCGGTCGTCCGTTGCCGGCGGTTGTGCACTCGCCGGCGACAGCCAGCCGAGGGCCAGTACCATGCACGCGATAATGGGTGTCGCAAGGTCGCGCATGGGTCGGTTTTCCGGCGGGCAATGCTGCACCATGCATGCGTCGTGCTGACACCTGCACGCGCTTCCCTGTCAGCGTGATGTCAGCCAGTGATGTGCAAGCTCGGCCCATGAAAACGAATCCCACAACCCGACGTTTCCTCGCCCCGCTGGCATTTGCCGCGGCCCTCAGCCTGATCCCGGTGTCGATCGCGGTCGCCGATGACGACGACCATATCGAAGCCCGCGCGCTGCTGCAGCGTGGTGAAATCGTGCCGCTCGCGCAGATCCTCGATGTCGTGCGCCAGCGCGTGCCGGGCGATGTGATCGAAGTCGAGCTCGAACGCGACGACGGTCTCTGGGAATATGAAGTCAAGGTGCTCACGCCGACCGGCATCGTGCGCAAGCTGACCCTCGATGCGCGCAACGCGTCCGTGCTCAAGATCAAGGACGATTGATGCGGTGTCTCGTCGTCGAGGACGATCCCGACATCCGCGCCGATCTCGAGCGCAGCTTGAGTGCGGCGGGTTTTTCGGTCGATGCGGTCGGCGACGGCGAGAGCGCGTGGTACCAGGGCGACGTCGAGGACTATGACGCCGCCATCCTCGACCTCGGCCTGCCGCGACTCGATGGACTCAGCGTGCTGCGTCGTTGGCGCAGTGCCGGTCGCGCGTTCCCGGTGATCGTCGTTTCCGCGCGCGGTGACTGGACCGAAAAGGTCGAAGGCATCGAGGCCGGCGCCGACGACTATCTCGGCAAGCCGTTCGAGATGGGTGAACTGGTCGCGCGCGTGCGCGCGCTGGTGCGCCGCGGCGCCGGACGCGTATCGAACGTGATCGAGATCGGCGGCCTGCGTCTGGACACCGTGCGCATGAGCGCCACGTTCGACGGCGCGCCGACGCGGCTGTCGCCACTCGAGTTCCGCCTGCTTGATTATCTCGCCCACCAGCCTGGTCGTGCGGTGTCGACCGGCGAACTCGCGGAACATCTCTACGGTGCCGGCGAGGGCGGCGATGCCAACGCGATCGAAGCGATCGTCGCGCGCCTGCGCCGCAAGTTCGGCGCCGGCATCATCACCACGCGACGCGGCTTCGGCTATCTGCTGGACGACGGCGCGTGATCGCACGCTCCCTGCGCTGGCGACTGCTGGCCGGCGCGGTCGCGGCGATTTTCGCGGCGCTGATGGTTGCCTGGCTGTTCATGACCGTGCTGTTCGAACGCCATCTCGAGCGTCGCCTGCAGGCCGACCTGACGCGTGATGCACTCGGGCTCGTCGCCACGCTCGCACTCGATCCATCCGGGCAGCCGGTGATCGAAACGCCGCCGACCGATGCGCGCCTGCAGAAGCCGGCCGGCGGCTACTACTGGCAGGTCACGAGTGCCGACGGCGCGTTGCGATCGCGCTCGCTGTGGGATGCGACGCTCGTGCAGCCGGTCGAGCGCGCCAGCGACCAGTGGACCTTGCGCCGCGCTGCCGGTCCGTTCGACGAGCCGCTCGTGTTGCTGGAACGCGCTCTCGTCGTCAATGCGGATTTCCCGGCTGTGTTCGTGCAGCTGGCCCAGGACACGCGGCCGCTGGCGACCGCGCGCGCCGAGTTCGGGCGCGAACTCGGCGCGTTCCTCGTGCTGTTGTGGCTCGTGCTGTCGGCGGCGGCCTGGCTGCAGGTCACGCTCGGACTGCGGCCGCTGCGCACGATCCGCGGCGATCTCGCCGCGCTGCGCGACAACGCACAGGCGCGTTTGCCGGCATCGAACGTGCGCGAGATCCAGCCGCTGGCCGACGCCATCAATGCACTCGCCGGCGCGCGCGAGGCCGATCTCGTGCGCGCACGCCAGCGTGCCGCCGATCTCGCCCACGGCCTGAAGACGCCGCTTGCCGCGTTGCGCGCACTGGTTCGGCGCGCGCGTGGTGCCGGCGCCGATGAGGCGTCGGACGGCATGGATCGCGCGATCGGCGCGATCGGCGCCACGATCGATGCGGAACTGGCGCGCTCGCGCGTCGCCGCTGTCGGCCACGCCGGCGGTCATCAGGTCGATGCGCGTGCGTGTGTCGAAGCACTCGTGACCGTGCTCGAACACACGGCGAAAGGCGGCGAGCTCGCGTTCGCAATAGAGATGCATGCCGATCTGCACCTCGGCATGCCGCCGGAAACGCTGTCGGAAATACTCGGCGCGGTCCTTGAGAACGCCGTGCGCCACGCGCGTCGTCAGGTGCGCATGCGCGCCGATGCCAGCGGGCAGGGCGTGGCCATCACGATCGAAGACGACGGTCCGGGCATCGCCGAGGCGCGGGTCGGCGAAGCCCTGTTGCGCGGCGCGCGGCTCGATCAGTCCGGACCCGGCAGCGGCCTCGGCCTGGCCATTGCGCGCGAACTCGTCGAAGCAACCGGCGGCACGATCCATCTCGACGCATCGCCACTCGGCGGATTGCGCGTCGCTTTCGCCTGGCTGCACAACAGCGTCACGCCGACCTGAAGCGCTCGCTCAGGGCTTCATGATCATCAGGTATAGCGCGCCGACCAGTGGCACGGTTGCGGCGATGCCCCAGATGATCCACGCGCGCGCCAGTCGCCAGTAGCCGTCGGGCACGCTGCCCTCGTTCTCGAAGGCGCGCGCCATGCGTGCCTGGCGGATCTGGATCGGCAGCAGCACGAAGGCCCACATGCACCCTGATGCGACGAAAAGGATCTGTCCCCACAGCAACCACGACGAATCGGCCAGCCCGATGCCGCCGACCAGCAGCATGCCGTAGCCGCCGATGATCGTCAGCGCGATGCCGGCACCGGTAAACGCCCAGTCGGTGCCGGTGACCAGGCGCTGCGCAAAGGCCACCGTGCGAGGTTCACGCGTGCGATCGGCAAACACCTTCCACACCGCGGTCACGGTCACGTTGCCGACCAGGAACACCACGCCGAGCACGTGCAGGAACTTGAAGATCAGATAGGCCATGCCGCACACACGTCTGATTCGGGGCGGCGAGTGTGCAAGATTGCGCCGGCGTTGTCGCCGGCAGCGGTTGGCGCGGCGCCGGGCATAAGTCGTGATTCAGCAAAATCACGTTCGACGATCGCCTGATTGCACGAGTGTGGCTCGCCCCGCGATCTCGCGTGAACAGCGTATCGCGAATGCTGAATTGCTCATTCGGTGAGGCATATCGCGCCGTTTGCGCGCCTGTCTGGGTAAATACAGGAGATGAAACCATGCGATTCACACGACTCATGATGGTTCTGGCGGCAGCGATGCACGTCGCTGCGGTGCAGGCGCAATCCAGCTCGTGGATCCGGCTCGAGCGTATCGATGTCAGGCCTGACGGCACGCCGGCAGCTTCAATGCTGATTGAAAGCGCATCGATATCCGACGACGGTCGCTGGGTGATATTCGCCAGCGCGTCGAACGATATCGTGGCAGGCGACAGTAACGGCGTATTCGATGTCTTCGCGCGCGACCGCCTGCACAATACGACCGTGCGTCTCAGTCTGCGTCCAGGCGGACTGCAGACGGTCGGATCCAATGCGTCGGTTTCGGCGAGTTCAGACGGTCGCTTCGTCACCTTCGTGTCGTCCGACAATGGCTACGTCATTGGCGACGCCAACAACAGAGGTGATCAGTTCCTGCTTGATCGCGATGTCGACGCCGACGGCGTGTTCGACGAGATCAGCGCGACCAGCATCGAACGCGTCAGCGTCAACGCCAGCGGTGGCGAACTCGCGAATGGCGTGAGAGGTGTGATTGGCGGGGTCAGTGACGACGGCACATCGATCGCGTTCGCGACACTGCACAGCATCGCTTCCAATGACACCAACGGCGAGATCGACGTTTACGTGCGCGATCGCAACGCCGGCGATACGCCGGTGATGAGCCAGTCGGCCAGCGGCGTCATCGGTAACGGAGAAAGTCCCGATTTTTTCCTGCCGCCATTGCGCATCAGCGACAGCGGCGCGGCAGTCGCATTCAGCTCGGTCGCCAACAATCTCGTGCCGGGTGACAGTGGCAACGCCAAGGACATTGTCGTTCGTCTGCGCGACACCGACGGTAACGGCATCTTCGACGAGCCGGGCGGTGTCGGCGTGGTGCTTGCGAGCACGCAACCCGGAGGCGCGCCGCTGCAGATTGGTGGTTTCGCGCAGTTCGACCTCAGTGGAGACGGTCGCTGGATGGCGATCTCGGCGCGCGACACTGCGGGTCCAAACCCTTCCGGCACCGACGTCGTCATTCGTGACATTGTGGCCGATGCGATCATCCCGATCGCGTTCGTTGCATCAACCTGGGCCAAGGGAACGTCGTCGTGTTGCGGCAACCAGAATCCACGGATCTCGCGCGGCGCCGAGGTGGTCGCCTTCACCTCGAGCCAGAACTACAGCATCAACGGCGCCAGTACAGGCCGCGGCGACGTATTCGTCAAGCCGCGCGACAGCGAACTGGTACGACTGACCGACTATCCGATACCGACCGACACGGCCCCCGGCTACACCTCGTTCGTGCAGGCCCTGTCGGCGAACGGTGCCTATCTGCTGGTCACCACGACCAACCTCGGCGCGACGCCGATTCCCGAACAGGGAATCTCGGTCTATCAGCGCAACCGCGTCTTCAGCGGCAGCTTCGAATGACGTAGCGCGCCACGCAGAGTGACGCTTCCTGGCCGGCGCGGCGCTTTCCGCGGCGGTCGCCGATGGCGGCATGGCCCTACAATGCGCGGCCCGACGCATCGACGGTCTGGCCCATACCTCGACGGCGACTTCGAGGCGCGCGCACAACGACGGCCGGCACCATCAGGAAGACCATTCGAACATGCTGCTGATGATCGACAACTACGACAGCTTCACGTTCAACCTCGTGCAGTATTTCGGCGAGCTCGGGCAGGACGTGAAGGTGGTGCGCAACGATGAGCTCAGCGTGGCCGAGATCGGCGCGTTGCAGCCGCGGCACATCGTCATTTCGCCGGGCCCGTGCACGCCGAACGAAGCCGGGGTCTCGCTCGAGGTCCTGCGCGAACTGTCGCACGGCGTGCCGATCTTCGGCGTCTGTCTCGGCCACCAGTCGATCGGCCAGGCGTTCGGCGGCAAGGTCGTGCGGGCGCGCCAGATCATGCATGGCAAGACCTCGATGATCCATCACGCCGGCGTCGGCGTATTCCGTGGTCTGCCGAATCCGTTCGAGGCGACGCGCTATCACTCGCTGATCGTCGAGCGCGAGTCGCTGCCCGATTGCCTCGAAGTGACCGCCTGGACCGCGCACGCCGATGGCAGCGTCGACGAGATCATGGGCCTGCGTCATCGCACGCTCGATGTCGAGGGCGTGCAGTTCCATCCCGAATCAATCCTGACCGAGCACGGGCACGACCTGCTGCGCAATTTCCTTGTGCGTTGAGTTGGCGGCGAGAAAACATCGCGAATGAAGTCGCTCCCGCATGAGGATTGATCGCAATTGCGGTGTTCTTGTGGGAGGGACTTCAGTCCCGATGCTCCTCGTCCAGTGTGTCGAAGAGGCATCGCGGCTGCGCCGCTTCCCACCAAAGCTGGCGTTGTCGACGGAGCCACTTCAGATCCGATGTTCCACTGCCGGAGAGACGTCGCGCATCGCGACTGAAGTCGCTCCCACATGAACGGGGATGACGTCCGCGCCGCGCTGTTGCATGATCGTCGCCCGCCACCGGAACGCGCCATGCCGATCACGCCCCAGCAAGCCCTGCAACGCACGATCGAGCATCGCGAGATCTTCCACGACGAGATGGTCGACCTCATGCGCCAGATCATGCGCGGCGAGGTTTCGGCGCAGATGATGGCGGCGATCCTGACCGGCCTGCGCGTGAAGAAGGAAACGGTCGGCGAGATCGCCGCGGCCGCGCAGGTCATGCGCGAGCTGGCCGCACCTGTCGAGGTGACCGAACGTGCATCGTTCGTCGACATCGTCGGAACCGGCGGCGATGGCGGTCACAGTTTCAATGTCTCGACAACGGCCATGTTCGTGGTCGCCGCGGCCGGCGCACGCGTGGCCAAGCACGGCAACCGCAGTGTGTCGTCGAAGTCGGGCAGCGCCGATGTGCTCGAGGCACTCGGTGCCGTGATCGACCTGCATCCGGCGCAGGTTTCTGCGTGCATCGCCGAGACCGGCATCGGTTTCATGTTTGCGCCGAACCACCATCCGGCCATGAAGGCGGTCGCGCCGGTGCGCCGCGAGATGGGTGTGCGCACGATCTTCAACATCCTCGGCCCGCTGACCAATCCGGCCGGTGCGCCGAACATCCTCATGGGCGTGTTCCACCCCGATCTGGTCGGCATCCAGGTGCGCGTGCTCGAACAGCTCGGTGCGCGGCATGCGCTGGTCGTGTGGGGCAAGGACGGCATGGACGAAATTTCGCTCGGCGGCGCCACCCAGGTTGGCGAGCTGAAGGACGGCGTCGTCAGCGAGTACGAAGTGCATCCCGAGGAATTCGGTTTCGCCATGGCCTCGGGCCGTCAGCTGCGCGTCGACAATCCGCAGGAATCACGTGAACGCGTTCTCGAGGCGCTCGACAACCGCGCCGGCGTCGCGCGCGACATCGTCATGCTCAACGCCGGTGCGGCGCTGTATGCCGCGAACGTGTCCGTCTCGATCGCCGATGGCATCGTCAAAGCACGCGAGGCAATCGCCAGCGGTGCGGCGCGCGCGAAACTCGATGAGTTCGTGCGCGTCACGCGCACGATCGGCGGCAAGGATTGAATGAAATGACCGATATTCTCCAGCGCATCCTCGCGCGCAAGGTCGAGGAAATCGCCGAGCACAGCGCGCGCCTGCCGTTGGCCGAACTCGTTGCGCGCTGCGCCGATCTCCCCGACACGCGCGGTTTCGCCGCGGCGATCGAGGCGCGCATCGAGTTCGGCGCGGCGGCCGTCATCGCCGAAATCAAGAAGGCCAGTCCGAGCAAGGGTGTGATCCGCGCCGATTTCGATCCGGCCGCAATCGCGCGCAGCTACGAACGCGGTGGTGCGACCTGTCTTTCGGTGCTGACCGATGCGGATTTTTTCCAGGGTCACGAGGACTACCTGCGCGCGGCGCGCCAGGCCAGCGCACTGCCGGTACTGCGCAAGGACTTCACGATCGATCCGTATCAGGTCTACGAGGCGCGCGCGCTGGGTGCCGACTGCATCCTGCTGATCGTCGCCGCGCTTGACGACGAGACGCTGCTCGATCTCGCCCTGCTCGCCGCTGCACTCGATCTCGATGTGCTGGTCGAGGTGCACGACGCCGCGGAACTCGAGCGCGCGCTCGAGATTCCGGCACCGTTGATCGGCGTCAACAACCGCAATCTGCGCACCTTCGAGGTCTCGATCGAAACGTCGATCGACTTGCGCCAGCGCTATGCAGACGATCGCGTGTTCGTCAGCGAAAGCGGAATCGCCACGCCCGACGAGGTCGCGCGACTTCGCGCTGCGGGAATCCATGCGTTCCTGGTCGGTGAAACGTTCATGCGAGCCGACGACCCGGGCGTTGCGCTCGGGCAGATGTTCAGCGGCGCATGAGGTGTCGGCTTACTGACCGCCAGCGCGGCGGCCGAGCACGACGATGGTCTTGCCGGCTACGGTGATCATGCCCTGTTCCTCAAGCTGCTTGAGCACACGTCCGACCATTTCGCGCGAGCAGCCGACGATGCGGCTGATCTCCTGGCGCGAGATGCGGATCTGCGTGCCGAGCGGATGGGTCATCGCATCGGGTTCTTCGGTCAGGTCGATCAGCGTCTTGGCGACGCGACCGGTGACATCCATGAAGGCGAGCCGGCTGACCTTGCGGCTCGTGTGCAGCAGACGATTGGTCAACTGCGAACCGATCGCGAACAGGATCTTCGGACATTCGTCGCGCAGCGTGCCTTCGAACAGGTTGAACATGCGCTCGTAGCCAATCTCGGCAAGCTCGCATGGCGTGCGCGTGCGCACCATCACTTCGCGTCGCGGGGTCTCGACGAAGATGCCCATCTCGCCGATGAATTCGCCGCGATTGAGGTAAGCCAGAATCAGTTCGCGGCCTTCCTCGTCTTCCGAAGAGACCGTCAGCGAACCGTCGATCACGTAATAAAGGATGTTGGCCGAGTCACCGGGCCGGATGATCGCGGTCTTGCTCGGGTAGCGTCGGCGATGGCACATGCCGAGGAAGCGCTCCATCGCAGCGCGATCGGGAATCAGTGACGCCGGTGCCTGCACCTTGGAGACATTGCGCTGCAAGGTGTAGCGGAAATCGGCCATCTTCAATTGAGTGTCTCCCACAACGTCCCCTGCTGGCGCCACAAACGGGCAACGATTTCCGTCGACTGCGCCCCAATCACAGCCGTTTCCCAATCTTATTGCAAAACGTTACCGATGTATCCCCTATTCGACGGGTGCGGGGCGAACCGCCATAGCTGGTCAGAAGTGCGCAAGTGAATGTGCATGAACTGGCGCATCTGTCTGGCGCGCGCGCGGTTTCCATCGTCATCCGGATTGCCCCATACTGCGCGCCCTTTCCCGGGTGCGGGTCGGAGACAGAAGCGATGGTCAAGCCCATTCCCCGTTTGCGCCTGCAAGGGTTCAACAACCTCACCAAGGCGCTGAGCTTCAACATCTATGACATCTGCTACGCAGTGTCTGAAGACCAGCGCCAGCGCTACATCGAATACATCGACGAGGCCTACAACGCCGAGCGCCTGACCACGATCCTGACCGACGTGGCCGACATCATCGGCGCCAACATCCTCAATGTCGCGCGTCAGGATTACGATCCGCAGGGCGCCAGTGTGACGATCCTGATTTCGGAAGAGCCCGTGGTCGAGAAACTCGGCCGCGACACGATCCCCGATGCCGTCGTTGCGCACCTCGACAAGAGCCATATCACCGTCCACACGTATCCGGAAACGCATCCGCACAACGGCATCGCGACGTTCCGTGCCGACATCGACGTGGCCACCTGTGGCGTGATCTCGCCGCTGAAGGCGCTCAATTTCCTGATCGACAGCTTCGAGTCGGACATCGTCATCGCCGACTATCGCGTGCGCGGCTTCACCCGCGACATCAAGGGCCGCAAGCACTACATGGACCACCGCATCAATTCGGTGCAGGAATACCTGGCCAAGCACATCCGCCAGAAATACGAGATGTTCGACGTCAACGTGTACCAGGAAAACATGTTCCACACCAAGATGCACATCAAGAACTTCGACCTCGACACCTACCTGTTCGAAGCGCATGCCGATGACCTGTCGTTCAAGGAACGCCAGCGCATCGAAGCGCTCGTGCGCCGCGAAATCGAAGAGTTGTTTCACGGTCGCAACCTGACCTGACCTGACCTGACGCGCGACAAGGTGGCGAAGGGCGTCGCGCCTGGCGGCGCTTCCCGCATAAGCCGCGCCGCGTTCCAGCGCTTCACGCCGGACCCGCACCGCCGAGGGTCTTGCGGGCCGCGCGGATGACGCTCCACGGGCAAAGAGGAAAAGTCCCGAGCGCGATGCTGCATTGCCGCTTGCACAATATGACACCGGTTACCAAAATGCCTTCGGCTCGCTAGAATGCGGGCCGTCTGCTGCTTTCGGGAACTGCGCACGCATGGCCAAGCCGTTGATTCTGCACGAAGATCGCCTGTTCCCGGCCGACCCGCAGACGCGTGGCATGGCGCGGCGACTGTATGCCGAGGTGGCCGGTTTGCCGATCGTCAGCCCGCACGGACATACCGATCCGTCGTGGTTCGCAGGCAACGCGCCGTTTCCGAATCCGGCCGAGTTGTTGCTGGCGCCGGACCATTACGTCTACCGCATGCTCTACAGCCAGGGCATCGCCATGGATGACCTCGGTGTGCCGTCCAGGCAGGGACCGTCCACGGCCGATCCGCGCGCGGCGTGGCAACGGTTTGCCGACAACGTCCATCTGTTTCGCGGCACGCCGTCGTCGAACTGGCTCAATCATGTGTTTTCGAAGGTGTTCGGCCTCGATGTCATGCTTTCGCACGAGACGGCGTCGCACTACTACGACACCATCGATGCGGCGCTGAAGACGCCGGCATTCCTGCCGCGCGCGCTGTTCGATCGTTTCAACATCGAGGTGATCGCGACCACCGAGTCGCCGGTCGACTCGCTCGAACATCACGAGGCGGTGCTCGCCAGCGACTGGAGCGGGCGTGTGATCAGCGCGTACCGGCCCGATCCGGTGGTCGATCCCGAGCACGAACAGTTCCCGGTCGCGCTGGCGAAGTTTGCGCAGATGACCGGCGAGGATGTGCATTCGTGGGACGGCTATCTCGCCGCACACCGCAAGCGCCGGGCTGATTTCGCGGCGATCGGCACGACCTCGTCGGATCATGGTCATCCGAGCGCGCGCACCGCCGACCTCACCCGCGCCGAGGCCGAGCGGCTGTGGACGCGGATCGTTTCCGGCGCCTGGTCGCCCGAAGAGGCCGAGTTGTTCCGTGCGCAGATGCTGACCGAGATGGCGCGCATGAGTCTCGACGACGGCTTCGTGCTGCAGATTCACCCGGGCGCGTATCGAAACCACAACCGTCCGGTGTTCGAGAAGTACGGTCGCGACAAGGGTGCCGACGTGCCAAGCGCGACCGAGTACGTGCGCGCGCTGAAGCCGCTGCTTGACCGCTTCGGCAACGATCCGAAACTCAGCATCATCGTCTTCACGCTCGACGAAACCAGCTACAGCCGCGAACTGGCGCCACTCGCCGGGCACTATCCCGCACTCAAGCTCGGCCCTGCGTGGTGGTTCCACGACAGTCCGGAAGGACTCATGCGCTTTCGCGAGCAGACCACCGAAACCGCCGGCTTCTACAACACGGTCGGCTTCAACGACGACACGCGGGCATTCCTGTCGATACCGGCGCGTCACGACACCGCGCGTCGCATCGACTGCAGCTACCTCGCGCGGCTCGTCGTCGAGCACCGCATCGACGAGGATGATGCGGCCGCCGTTGCCGTCGACCTCGCCTACCACCTGCCGCGGCGCGCGTACAAACTCGACCGCGTGCCCGCGCGCCCGGCCTGAACGGAAACCTTGCACATGTATACGAAGACCTACCACGCCACCCACCCTGACATGATGGACGGCGCCAGCAACGAGCAGCTGCGCGAGCGCTACCTGATCGGCGACCTGTTCGTCGCCGATGCGATTGTGCTCAATTACACCCACTACGAACGCTTCGTCATCGGCGGCGCCGCGCCGGTCGCCGCGCCGGTGTCCTTGCCGGCACAGACCGAGCCGGCCTCGGCCAGCGGCCACCCGTTCCTCGAACGTCGTGAGCTCGGCATCGTCAACGTCGGTGACGGCGTCGGTCGAGTCAGTGTCGATGGCGTCGACTTCACCCTGCAGCCGCGCGACGGCCTGTACGTCGGCATGGGATGCAGCGAGGTCGTGTTTGCCTCGGTCGATGCGGCCACGCCGGCAAAGTTCTACCTGGCGTCGACGCCGGCCCACGTCCGTCATCCGACCCAGCACCTGCCGATCGAGAAGGCCGTCGCGCTCGAACGCGGTGCGCTCGAAACCTCGAACGAGCGCACGATCTACCAGTACATCGTGCCGGCCACATGCAAGTCGTCGCAGCTGCTGCTCGGCGTGACCCTGCTCAAGCCCGGCAGCGTCTGGAACACGATGCCGCCGCACCTGCATGATCGTCGCTCAGAGGTCTATTTCTACTTCGGACTCGGTGCCGACCAGCGCGTCATGCATTTCATGGGACAACCCGACGACATGCGCCACATTGTCGTCGCCAACGACGAGGCCGTGGTGTCGCCGCCGTGGTCGATCCACATGGGTTCGGGCACGAGTGCGTACGGCTTCATCTGGGCAATGGGTGGCGAGAATCTCGACTACACCGACATGCACGTGCTCGACATCTGCCAGCTGAAATGACGCGGCAGCAGCGATCGGCGGAGGACTTCGCATGAACCTGTTCGACCTGGGCGGCAAGATTGCCGTCGTCACCGGTGCCAACACCGGGCTCGGCCAGGGCATCGCGATCGCGCTTGCCGAAGCTGGTGCGGACATCGCCGCGGTCGGGCGCACGCCACCCGATGCGACCATCGCCGCGGTCCGTGCGGCTGGCCGACGCTGCGTGTTCGTCGATGCCGACCTCGGCTCGATCGCGCCGGTGTCGGCGATCGTCGCCGACGTCGAGCGCGAACTCGGACCGATCGACATCCTCGTCAACAATGCCGGCACGATCCGTCGCAACGACGCGCTCGAGTTCAGTGAAGCAGACTGGGACGCGGTCGTCGACGTCAACCTGAAGTCCGTGTTCTTCCTGACCCAGGCGGTTGCCCGATCGCTGGTCGCGCGCGCCAGCAGCGGCAAGATCATCAACATCGCCTCGCTGCTGTCGTTCCAGGGCGGCATCCGCGTGGCGTCGTATACGGCGAGCAAGTCGGGCCTGCTCGGCCTCACGCGCGTGCTCGCCAACGAATGGGCGGCGCGCGGCATCAACGTCAATGCGATTGCGCCCGGTTATTTCGAGACCAACAACACCGTGGCATTGCGCAACGACGAATCCCGCCAGCGCGCGATCCTCGAGCGCATTCCCGCCGGGCGCTGGGGCGTGCCGGCCGATCTCGCCGGCGCCGCCGTGTTCCTCGCCTCGCCTGCGTCGGACTACGTGCATGGCGCGGTGTTGCCGGTCGACGGTGGCTGGCTCGCCCGCTGAGCGGATGGCAACCGCCGTTTCGCTGCGTCGCTTGTCTGCACGCTGAACGGAATTCGCCGCGATCACAGCGCGTTCATGTTCATAGTTCTTCAATGCGATGCGTGGCATCCGGGCCGTTGCGAGGTTTGACGGACGCCACCCCCGAATCGGAGAAAAAATACATGAAGAACACAGTGCTCGTCGCTGCCCTTGCGGCAGTCCTCGGCCTCAGCGCCTGCAGCCAGCAGGACTCTGCAGCAAGCGCGCAGCGCGATGTCGAGCAGGCGCGCCAGAAGGCCGCTGAAGACCTCAACAAGGTCGAGCAGGCTGCGGGCGAAGATGCCGCCGCGGCACAGCGCAAGCTCGACGCCGCGCGCGCTGAAGCGCGCTCGGAAGTGGCGACCGCCGAAGCGAACGCCAACGAGAAGATCAACGACGCCACCAGCGACGCAATGGATACTGCGCGCGAAGCAGGGCAGGAAGTTGCCAAGGTTGAAGCCAGCACGATCGAGACTCAGGCCAAGGCGGCCTATGACGTCGACATCGCCAAGGCCGACGCCGTGCTCAAGGTCGCCAAGGAGCGTTGCGAAACCCTGCCGACCGGCCAGCCGGGCCCGTGCAAGGATCAGGCGGATGCGGCGTATGAAGTCGCCAAGGCCAATGCCAAGCGTGCACTCGATGATGCCAACACCGCTGCCGCCGACGCCAAGCGCTGATCGCGCGTCGGACCGGTTGCGCAAAGGGCGGCTTCGGCCGCCCTTTTTCTGGCTGTCACGTGCTTCGTTGCAGGGCGCGTCGCGCCGCCGGATTTTCTCGGCGCTGCTGACGTGCGCGCTGCTCGGCGGTGCCGCCGAGGTTGCCGCAACAACGCTCTACAAGTGCACGGGCCGCGATGGCGCCATCGCCTATCAGGACTTCCCGTGCGAGAACGACAGCCGTGGCGAGACCATCGCATTGCCTCCGGTACCGATGGCGAACGAGTCGATGCCGGCACTCGACGTCGTTGCGCCAACCGAGCCCGACACGCCCGTGGCGGACGTCACTGACGCACCGCAGGAACCGGTCATGCCCGATGCGTGGCTGTGCGTGCGCGAAGACGGCAGCCGATACCTGAGCGACACCGGTATTCCGCAGCGCCGCGCGGTGCCGCTGGCGATGCTCGGTGCACCGCAGGACGGGCTTGCGGATGTCTATTCCAGAGGCGGCGCAGGCATCTCGGCTCCCGGCGTGCGCGCGCCGGTCACGCGTCGACCGGCAAGCGGTGCGCTCGGTGCCGCCTATGTGTGGGTTGAAGACATCTGTCAGCCCGCCAGTCGCGGCCAACTGTGCACCTATCTCTCCACCCAGATCGAGAAAACCGAGAGTCGATTGCGCTATGCATTCAGCGATACCTCGGCGCAGGTCAGGCAGGAACTCGCCGACCTGCGCACGCGCGCGGCTGTCTGCCGCTGAGTGTCAGACACCGAGAGGCGCGAGCGTGCGGTCGACGTGTCGACGCTCGTGCGCCAACAGGTATTCCTTGGCGGCAAGCCCGCCGCCGTAACCGGTCAAGCTGCCATTGGCACCGATCACGCGGTGGCACGGGACGATGATCGAGAGCGGGTTTCTGCCGTTGGCGAGTCCGACCGCACGTGATGCGTTCGGATTGCCGATGCGTCGCGCGAGTTCGGCATAGCTGATCGTCTGCGCGTACGGAATACGCGCGAGTTCACTCCAGACGCGCCGCTGGAATGGCGTGCCGCGCGGGTCGAGTGGCAGGTCGAACTGGCGCAGCGTGCCGGAAAAATACGCGCCGAACTGGCGGCGTGCCTCGACGAATGCGTCCGGCGCGCTTCGCCAGTCGGCCGCGATCACCGCCGGGCGGCGCGCGTTGGGCAGGTCGATCCAGCGGATCGCTTCACCGTCGCCGACGAGCAACAGGCGACCGAGCGGGGTATCCAACGTCGTGTAGCGCATCGTGTCCTCCATCAATCGGCACTGCGCCAGAGCAGCAGCACCGCATAGGCGCGCCACGGGCGCCAGGCGTCGGCGAGTGCCGACAGTTCGCGCGTGGTCACCGGAACGCCATCTCCGGCCATCTTGCGCAGGACCAGATCGGCGGCCGGAAACGCATCGGGTTGCGACAGCGCTCGCATGCACACGTACTCGGCCGTCCATGCACCGATGCCCGGCAGTGCGCACAGCCGTTCGACGAAATCGGCCCGCGTTTGTTCGATGCCGAAACCGACGCTGCCCGCGCAGCAGGCCTTTGCCAGCGCGCGGATCGTCGCTGCGCGCGCGCGCGTGATGCCGAGCGTTTCGAGCGGTGCATCGAGCAGTGCCGTCGGCGGCGGAAACGCCGCATCGAGGCCATCCACGCCAGTGACCAGCGGCGCGCCGAACGCGCGCACGACACGCACTGCCAGCGTGCGTGCTGCGGCCACGCTGACCTGCTGGCCGAGCACGGCGCGTACGGCGATTTCGAATCCATCCCATGCCCCCGGCACGCGCTGACCAGGCCAGCGTCGCAGCAGTGGCTTGAGCAGCGCATCGCGTCGCAGCGTCTGCGCGATCGCGCGCGGGTCGGCGTCGACATCGAACATGCGTCGCACGCGCGCGGCGACCACGCCGAGTGATCGCGTGCGCACGCCACGGATGCGCACGCACAGCGCATCGTCGCCGGCGATCGGCATCACCGAAAAACTGCCGGGCTCGCCGTCGACGATGATCGTGCGATGGTAGCCGCTGTCGTCGACTCGCTCGACACCAGGCAACGCGCGGCGCGCGTGGAACGCGGCCATTGCCGCGAAGTCATAGGGAGGTCGGTAGGGCAGGCGCAGTTGCACGGAAGAGGCATCCGTCGATGGCGTGCGCGCATGGCGCAGTTCGCGTGGCGGCTTTCCGTAACTGCTGAGGAACGCAGCATTGAAGCGCCGCAGGCTCGCATAGCCTGCCGCTGCTGCAACTTCGGTGATCGGCAAACCGGTGTCGCCGAGCAGCTGCTTGGCAAACAGCAGGCGGCGCGTCGAGGCGACGTCGAGCGGACTGCTGCCGAGTTCGTGCGCGAACAATCGACGCAGATGGCGCTCGCCGACGCCGATGCGCTCGCACAGGGCCGACAGCGGTGCGCGATCGAGCGCCCCATCCTCGATCAGGCGCAAGGCCCCGGCGACCAGCTCGCTGCCGGCACGATGCAGCGGCGATCCGGGCGCGGCTTCCGGGCGGCAGCGCAGGCAGGGACGGAATCCCGCCGCTGCCGCCGCCGCCGCGTTCGCGTAGTAGACGATGTTGTGCGGCTTCGGCGGCGGTGCCGGGCAGACCGGTCGGCAATAGATGCCGGTGGTTTTCACTGCCGTGTAGAACAAGCCATCGAAACGAGCATCGCGCGACAGGCGCGCCTGCTGGCAGGTTCTTGCATCGAGGGTCGCGGCGGCGTTTGCGGTGTGCATGGCGCGCAATCTATCAGTCTGGGGTACGGCCGACTCGCCGTTTCCGGACATCGATGATCGAGCGCTGTCAGAATCCGTAGCGCAGGAACCCGCCATCGACGGCAATGCATTCGGCGGTGACATACGACGCCGCCGGCAGGCACAGGAATGCAATCGCCGCGGCCACTTCCTCGGGCTCACCGATGCGCCCCATCGGCGTGCGCTCGATCACCTCGTCGAGATAGTCCGCATCGGCCAGCACCGGTTGCGAGCGTTGCGTGCGGATGTACCACGGCGCCACCGCATTGACGCGGATGCCATCACCGGCCCATTCACAGGCGAGGTTGCGCGTGAGCTGGTGCAGCGCGGCCTTGGTCATGCCGTACGGCGAACCGGTGCGAACCGAGGTCAGGCCCGAGACCGAGCCGACGTTGACGATTGCGGCGTTCGCCTGCGGCACAAGAAACGGATGCGCGAGCCGACACATCTCGAATGCGGAAACCAGATTGGTCTCGATCAGCATGCGCAATTCGTGGTCGACGTAATCGAGCGTCGGCTTGCGGACATTGGTGCCGACGTTGTTGATCAGCAGCGAGACTGCCGGTGCGAGATCGCGGATCCAGTCGAAAACCTCAAGGCGCTGTTCGTGGTCGGCGACGTCGGCGGCAAACGAGCGAATCTGCCGCGCCGGGAACTCCTCGATCAATTCGTCACGGCTGCGTTCGAGATGCGCCTCGTCGCGGGCAACCAGCAACAGGTCGGCACCGAGCGCGGCAAGCTCACGTGCGCTGGCCAATCCGATGCCGCGGCTGGCACCGGTGATCAGGGCAGTCTGGCCGTCCAGTCGCCAGCGCGATGTGCTCATGTTCGGGTCCTCTTCCGCCTTGTCGCGGCGTCGGTGCGCGCGCAGACTGCGGCTGCCGCCACGCCACCGGATGCCGCCATGTTACGTCACTCGCTGCTGCTGCTCGTCGTCGTCGTCTCCTCGACGGGCTGCAAACCGCCACCGGACCCGGTCAGCGCGCCGGATGCCGACGCACGCCCACCGACCGTGATCGACGATCAGCTGCAGGCGCTCGAGAAAGCGCGCGCCGTGCAGGCGACCCTCGACCAGCAGGCAGCCGACCGTGAAAAGGCGATCAAGGAGTCGGGTGGCTGAGCGTGTCGTCGCTGGACTACTGCGGTGTGCAGAAACAATGCGCGACGACGCCGAAGCGATTGCCACCGAGATGACGCAGCAGTTCGAGGGTCTGCTCGATCTCGGCGCGCGGCACCAGCCGGCTCGACCACGTCGCCAGCCCCGACCAGCGCCCGATGGTTGCCGCCGCTTCGGTGTTGCTGAAGTTCAGCGCGAAGCGTTCCCACGCCGAAAGCGGCCGTTCGATGTAGCGCACGCCGTGGCCACCATCGATCTCGGCATGCGCGGCGGCTGACGCGATCGCCTGTTCGAGCCCGCCGAGCTTGTCGACCAGTCCACGTTCCTTGGCCTGCGATCCGCTCCAGACGCGGCCGCGTGCAACTGCGTCGATTTCCCCGGGGGTGCGGCCGCGGGCCGCGGCGACCTGGCCGATGAAATCGCGGTAGCCCTTCTCGATCACGCTGGTGATCACTGTCTCCAGCTGGGTGTTGAATGGACGGCGGATATCGAACGCGCCGGCGATCGGCGTGGTCGCCACTCCGTCCGTGTAGACACCGATCTTGGCCAGTGATTCGGGAATCGTGACGAACAGGCCGAAAATTCCGATCGAACCGGTGATCGTGTTCGGCTGTGCCCAGATCTCGTCGGCGTTCATCGAAATCCAGTAGCCGCCACTGGCGGCGACGTCGCCCATCGAGACGATCACCGGCTTGCCGGCGGCACGCGTCAGTTCGACTTCGCGGCGGATCACTTCGGACGCGTAGACATCGCCACCCGGTGAATCCACGCGCAGCACGAGGGCGCGGATGTCGTCGTCCTCGCGCGCACTGCGCACGAGCTGGGCGGTCGAGGTGGCACCGACCGACCCTTGCGCCTGTTCACCCTGCACGATATTGCCCTGGGCGACGACAACACCGATCTGCGGTCGCGAATCGGGCAGCGCGTCGGCAATCTGCATGCCGAGATAGTCGCTCCAGTTGACCTGGCGGAAGGTTTCGCCGTCGACATCGGGAACGCCTTTGCTCTTGAGCAGGTCGCGCGCCTGCGCGCGCGTGGCCAGCTTGTCGACGAGCTTGCGCTCGAGCGCGAGTTTGGCGAGGTCGCCCTGGTAGGCAACAATCTGCGTGTCGATGCTGTTGATGTCACTCGAAAGCGTGGCCGGTTCGATGCCCCGCATCGCCGCGATTTCGCCGACCAGTTCGGCCCAGATGCCACCCATCCAGTACAGCTCCGCCTGCTTGGACTCCTCGGAGGCCTGACTGAGGATCAGCGGCTCCGCCGCCGACTTGTACTCACCGACCTTGATCAGGTGCACGTCGACGCCGAGCTTGTCGAGCGCCTCGCGGTAGTAGCTGCGGTAGCTCGACAGGCCTTCAAGCACGACCGAGCCATAGGGGTCGAGCAGGATCTCGTCGGCGCGGGCGGCGAGATAGTACGAACCCTGGCCCATGCCTTCGGAAACGACGATCAGTTCCTTGCCGGTCTCGCGGAAGCGGTCGAGCGCCTGACCGATTTCGCGCAAGCTGGCCCATCCCGCATTGATCTGGTCGGGCAACAGCACGATGCGCTCGATGCGGGTGTCGCGCGTGGCCTCGTCGATCACGCGCAGCAGGTCGCGCAGCTGCACTTCCTGGACACGATCGCCGGTCAGGTTGGACAGCGCGCGTTCTGTGGCGTCGGTGCTGTACTGCTCGACGACAAGCCCTTCCGGATCGAGCACGAGCGCAGTGCGCTCGTCGAGCGTCGGCGCCTTGCGCAGCAATGCCGCGATCACCGCGAACACGATGACGACGAAGATCAGGTTCAGCACCAGGCGCCGGGTGAAGTTCAGTGCATTCCAGATGCCGCCGAAGAAGCGACGGAAAAAACCCGGCTGTTTGTCCGGCATGGCAAGTGCTCCGTGGGTTGCGTCGAGGAAGGGCAGGTCGGCGACCAGAGTAGCCGAACATGGCAATTGCGGCATGTACGACAAGTATCGGTCGTGCCCTGAATTACGCGGCGCTCGGTCGCACGCGAACCAGGCGCCAGAAGCGCAGCGGCAGCAGGATCGCGGCCACGCTCAAGCCGGTGATCAGCCCGATCCACATGCCGCTGGCGCCGAAGTCGCGCTGAAAGGCGAGCCAGGCGCCGACAGGCATGCCGACCCCCCAATAGGCGAACGTCGTGATCAGCATCGGCACGCGCGTGTCCTTGAGACCACGCAGCGCACCATTGGCGGCGGCCTGGATGCCGTCGGAAATCTGGAAGATGCCGGCCAGCACGAGCAGTTGTGCGGCGAGCGTGATGACTGCCGAGTCGATCGTGTACATCGAGGCGATGCGATGCGGTATGGCGAACATCAGGCCGGCCGATACCATCTGGATGGCGAACGTCAGCAGCAGGCCGACGCCGCCGGCGTAGCGCACGCCGGCGGCATCGCCGCGCCCGACCGCATGGCCGACGCGCACCGTGGTCGCCATCGCGATGCCGAGCGGAATCATGAACGCCGCCGAGGCAACATTCATCGCGATCTGATGGCCGGCGATGATGTGCGCGCCGAGCGAGCCGATCGACAGCGCGACGGCGACAAACAGGCTCGCCTCCATGAACAGCGTTACCGCCATCGGCACGCCGATGCGCAGCAGTTCGCCGATCACGCGGCGATCGGGGCGGTCGAAACGGGCCAGCAGATCGAGACTGCGATAGCGAGAACGGCGCGCGACATACAGTGCAAACGCGAGGCACTGCAGCCACAGCACGATCGCGGTGGCGATGCCGCAGCCGAACGCGCCGAGTCGCGGGATGCCGAAAGCGCCGTACATCAGCACGTAGCCGATCGGTCCGAGCAGGGCCAGTCCGAACACGCTGAAGTACATGGTCGGACGCGTCATGCCGAGCCCTTCGCTCAAGCCGCGCAAGGCGAAGAACAGGGTCAGCGCCGGCGCACCGAACGCGATTGCGCGCAGGAAGCGCGTGCCGTCGGCGATCAGGCTCGCATCGACGCCGATCAAGCCGAACAGCAACGGCCCGGCGAAGGCAGCGGCAAGACCGAGCGCGATGCCGAGCGGCAGCGCGAGCCACAACGCCTGGCGAAACAGCGGGCCGATCTCGGCGTGGCGCGAGGCGCCATGCAGCTGCGCGATCGACGGCTGCAGCGACATCATCACGCCGATGATGATGACGATCGCGAGCACCCACACATTGGTGCCGATCGCGACCGCACCGAGTGTGTGCCCGTCGAGATGGCCGGCCAGCACGGTGTCGATCACGTTCATGCCGATCGCCGACAGCTGGCCGAGCACGAGTGGCGCCGCCAGCCGTACCGTGGCGCCGAGCTCGCGGGTCAGGCGGGGAGGGTCGATGGTTAGAATGGCAGTGGTCGGGCAATCGGCGGGCGCGGAGTATAGCGGCCGCACCGGATCACTTCGTTGCGGAGGCCGAACATGCGGGTCATGGTCACGGGAGCTACCGGATTCCTCGGCACGCATTTGCTTGCGCAGCTGGCGGATGCCGACGTCGCGGTGACGGCCTGCGTGCGTTCGACCGAGGCTGCACGCATGCTCCAGGCGCGAGGCATTGCGCCGGTGCTGGCGGCGCTCGACGACGAAGCGGCGCTGCGCGGGGCACTGCGTGAGCCAACCGACTGCGTCTTCCACGTCGCCGCCGACACGAGTCCGTGGCGCGGCCATGCGCAACGCCAGACGCGCACCAATGTCGAGGGCACGCGCGCGCTGCTCGCCGCTGCCGCCGACTGTGGTGTGCGTCGCTTCGTGCACGTTTCCTCGGTATCGGCCTACGGCCAGCAGCGCGCTGTCGTCAACGAGCAGTCGCCGCGCCTCGGCGCGAATTCGTGGATCAACTACGAACGCACCAAGGCGATCGCCGAGGCGCTGGTCGAGGAGGCCGGAGCTCGCGGCGCGATCGAAACGATGATCCTCAATCCGGCCCACATTCTTGGCCCCGGTGACACGCGCAACTGGGCGCGCCTGATCCTGCTCGTGGACCAGGACAAGCTGCCGGGCGCACCGCCCGGGTCAGGTGCATTCGCCGACGTGCGCGAGGTCGCGCGCGCGCTGGTGACGGCATGGCGCATGCCTGTCCACGGCGAGCGCTACCTGCTCGGCGGCGCGCACGCGAGTTTCCTCGAACTCGTGCAGCGGATCAGTCGCATTCTCGAGCGCAAGCCGCCACAGCGGGCGATGCCGGCGGCGCTGCTGCGCACCTACGCGCAGATCCTCGATCTCGCCTCGATGGTCAGCCGACGCGAGCCGCAACTGACGCCACAGGCAGTCGCCTTCACGTGCCATCATTTGCGCGTCGACTCGGCCAAGGCGATGCGCGAGCTGGGTTACCGGATCACGCCGATCGACGAACTGCTCGGCGATACCGTGGCGTGGCTGCGTGAGCAGGGACTGTTGCACAACTGATGAACAGCGAATTCGATGACCTGCCGGCTCCGCCGCCACCGCCACCGCCCGCGCGCGGGACGATGGCGCGGCATGTGCCCGCGCCCGCGCCGGAAGACGCCGGTTTCGGTGCCGCGCAAGGTGTTTGCCCGAACTGCGGTGCGCCGGTGCACGGTCCGTACTGCCATGCCTGCGGCCAGTCCGAGAAAGGCATGGTGCGGCACATCTCGGAAGTGCTGCGCGATCTCGCCGACATCGTCTTCAATGTCGACTCGCGCGTGTTCCGTTCGGTTTTCGACCTGTACTTCCGTCCTGCATTCCTGACCACCGAATATGTCGCCGGTCGCCGCGCGCGTTACGTCACGCCGTTCCGTTTGTTCTTCATCCTGTCGATCATCGCGTTCTTCGCGATGCAATCGAACATCGACCGAGATTCGATCGACAAGATCGATCTGTTCGCCGCCGATGACATCAGCGATGCGCAAACCCCGGCCGAAGTCGAACAGCGGGTTGCCGCGGCCATCGCGACGACGCGTGGCGTGATCGAGAACGCGGGGCTGCCTGATCAGGCCAGTGACGCGCTCTCCGAAGCCGAGGCGGAGATTCGTGGCGAAGGCGCGCAGCGTATTCGCGTGCTCGAGATTCGCGCTGCCGCCGATGCGCAGCAGGTGGCGGAACGCGTCGAGCAGCAGGTCGCGACATTGTGGCAGGGCTCCGACAAGGCCTCATTGGCAAGCGATGTCCGTGCGGATCTGGACGCCGACGAGAAGCAACTGCGCAAGGAAGGCGATCGTCGCCTGCGCAAGCTCGAGCCCGCTGCAACGGCTGCCGACGCGCAAACCAGTGAAGAGGCTGGCGGGGAAACCGGCTTCAGCCTCAATCAACAGGGGCAGTTCACGATCAATGGCAAGGCCTGGGATCCTGCCGCCAGGCCGGTGAGCGTGCGGTGGCTGCCGGCTGCCGTCAACGCGAAGCTGACCGCGACCGCCGTGCACATGGGCGAGAACGTGCGGGTCTTCCGCGACAAGCCGTCGGTCGCACTCACTGCATTCTTCTCGGTATTGCCGCAGACGCTGTTCCTGCTGATGCCATTGTTCGCACTGCTGCTGAAGTTCTTCTATGTCTTCAAGCGGCGGCTCTACATGGAGCACCTGCTGGTCGCCCTGCACAGCCATGCTTTCATTTTCCTGACCCTGATCGTGGTGATCGTTCTTGGCGCCGTGAAGTCGTGGGCGTCGGGGTCAGCATGGATTGCGCAGCCACTGGACTGGTTGTCCACCATCGCCGGGATCTGGATGCTGGTGTACCTGTTCTGGATGCAGAAGCGCGTTTACCGGCATGGCTGGATCATGGCCGCCGTCATGTACAGCGTGATCGGCATCAGCTACACCGTGCTTCTCTCGTTCGGCGTGGTGTTCGCCGCGATCCTCAGTCTTGCGGTGGCTTGAGCGCGCGATAGCGCTCGCGCAGTTCGCGCCGCTGTTCCGGCGGCAGGTCGCGGAAGCGCCGATAGGCCTCGCGCACGCGTTTTCGCTCATCGTCGCTGAGTTCCTGGAACTGCTCGAAATGCTCGCGCGTCTGCTCGCGTTGCGCTGGCGTCATCGCCGCCCACTGTTCGATCCGCGTGCGCACGCGTGTGCGCCGTTCGTCGGTCCAAGAGGGGGCAGTCACGGCGAGACGTGCGAAACGGCTTTGCTGGATCGGCATGAGCGTGCTCCATTGCTTCGCAAGCGAGTCGAGGAACTGCTGCTGGCTGGTGCTCAGTGTCGACCACTCGATCGCTGCCACCGCGACCTTGCGTTCGCCGCGCCGCGCGTCGCGCGCGTCACCTGCAACGGGCTGCGCTGTCGCCTCGCATGCGAGCAGCGAAAACAGCAATGCAAACATCGGTGCCCGAGGTTTCACAGGCGCTCTCCCGCATCGGTAGCGGCCGCGCGCACGCCGTCGACCTCGGCGTCACCGAGCCACGCAAAGAACTCAAGATCCTCGTAGAGCGCGAGATCGTCGGCGCCGAGCAGGGCTTCATCACCGATCGCGGCGATCGTGTCGGCCTGTCCCTGCATCGGCGCCGGCGTGCGATACAGGCCGAATGCCAGCACGAGTGCGAGTGCACCGACGCCCGCACCGGCGAAAGCACCGCCCCATGCCCATTGGCGCCGGCGCGTGCGTGACACCAGTGCAGCCTGGCGCGCACGGTTCAGTCGCGACAACGTGGCCGCATCGAGCGACTGCAACGAGGAGTCGAGTAGCTGTGCCGCGCGCTGGCCGAACGCGGAATCGTGTGGATCGTTCACTGGAATTCTCCGAGGCGTTGGCGCAGGCGATTGAGTGCGCGCGAAAGATGCGTCTTGACGCTGCCTTCACTGCAACGCATGGCGAGTGCGGTGTCGGCGACGTCAAGTCCTTCCCACATGCGCAGCAGGAAGGCCTGACGTTGTCGCCGCGGCAGTTCGCGCAGTGCGGTTTCGAGGACCACACCCGCCTCGCCATCGGCGAGACGGCCGAGTGGCCCGGGTTCGGACCCATCGGCGACGGCATCGATCGGATCGTCACCATCGTCATCGGCGGCGCGCATGAACGAGAACATCCAGCGACCGCGTACCCGCTGCCGGCGATGCCAGTCGTTCAACCGACTGTCGAGCACGCGATGAAACAACGGCGCCCATTCCGCACTCGGGCGCCCGGCGTAGTGCCTGACGAACCCGAACATCGCGTCCTGCACGATGTCGAGGGCGGTATCGCGGTTGCCGCAGCCGAACTCGGCGATACGCAGCGCACGGCGTTCAACCTCTCGCAGGAAGCGGTCAAGTGGAGCATCTCGCGCCTCGACGCGCGCTGGTTCCTGCAGCATTTCGGTCTCGATGGCGTGCTTCACGGAGCTCTGCACCGGGTTCGTGATCGTGCATGAACGCGCAGTTGGCGCGCGCCGCGGCAGGGTATCGGGAATGCTCGGCATGGACCTCATAACGCATGGCCTGGCATTCGGTTGACCGCGCATCCGAAAGCACCGGCAAGACATGCTGTCAAGTCCGTTTTGCACAGATGCGATGCAGCAGTCGCAAACGGGCGCGGCCGCCGATGACGCTTTCGTGACTCGCCGATGCGCTGTCGCAACCTTCTGATTAAATTGATGTATTCGAGGTTGGTCAAAGTTTCGCCAAGATGACGACGGTGCTTAGCCTGTGCGTCCGAAGGGGCTCGCGCGGGGCGTCATCCACATACTTATCCACAGCTGCTGTGGATAACGAAAAAACCTCACGCAGTGCAGAGACTTGGGGCATTTTCCTCGCATTGAAATGAGGAAAGTGTCGCAACTCGTGCGCGGAGCGTGCAGGGGCCGGCGCTACACTTCCGCGATGACCCAACGGAATCCCTGAATGCCGCTGATCGTGCGCGTTGCCGTGCCGGTGCCGCTGCCGCGCCTGTTCGATTACCGCGTGCCTGACGGCGACTCGGCTCGCGTCGGCGCACGCGTGCTGGTGCCGTTCGCCGGACGGCGGCTGGTCGGCGTCGTGCTCGAAACGGCAGAGCATACGGCGCTTGACGACGACCAGCTCAAGCCGATCGTGCGTGTGCTCGACGCGCAGCCGTTGCTGACCGACGAATTGCGCGAGACGCTGCGATGGTCGGCGCGCTACTACCAGCATCCGATCGGCGAGGTTGTCGATGCGGCGCTGCCGGTCGTGTTGCGCAGCGCGCGCGCGCTGCCGCGCGAAACGCGTGAGTGTCTCGTTCTGACTGCCGCCGGCCAAGCGGCCCTCGCCGATCCGGCACGCCGCCGCGCGACCCGCATCTCGAGCCTGCTCGAGATGCTCGCCGATGGCGCACAGACGCCGGTGGCACTCGACACGCGGTTGACCGGCTGGCGCGTCGCCGCGCGCGCGCTGCGCGGGCGCGGTCTCGCCGAGTTCGTGCCCGACGACGCGATGCGCGTGTCGCGCGACGCAATCGAAGGACCCGAGCTCAATGACGCCCAGCGCGCGGCGGTCGATTCGATCGTTGCTTCGCGCGGCCACTTCACGTCGATCCTGCTTGATGGCGTGACCGGCAGTGGCAAGACCGAGGTCTACCTGCAGGCGATCGCCGATGTCGTTGCCCACGGACGGCAGGCGCTCGTGCTGGTGCCGGAGATCGCGCTGACGCCGCAGACGACGCGACGCTTTCGCGAGCGCCTCGGCCTCGACATCGCGATCGTGCATTCGGGCCTGGCCGACGGCGAACGTGCGCGCGCGTGGCTGGCTGCCGCGCATGGCGAGGCGCGTGTCGTGCTCGGCACCCGTTCGGCGGTGTTTGTGCCGTTGCCGAATGCGGGCCTGATCGTCGTCGACGAGGAACACGACGGCTCGTACAAGCAGCAGGACGGTTTTCGCTACCACGCCCGCGATCTCGCCGTGGTCAGGGCGCGTTCGCTCGGCGTGCCGATCGTGCTCGGCTCGGCGACGCCATCGATCGAAACACTCGTCAACGCGCAGGCAGGACGCTATCGATCACTGCGCCTGGCCGAGCGCACCGGTGTTGCCCGACCTCCGCAGCTGCAGGTGATGGATCTTCGTCATCGCAAGCGCGAGGGCGGCCTCGCGCTCGAGTCGCTGCAGGCGATCGGCGAGCATCTCGAGCGTGGCGAACAGGTGCTGGTGTTCCGCAATCGCCGCGGCTATGCGCCGGTGCTGATGTGCCAGGCCTGCGGCTGGAGTGCACAGTGCGCGCAGTGCGATCGGCCGATGACCCTGCATCGCGGCGCGGCGCGCCTGCGCTGCCACCATTGCGGCGCCGACCAGCGCGTGCCGGCGCAATGCCCGCAGTGTTCGAGCCCGTCGCTGGCGCCGCAGGGGCAGGGTACCGAGCGCCTCGAGGAAGCCCTGCGCGAACGCTTCGCGCAGGTGCCGGTGGTGCGCATTGATCGTGACACGACGCGCAATCGCAGTGGCCGCGATACCTTGCTCGCCAGCCTCGATGCGCCCGGTGCACGCATCCTCGTCGGCACGCAGATGCTGGCCAAGGGCCATGATCTCCCCCAATTGACCCTGGTCGTGGTGGTCGGCGTCGATGAAGGCCTGTACAGCGTCGACTTTCGCGCCGGCGAGCGACTCGGGCAACTGATCGTGCAGGTGGCGGGACGCGCCGGGCGTGCCGAACGCGCCGGGCGCGTGATCCTGCAGACGCATCATCCGGATCATCCGCTGCTCGCGGCCCTGGTCGACGGTGGTTACCACGCACTCGCCCACAAGCTGATCGAGGAACGTCTCGCGGCGTCGCTGCCGCCGTTCGCGCAGCTTGCGCTGGTGCGCGCCGAGGCGCGCGATGCGTCCGGGAATGCGGCGTTCCTCGATGCTGCCGCCGCAGTCGGGCGCGCTCACGACCATGCGGTGTTCCTGCACGGTCCGATGCCGGCGCCGATGCCGCGGCGTGCCGGCTACCAGCGCAGCCAGTTGCTTGTCGAGTGTGCCGATCGGGCCATCATGCAAGCGTTTCTGGGCGCATGGATTGCCGAACTGCGCGGCCTGCCGCAAGCGCGTCGCGTGCGCTGGTCGATCGATGTCGACCCGGTCGAGATGGGTTGATCGGGCTACTCGGCGACGCGCTTCGCTGCGCGTTCGCGGTAGTAGTCACGCGCACGTTCGGCCTCCGCCAGCGTCGGCGTGTAGTCGATCCATGCATCGCCGCGCTTTTCCTTGTAGCGGATGATGCCGTTGTCGATGTCGACTTCGTAGAACGGGAACGCGGCACGCAGATTGAAGAACGCTGCGGGTGCGAAGAACAGGATGTCGAGGGCGAGGTTGCCACCCTTGAACTTCAGCGGCAGGATGCCGTGCAGGGCAGCGCCGCCATCGTGTCGCGCCTCGAACTCGTAGTTGCCGAAGCTCGTGCCGCGCAGGTCCCGGCGCGCCGGCAAGGTCAGCGCCGTGTCCTTGATCAGCATGCGCGTGTCGGCGCGGGTCGAACTGATCGACGTGGTCGTCGAGCACGCGGCGAGCAGTGAGCACAAGGCCAGCGCCGACACAGGCGAGCGAAGCATGTTCATCCGTGATCCCCTGATGTGTGCCCGCAATGGACGACGCCAGTGTGCCCGATTTGCGGCCGCTGCGGGAGCAACACGCAGGCGCCGCCACGCTGATACCGCGTGTCGCGCGCGCGAAACGAAAAGGCCCCGACTGGGGCCTTTTCACCATCACACGCGGAGAGCCGCGATCAGGCGGCGACGAACAGCGAACGCATCTTCTTCATCGCGTTCGCCTCGACCTGGCGGATGCGCTCGGCCGACACGCCGTACTCGTCGGCCAGTTCCTGCAGCGTTGCCTTGTCGTCGTTGAGCCAGCGGCGCTGGATGATGTCGCGCGAACGCTCGTCAAGCTTGACCAGCCCGCGGTTGAGCGTGTCGAGCGAGGATTCCTCTTCCGAATCGCTCTCGATGGTCAGATACGGATCGGCGTTCTGATGGTCTTCCAGGAACATCACCGGCGACGGCTTGGCGTCCTCGTCGTCATCGGTAGGAGAATCGAACGCGATGTCGCGACCGCTGAGGCGCGATTCCATCTCGAGCACGGTCGCTGCCGGCACGCCAAGCTCACGTGCGACCGTGTTGACCTCTTCGGCATTCATCCAGCCAAGGCGCTTCTTCGACTTGCGCAGGTTGAAGAACAGCTTGCGCTGCGCCTTGGTCGTGGCGACCTTGACGATGCGCCAGTTGCGCAGGATGAACTCGTGCATCTCGGCGCGGATCCAGTGCACCGCAAACGACACGAGGCGCACGCCCTGATCCGGATCGAAGCGCTTGACCGCCTTCATCAGGCCGATGTTGCCTTCCTGGATCAGGTCGCCGATCTGCAGGCCGTAACCCGAGTAACCGCGGGCGACGTGCACGACGAAGCGCAGGTGCGACATGACCATCTTGCGCGCCGACTCGATGTTGCCGTCGTCACGGTAGTCACGCGCCAGCGCCTGCTCGTCTTCGACAGTCAGCATCGGCACCCGATGGACTGCCGAAATGTACGCATCCAGGCTGCCGAGCGCGCTCGGTACCGGGAAGCTGTTGACTGTCAGGGCGTTGCTCATGGATGTGTCCTCTCGATGCAGCGAAGGTTAGCACTCGAATGCTTGGAGTGCTAAAGCCGACGTGAGTTCCCGAGGCTCCGGGATCGGGTTCGAATTAACTGAACTGCCGGGTATAGTAGACCCGAAACGGTTAATGCGCAGTGAGCAGACTGGTCAATGCATGTGAACAATCACGTCATGATGTCGCGCTCGAGCGTGCTGCGCGGCGGCAGCCCCCAGTCGATCGACGCCTGCCCGTTTTCACGCAAGGCATTGTTTGTGCGGGAAAAATGTGCACAACCGAGGAAGCCACGATGGGCCGACAGCGGTGACGGATGGGGTGCCTTGAGGACGAGATGACGCGTGCCGTCGATCAACTTTCCCTTCGACTGGGCGTAGCTGCCCCAGAGCAGGAAGACCAGGCCCTCACGCTCGCGATCGAGCGCGGCGATGCAGGCATCGGTGAAGCCTTCCCAGCCCTTGCCCTGATGCGAGCCGGCAACGCCCGATTCGACTGTCAGCACCGAATTGAGCAACAGCACACCCTGGCGCGCCCATGGCACCAGCCAGCCATGATCAGGGCGCGCCACCTGCAGGTCGCGGGCGAGCTCCTTGAAGATGTTGTCGAGCGACGGCGGCACCGGTACCCCGGGCATCACCGAAAAGCACAGGCCGTGCGCCTGGCCCGGGCCGTGATACGGATCCTGGCCGAGGATGACGACCTTGACCTCGTCGAACGGGGTCAGGTCAAGCGCGGCGAAGATCTGCGCGCCGCGCGGATGGATGATCGCCCCCTGCTGCTTGCGTTGGCGAAGGAATGCGGCGAGCGCGCGCATTTCGGTGTGTTCGAAATGACTGCCGACGCGCGCCTTCCACGACGCTTCGAGCGTGACCGCCGGCGCGGTCACGGCGCGGAGGCGTAGCGCGCGCGCATGTGCCGCCCGACCCGCAGCTGGAACAGCAGCTTGGTCACCAGCAGGCGCTCCTCGATCGGCTTCTCGACCAGATCGTTGGCGCCGGCGCGCAGCAGCGCCGCCTGCTTCTTCGGATTGTCGTCGCCGGTCATGACGATCACCGGCAGATGACCCTTGCCGTAGCCAAGCCGGTAGCGGATGCGCTCGAGCAGGTCGGCGCCGGTCAGTTCGCCCTTGAGGTTGACGTCGGTGAGGACGATGTCGGCACCGATGCGTTCCATCGACTGCGCGGTCTCGAGCATCGCGATCGCTTCCTCGACCGTGATCACGTGCAGCACGGTGAGGCCGTGTTTCTCGAGCATGCGCCGCGTCGCCAGTGCGACAACGCGACTGTCCTCCACATAGAGCACTTCGCCCGGCGTCGATTCGGTGGGCTGCACGTAGCCGCGGATGAACTCGGCCAATGCCTGGAAACCGAGCGACTTGTCGAAGTAGTCGGTGACATCGTCAGTGATCGTGCGCTCGACGAGGCGCTCCTGCACGTCGCCGGAAACGACCACGATCGGCATGTAGGCCTGCGGAGAACCCTCGCGGATGCGTCGTGCGAGTTCGAGACCGTCCATGTCGGGCAGGCGCAGCGCCGTGGTGACGAAATCGACTGCGCCCTCGGCGAGGCGAGCGCAGGCCTCGGCACCGGTTCCACAGCTCAGCACGACCACGCCTGGCAGGCTGGTCAGCAACATCTGTTCGATCAGGCGCCGGACCACGCGCGAGCCGTCGACGACGAGAACGCGCGGCTCGTCGCTTGAAAGGTGCCGGCCGAGTGCTGCATCGGCGCTCATGCGTGCGGTCGCCCGGCACGCAGATGCGCGGTGCTGACGATCCACGCTCCGAGCCAGCCGAGCAGCGCGCTGACGCCGATCAGCACGGCGGCATCACGCAGGCGCAACGGAACGATGTCGAAGCGGTTCTGGTAGCTGGCGAGCAAGCTCTGTACCGGCTCGGCGAGCGCCAACTGGATGCCCGCGACTGCCAGCAGCGCGAGCAGGCCGCCGAGCACGCCATAGCAGGCACCGGCATAAAGAAAAGGCCGGCGCACGAAGGCATCGCTCGCTCCGATCAATTGCAGCACCGCTATCTCCTCGGCACGCCCCTGGATATCCATGCGCACCGTGTTGCCGACGATCAACAAGGTCGCCAACGCGAGCAAACCGATCAATGCCAGCATCGCACGTTCGCCGAACGCGAGCAGCGCGGTCAGGCGTTGTCGCCATGCGGCGTCGTGCTGGACCATGTCCACGCGCGCATCGGCCTCGAGTTCGGCAACCAGGGTGGCATTGTCCGCGCTTTCGCCCGATTGCGGCGTGACCACGAGCACGCTCGGCAACGGATTGTGCGCGAGCACATCGAGCGCTTCGGCGAAGCCGGACAACTGGCGGAACTCGGAGAGGCCCTCGTCAGGCGTTCGTGTCGACACTGCGGTGACGTCGTCGCGTGCGTCGACTTCGCTGGCGAAGGCGACGGCGGCCGGCGTGTCGAGCGTCGGCTTGAGAAATACGGTGACCTCGCGCGCCTCGCGCAGCCCGCCCGACAACTGCCGTGCATTGTCGAGGATCACATGCAACAGCAGTGGCAGCGCCAGCGCGAGGCCAATCACGAGGACCGTCAGTGCCGTCGCCCAGGCACGTGCAACGAGTCTGCGCATGCTGGCCGTGAAGCTGTCGCGATGGGCCTCTCGCCATGCACTCAGACGCATGCCGAGCGGACGCTTCGCACGGCGCACGCTGACGTTGGCCGGCGGCGCCTCACGCAAGCGGTTCGCACGTGCCTTCGCTTCGCTGCGACGGGTACTCATGCCGGCAGCGGCCGGAAGTCGTCGATCAGCCGACCGTGATCGAGTACCAGCACGCGCTTGCCCATGTGCCGGATCAGATGCAGGTCATGGCTGGCCACGAGCACGGTGGTGCCGACCTGCTCGAACTCGGCGAACAGCCGCATGATTTCGACCGAGAGCTGCGGATCGAGATTTCCGGTCGGCTCGTCGGCAATGATCAGAGGCGGCTTGGCGACCAGGGCGCGGGCGATGCCGACGCGCTGCTGTTCGCCGGTCGACAGCGTCACCGGCATCGACTTCTCGCGATCGAGCAGGGCGACCTTGTCGAGTGCCGCGCGCACGCGCTTTGGAATTTCGTCACGACCGGCGCCACTGATCTGCAGCGGCAGCGCGACATTTTCGAACACGCTGCGGTCCATCAAAAGGCGATGGTTCTGGAACACCATGCCGATGTCGCGGCGCACCTGCGGTATCGAGCGAGCGCGCACGCGTGCGAGTGGTGCGCCGTTGACCGTGATCTCGCCGCGCGACGGACGTTCGATCAGCGCGAGCAGTTTCAGCAGCGTGCTCTTGCCCGCTCCCGAGTGCCCGGTGACGAAAACCATCTCGCCCGCAGCCACCTCGAAGCTCAGCCCGCTCAGCGCCTCATGGCCCTCGGCGTAACGTTTGCTGACTTGATCGAAACGAATCATGCAGTTGCCGGGAATGGGAAATCGGGATTCGGAAGGCAAAGCGTTGCTCAGCGTGGGATCGTGAAGTTTCGCACTTCCGCGCGAGAGCGTGCATCGCCAGACGTTCGCGCTTTCTCCGATTCCCTGTTCCCCATTCCCGGCTACTTGACCATTTGATTCAAATTGAAGATCGGCAGCAGGATCGCCAGCACGATGAACAGGACCATTGCGCCGACCAGTAGTATCACCACCGGACCAAGGGTTGCGGCAAGCACCCCGAGCCAGCGATCGAGATCGCGTTGCTGGTGCGCGGCGGCCTCGCCGAGCATGCGCGGCAACTCGCCGGAGCGTTCGCCACTTGCTATCAGGCGCAAGGCGACCGGTGGAAACTGACCGCTGTCACCGAGCGCGCGGGCGAAACTGCTGCCCTCGCGCACCTTCAACGCCGCCTTGCGCAGCGCATCGCGCATCGGCAGGTTCGGCACCACCTGCGCGGCGATCGCGAGCGCGTCCAGCAACGGCACCGCGGCACCCGCGAGCAGTGCGAGCGTGCGCGCCGCCCGCGCCGTATTCGCGGCACGTGTCAGTCGACCGAACAACGGCAGCCGCAACAGCAGTTGGTGCCATCGATAGCGCATGTGCTCACGGCGCAACGCCATGCGTACGCCGACCGCGCCGAGAATGATCAGCACGATCAGCAACCATCCCCAGTCGCGCATCAGCGCCGACAAAGCCATCAACGCGCGCGTCGCCAACGGCAGGGTCTGCTGCATGTTCTGGAACACGCCGACGATCTGTGGAACCACCCACGCCAGCAGGCCGGACACGACCGCGATCGCGACCACGGTCAGCAACAGCGGATAGGTCAGCGCGGCAAACAGCTTCTGCTTGAGCGCGTCGCGCGCTTCGGCGTAGTCGGCGAGTTTCTCGAGAACGCCCTGCAGGTGGCCGGATTGTTCACCGGCCGCCACGGTGGCGCGGAAGATTTCCGGAAAGCTGTCCGGAAATGCACCCATCGCCTGCGCAAGACTCGCACCTTCCATCACGCGGGCGCGCAAGGCCACGGTCAGCGCGCGCTGGCGATCGTTGTCGTCCTGTTCCGACAACGCCGCCAGGGCTTCATCGATCGGCAGGCCGGCACCGACCAGCGTCGACAACTGGCGCGTGAGCATCGCCAGCTGCGCGCCCGACAACGAACGCCGGCGCAAGGTGAAGGCGTGGTCGTGCGTTTCGACCACCGCGTCCACGGCGAGCGGATTGAGCCCGCGCTCGCGCAGCGACGCGCGCACCGCGCGCGCGGTGTCGCCCTGCAGTACACCACGCAAGGTCTTGCCGCTCGCATCGAGCGCCTGGTAAGCGAACGCCGGCACGCACTCTCCTCGCCATCAACGTGCGCATTGTCGCCGGAATGCGCGGCTCATGCGTAGAGGATCGCGGCCAGCGTGCACAGCCAGCCGATCGTCGCCAGCAGCAGGATCGGATCGCGTACGGCGAGCCGGCTCGGATCGCCACCGGCGCCGTGCTTGAAGACGAGCCCGAGGTAGCGGATCACGCCGAGCGCGACCCACGGCGTCGAGTACACGAGCGCCTTGTGACCGTGGCGCGCGAGCACCTCGGGCGACAGGGTGTAGAACACGTATGCCGCGATGACTGCGACGCCGAGCAGGCCAAGCACGCGCTCGACATCGACACGGCGGTAGCCCGCCACCGCACGCGCGCCCGCTTCGCCGACATGCACGAGATCACCATGGCGTTTGCCGAGCGCGAGCATCAGCGCGAGCACGAAGCCCATGGCGAGGATCCAGCCGGTCAGCGGCACATTTGCGCCGATGCCACCAGCGACGATACGCAGCGCGAACCCCGACGCGACCATGCCGACGTCGAGCCACGCGACGTGCTTGAGACCATGCGAATAGGCGAAATTGACCGCCAGATAGGCAGCGATCACGGCCATCAATGGCAGGCTCGAAATCGCCGCCAGGGCCAGTGCACTTGCGCAGAGCAGCGCAGCGAAGCGGCGCGCGCCGTCGACACTGATCGCACCCCGCGCGAGCGGTCGCGTGCGCTTCAGCGGGTGCAGGCGGTCACGAGCGACATCGCGACTGTCGTTGAACGCATACACCGCCGAAGCGGCGAGGCAGAACGCGATCGTGGCCAGCACGGCGCCGCGTACCGACGCGGGGACAAACAGGGCATGGCCGAAAAACAGCGGCAGCAGGACGAAGCCGTTCTTGATCCACTGTGCCGGTCGCGCCAGTTCGATCAGCGCGACCAGGGATGGCATGCATCAGTTGCCGGCGACCAGCACCGGCTCTTCATCGGCTTCGAAGCCGCCGCGGGCGATGGTGTCTTCGGTGAGCGGGCCGAACGAGCGCTCGCGCTGGAAGGTCAGCCACGACGGCCATTTCCAGCGTGACTCGGCGACCACGGCAGGCGGACGCAGGTCAAGTCCGGCGCTCGCGTCCCGACCGGTGATGCGGTCGGTCGAGTAGAGGCGCACGCTGGTCGCGACCTTGCCGTCAGTCAGCTTCGGAATCGGCAGGCGGAAGCGTGATTCATCCGACTGGAAGCTCGTGCGCGCGACACTGTCGCCGTTCTCGTCGAACCAGTCGAGATCAATCTGGCCGCGGAATTCCGCTTCGTCCAGAGCGACCACGATCCCCGGATTCCAGATGTCGCCGTCGCGGGCAAGCAGCGCCGAGTCACGCGGACGCTCCAGCACCACCGCAGGATCGCCGAGCAGGTTGTACATCTCGACCAGCGTCCGATCCTGAATGCTCTTTTTGGCGCGCACGATGCCCTCGCCGATGGTTGCGCCGGGCGTCAGCAGTTCGGTGACGAGGTTCGTGCTGAATTCCTTCGACGGCGCATTGCGCCACGATGCCGCAAACACCGCGATCGCGCCCTTGTCGGGCTCGCGCAGGAAGCGCTCGCCAATCGAGTCCTCGCTGGGATTGTCGAATGGCGCGGAATAGCACGTCATCGACAGCACCATCGGCAGGCGACCGCTGTTGGTCAGGTTGCTGACGTCATCGAGCGTGAACAGGTCATGGTTCTTGCGGATGTCGGGTGGGCCTGTGCGCCAGATGTAGCGACCACCATGGCCGATGAAGTGGACCAGCAATTGTCCGGCGTTGAGGCCATCCTTGATCGCGCTCTGGTGAGCGAGATTGTCGGCCTCGGCGGCACTCGCATAGACACGGTCGGCAACGAAGCCGGCACTGCCGATCGAGTCGGCGATTTCATCGGACGACTTCTTGAAGTAGTCCGATTCATCGGTGATGAACATCACGTCGCGCCGCCAGCTGCCCGGTTGGGGTTTGGTCATGTAGTCGATGGTCTTGTCGACGATCGCGGTGACCTCGGCCGGTTCGACCACCGGGAAACGCCCCACCGCAACCGTCGGATGGAAGCCGTCGCCGACGATGCCATAGGGATTGTCGCTGGCTGACTGACCTTCCGGCGACGGATACTGCCAGGTCGGTATCAGGTTGCGCCCGGCGAACTTGGTCGCGCCTTCGCCGTAGGACGTGCCACCGATACCGGCAAAATGCCCCGAGTACGCCAGCTCGTGCATGTTGTCGGCAAACTTGGCGTAGCGAAGATCGTTCTCGGTGTTGTTGCGGATGTCGAAACTGGCATCGCCGACGAGCAGAAGGAATCGTGGATGCGGAGCAGGCCACGCGGTGTTCGCGTGCTCGACCAGATTGCGAATCGCCTGTGGATGAACAATGCCGTGGTTGAAACTGTCATAGACGTCCTGGACATCGATGACTGCCACACGCATGCCACGGCTTTCGTGAAATGCGGCCAGTGGCCGAATCGCATCGCGCAACGTGGAATGGGTGACGATAAGGTAGTCGTAGCCCTGCAATGGACTTTTCCAGTCGTCCGCGGCAACCGCGCGCACGAGGAACGGAGCATTGAACTTTCCGTCTACCACAGGCAACAGCTCGACACTTCGGGGCGCGGCAGCGAAACGCAATCGTTCGGCCGATTCGCGATGACCCGGGCGGCGCACGCCGTCGAGCCCGTACAGGACCAGATCGCCCTGTTGCCGCCAGCCCAGCCGGATCGGTTCATCGTCGCCCTCCCGCACCGAGAGCGGCAGCGGCCCCGCGTCGATATCACCACTCACGGCGAACTGGAATTGGGCCCAGTTGAACATGACCACATCAACCAGAGGATGGCGATCATCCCAGGGCACGCTGCGCGTCGGGACAACCAGCCGAAGAGTATTTCCGCGCGCCTTCAACGCTTGCGAGGGGATCTCCACGCGCCGGACGACCTCGTCACGGCCGCTCCAGGACAGGCGGCTGACGCTGCGGCCGTTGATTGTCACTTCGGCGGCATGGTCCACGAGCTTTTCGTGAAGCACCGAGCTCGGTGCCCGGGAAAGGCCGCGGAAGTTGAGCTCGAGCGCCGCGCCGCGCCGGGTGTCGATATCGGGCAGATCAAACGTGAATTCGAACGGTGCGGGATCCGCGTGCGTGATTTTCGCCCATTGCCATACGTCAGGCTCCTCGCCCGGCGCTTGCTGGCTCTGGTCGAGCCGGATCATGAGGTTCTCCTGCTCGTAGTGCAGCACGCGCTGCAGCGTTGCGGTGGCGTTGTCCGACAGGTCACCCGGCAACGCATCCCGAATCCGCGCACCTTCCGTTTCGCTCACGCCAAGCAGATAGACATTATTGATGCTGAACGGGTTGTACCAGCTCTCGCTGCCCTTCAACTGTTCACCAACCCATTCGATCCGGTCATTGGCATCGAAGCGCCCATCGCCGCCATCGACAATCCGGATCGGCACTGGCTTGCCGCCACTGGACATCACCAGTTGTTCGCTCGCGCAGTTCGCCAGCCCCGGTTGCTGCGCGACGATTGCCGCGTGATCCAGCGCGTACACGCCGGTGTTCTCGATTTCGATGTGCAGCTTGCCTTCGCAGGCGACGGCGAGCGCCGGAACGGCGGCGAAGGTCACGCACACGAAGGCGCGCAGGGAGATTTTCATAGCGGAATCTGCAGTTTACGGCGGAAAGCCGCGGTGCTGCGTGCGGCTGACCTCCGAGGGTAACGGCGCACCGGATCGCGTGCAAGGCACGCAGCAAGCGCTCTGGCGTCGCATCGGGCCCGGTTCGGTATCATCGAGGCACTGGACGTTCTTGATCCGATACGTGGACTGCGAGCATGTCGACAGCAAATTCGGGTGCCTTGCCCGCCGCCGCCGCGTTGGTCTTGAAGGCGATGCGTCGGGACCTCGAGTCGGGTGATCTTGCCGCCGCTTCACGCGCGCTGCCGATTGCCCTGCTGCGCGCGCCGACACACCGGGAAACGCTCAGGCTTGCGGGTGTCATCCATCGACGGCGTGGGGAGCTCGACGTTGCCGAGCAATACGTCCGTGATGCAATCGCGGGCTCGCCTGGCGACGCCGAGCTGATCAGGGAGCTCGGCGGTGTACTCGCCGAACGCGGTCACTCCGACGCCGCAATCGAATGCCTGCGCGGGTTGTGCGACAGCCAGCCGAGCGCCGACGCATGGCTTGAGCTGGGCATCGCGTACGACCGGGTTGCGATGGTCGAGCAGGCGCTCGATGCAGGCAACCGCGCGCGCGCTCGGCTCCACCGATGCACGCGTCGCGCTGTTGCGCGCCCGCTGCCTGCAGATGCTCGGCGACGCCGATGGTGCTGCCGGCGAATATCGCGGGCTGATCCGCGAGGGTCGGGAAGTGGCCAAGGCGTGGTTTGCGCTGCTCGACATCAAGACGATCACGCTGACCGCGGGCGAGGTCCGCTCGATCCAGCGATTTGCTTCCGAGCCAAAACGGACTTTCGACGAAAAGCTGCTGCTCGATTTCGCGATGGCGCGCATCCACGAGGCCGCAGGCGAGTTCGATGAGGCGCTGGTGTGTCTCGAGCGAGGCAATTCCAGTGCCAGGTCGCGGCGTGTCTGGAGTGCCAGCGCGCATTCGCAATTCGTCGACAAGGTGGCTGATGCCTTCGCCTGCAGGCCTGCAGCACACGACCAGCCAGACCTCGGGCAGGAAGCGATTTTCGTCGTCAGCCTGCCCCGATCAGGCTCAACTTTGGTCGAGCAGATCCTGGCAGCGCATCCGCAGGTCGAGGGCGGAAGCGAACTGAGTGACCTGCAGGCAGTCATCGCCGCCGAGTCGAACTCGCGCAGGAAGCCGTTTCCCGATTGGGTTGCCGATGCCGATGCACACGATTGGCAGCGACTCGGCACGGACTACCTCGCACGAACGGCGCGCTGGCGGCATCTTCGACCGATATTCACCGACAAGACGCCCGACAACTGGAAGTATGTCGGTGCGATCGGCGCGATGCTGCCGGGAGCGAAAGTGATCGATTGTCGTCGCGATGCTCTGGAGACCTGCTGGTCCTGCTTCAAGCAACTGTTCGCTCCTGGGGTTGCCGGGTTCGCCTACACGTTTGAGGATCTGGCCAGTTATTGGAAAGACTACCTGCGCCTGTCGACCGTCTGGGATACCGACCGGCACTGCAGCTACCGGATACAGAGTTACGAGGCGCTGGCCGCACACCCGACGCAACAGACCGCGGAACTGCTGGCATTCTGCGGGCTGCCAGCCGACGAACGATGTCTGCATCCGGAGCGCGCCCCGCGGGCTATTCGCACCGCCAGTTCAGCGCAGGTGCGCGAGCCGATACGCAACGACACGGCGCGCGCCGCCGCCTACGGTTCTCGCCTAGCGCGTCTCGTTGCTCTGCTCGGATCCGTGCGGGCGTAGGGATTACTCTGACCATGCGCGTGCAGGCAGCGCGGTCTCGCCTGCGCAGAGTCGTTCAGCGAGTCCCTCGCAAGAAAATGGTCGTAGCGCGGGCAATTTCTCTTGACACGGATCAACCGTGTCATGGAGCATGCACGATGGCTGATACGCTCGTCCGCCGCTGCTGCGTGCAGCACCGTGGAGCCGCGATCCAGCAAGCCAGCTCACGTGACATGGAAGTTCTGTTCAAGCCGGTTTGCATTCAGCAGAGCGGTACGGACGAGTGTTTTTTCGCTCCAGCTTTCTTTTCTAAATCTTGGGGGTTTTGCATGAACAAGCCGACATTGCTTTCTCGCACCATCAGCCGTCGCTTCGCCGCCGCGGCCGCCGTCTCCCTGTTTGCACTGACGTCTGGCTCGGCCATGGCCGCGATCGTCTGTGGACCGGGTGCCAACGTTTCCGTTCCCGACTCTTTTGACGGCGTTTACTACAATTTCCTCACCGGCGTCGCCGCCGCGTCCGGCGCAGCGAACCCGGGCTGGGATTGGAATCCCTACAACAGCGGCACGGGATTGAGCTTCTTCTGGCCTGGGGCGACGACGGGCGGTGGAGTCGGCACCGGCGCCGTCTATGACGTGCTCGCGGCGGGTACCCCGGTTTCTGCCGCATCGACTTTCGTCAACCTCACTGCTACGGCAGCCACGGCAGCGTTCAAGGCAGGCGTTAGCGGAGGGTTCCTTGGATTCCGCTTCCAGAATGAAACCACGGCCGCCGTGAACTACGGTTGGGCTGCGTTGAACACCACGGCGGGCACCGGGTTCCCGATGACCATCGTGCAGTATTGCTACGAGAACACGGGCGCCGCAATTCCTGCCGGCACCACGCCAGTCTCGCTGCAGAGTTACTCGGTCGATTGATCGCGGTTCGGGCTGTGCGCCCGACCGTGTGATTGATGCAATGAAAGGGTGGATCGAACGATCCACCCTTTTTTGCGAGTAGTGAATCGGAGTCGTTCAGACCAGACTGTCCACCGTCGACGGTGATCGCTACCGATATCGCCGAACGCAGCGATCGCGGCCATCGATGGGTGCGAAAGAGCGCTTGCGCCGTCGCGCTGAACCGCGCTTAGTGCGTGGATGCGTTCGCGTTGCCAAACAACTCGTCCAGCAAGCGACGCAGGTCCGAGTCCGCCTTCGAAAGCGACTCCGGCGTCGAGAACAGGGTTTCGCAAACCACGGCGAAGAACTCTTCGACACTTTCCGCTGCATACGGATCGATGATTGTTTCCTGGCCGTTGTCCACCGAGGCTGCCAACGCGTCGTACGCCGCCTGCATCGTCCCGACCCAGCGTTGGCGATCGATCGTCGGCGGCAGTCGCGGCACGCCGTTCATGGCGCCGTCGAGCATGTCGAGCTTGTGCGCGATTTCGTGGATGACGACATTGCAGCCATCGAACGGTTGGTCGAGGTCCGCTTCGACATCGGCCCAGGAAAGGATCACCGGGCCACGTTCCCAGGCTTCGCCGATCAGCTCGTCGTCGCCTTCGGTGACCACGCCGGAATCCTCGTCGTGGTCTTCGCGGCGCACGCGGAACACATCGGGATAGACGACGATCTCGCTCCAGCCATCGAGCCAGTCGATGCCAAGATCGACCACCGGCAGGCAGGCCATCGCCGCGATCGCGAGGCACTGGCTGTCGTCCAGCGTATGCTCACCGGCGGCGCTGAAGGATTTGCGCGCGAGGAACTCGCCGACGCGTTCACGCAAGCGCTCGCGAAACCCCGCATCGCGTTGCCCGAAAAGTCGCGAGCGCGCGATCAGCGCGTCCCATGAGGCGTCATCAATGGCGACCGCACGGCGGCCACCAAACAGCAACTTCCACATCGTCACAGCCATCAGGTGCAGGCACTGCCAGGCGCGCTACTTGATCGCACCGGGCACCAGTGATTGCCAGCGGTTGCCGTTGCGCTGCCGGCTGCTCGGCGTGCTCGAAACCGGCGCACCGACGCGGTTGCCGACGCTGCCTGCCGTGTTCGTTGCTGCGGCGCCATCGGCATCGTCGGACTCCGCTGAACGGGAACTCGCGGCCGGCGCCGCATCGACACCAAGCATGTAGCGTGAACTGCTGTCACCACCGACGCTTTCGAGTCGCGCCGGTTCCGGCGAAGACGGCGGCTCCGCCGACGCCGGCAAGCTGGCCGATGCCATGCTGTACGAGCTGGCGTGTGCGCCCGAGCTGCCGATCAACAACAGCAGCAGCAGGAAAAGAAATGGCTTGCGGGTGGTCATGCATCGTCTCCAGTGCTTGCACGGGACTACATTGCGCCCAAGGTCGGCCATGGTCGCATGAAGTGCGGGTTCGACTCTAGCGATGCGGCAATTTGGACATTGCCGCGCTGCGATTGAGATTTGCATAGAGCATTGACCGTGCCAAAGGTCATGTCGCGATGTCAATCAGGCACTTGCGTCTCGTGCCTCGCGTCGGCAGCAGACTGCCGGACAGCTTGCGGACAACCTGCGGACACCGGCGGACAGCCGCGCTGCGGCGCAGCACGACCGTCAACGGGTGCGCCGCTAGACTGCGGCCATGTCTGCCGTCGCCGTCGCCATCGAGATCACCGCGAGACCGCTGACCCGAACCAGCGGGCGTGCGCTCAAGCGCGCACTGATCGCCGGCATCGCGCGCGTGCTTGGCGAGCGCGATGCGCTGAACCGCATCAACGTATTTCCGGTTGCCGATGGCGATACCGGCAGCAATCTGGGCCTGACGTTGATGACTGTGCGCGACGGCCTGAAGCAGCTGCGCAGCGCCCACGCCGGTTCGGTGCTCAAAAGCGTGGCAGATGAAGCAATCGACGGCGCACGCGGCAACTCGGGTGCCATCCTCGCGCAATTCCTGCAAGGGGTCAGCGAAAGCTTGCAGGGGAACTCACGTATCGCGGCAGTTGCGCTTGCCGACGCCGCCGACAATGGCGCGACACAGGCGCGCATGGCGGTCGCCGACCCGCGTGAGGGCACCATGCTGTCGGTGATCAGCGCGTTCGCCGTGTCGCTGCGCAATTCCAGCGCGGCATCGCCCAACGATCTCGGCAGCGCGTTCGCGCGCGCCCTCGCGGCCAGCCGCATGGCACTGGCCGACACACCGAAACAGCTCGCCGTATTGCGCAAGGCCGGTGTCGTCGACGCCGGTGCGCAGGGCTTCGTGCACCTGCTCGAAGGTATCGACGACTTCATCGTGCGCGGTCGGCGCGCGCGGATCGTCGAGAGCACGACCGCCAGCAGCAACCTCGGTGTGGTTACCCTCGATGACGCCGACAGCGAGCACCGCTGGTGCACCGAGTGCGTGTTGTCTGCCAGCGACATTGATCGCGCGCGCGTACGCGAGGCGCTCGACCGTCTCGGCGGCTCAAGCCTGGTCATGGCCGGCACCCGCGAGAAACTGCGCGTGCACATGCATCTCGACGATCCCGCGCGGCTGTTCGAAACGATGGCCGCGTTCGGCGACGTGCGTTCGCAGAAGGCCGACGACATGCACGCGCAGCAACGCACCGCGCTGCAACGCGGCGGCGTCGCCATCGTCATCGATTCGGCGGCCGATGTGCCGGCCGCGGCGCTCGAGACATTGCCGATGCACGTGGTGCCGGTGCGCATCACGGTCGGCGCCGATGACTACCTCGACAAGGTCTCGCTGTCGGTCGCCGGTTTCTACGATCTCATGCGCACCAGCACGATGCCGGTACGCACCTCGCAGCCGCCGGCCGGCGATTTCCGCCGCCTGTTCGAGTTCCTGCTCAGCCATCACGAATCGATCGTCTATCTCGGCCTGTCGCGCGGCCTGTCTGGCACGCTGCAGGCCGGCGAAAGTGCCGCCGCCGCGTTCGGCGAGCGCATCCGCATCGTCGACAGTGCCAACGTGTCGGGCGGCGAAGGCCTGCTCGCCGTGCATGCCGCCGAGCGCGCGCGCGACGGCGCCGATGCCGCGACCATCGTCGCCGAACTCGAACAACTGCGCGATCGTGCCTGCACGTTCGCTTATGTAAGCGACCTGTCGACCGCCGTGCGCGGCGGTCGCGTGCCGGCATGGGCAGTGCCGATCACGCGCTGGCTGCGCCTCGTGCCGATCCTGCGCATCGGCGGCGGTGACGGCAAGCTGCATGTGAAAGGCGTCACGCGCGACCGCGAAGGCCTCGCCGAACGCTTCGTCGCACGCGCCCTCGCCGGTATCGATCGCCGCGAGCGCTGGCGTGCCCAGGTCCTGCATTGCGACAACCGCGCACACGGCGAGCGCGTGCGCGCCGCATTGATTGCAGAATGGCCGCAGATCGACTGCAGCGAACTGCTCGACGCCGGCAGCGCGATCGCCGCCCACGCCGGCCCCGGCGCCATCGCCCTCGCCCTGATGCCGGCAACACCGCCCACGCGTTGAGCGATTCACTACACTGACTTCGAAAATTCCCTGATCAGATGTTTTCGCGATTTCAGTCGCGATAACGATTGACCAGATATCTCCGGCCGCGTCGCCCGCGCGGCGAATGCGTGCGAGGTGCACCTGATGGCGATCGTCATCGCCAAGATCGTCATCGCCTATCTGCTCGGATCGCTGTCCGGGAGCCTGCTGCTCGGGCGCCTGCGTGGTCTCGATATCCGTCACCATGGCAGCGGCAACGCCGGTGGTACGAATGCGTTGCGCGTGGCCGGCTGGCGCTTCGCGCTCGGCGTCATCGTCATCGATGTCGGCAAGGGTGCGCTGGCTGCCTGGCTCGGTGCAACTGCGGTTGTCGGCGAGTCATCCGACGCCTTGTCGCTCGCGGTCGCCTGCACGATGGCTGCGGCGATCGGTCATTGCTGGCCGGTGTTCTTTCGAGTCCGCGGCGGCAAGGGCGCCGGCACGCTGGTCGGCGGCATCCTCGTCATCGCGCCGTGGTTTGCCGCGGTGATGTTCGCGGTGTGGATCGCCGTGATCGCGCTGACGCGCTACGTCGGACTCGCCACCGTGCTCGCCGCCGCAACCTTTCCTCTCGCGATCGCCGTCGCTTTCGCCCTTGACGTGCCGCAACCGACCGCAATGATCGTGTTCTCGATTGCCGTGTTCGTGCTGATTGTCTGGACGCATCGCGGCAACCTGGCGCGACTGCGCCGCGGCGAGGAACCACGACTCGGCAAGCGCGAACAGGCGCCCCGCGCGTGAACGCCCGCGAGCTGCTCGGCGCGCTCGATGTCGAGCACGCGCAATCGGGCAGTGCGCTGGCCGCACGCTGCGGCGTCACGCGCGCCGCGATCTGGAAACAGATCGAAGCCTTGCGCGCACTCGGTGTGGCGATCGACGCGCGCGCCGGTGACGGGTATCGGCTCGCGGCGCCACTCGACTTGCTCGATGTCGATGCAATCCACGCCTCGCTTGACGAATCTGTGCGCAGCGCTTTCGGCGCGATCGACGTGCACTGGCGGATCGACTCGACCAACAGTGAACTCCTGCGCGGTCGCGACGATGCGCCCGCAATGGTCGCCTGCCTCGCCGAGATCCAGACCGATGGCCGCGGCCGCCGCGGGCGCGGCTGGCACATGCCGCTGGCTGGCGGCCTCGCGCTGTCGCTGCGCCGACGCTTCGACACCAGCATGGGCGGCCTCGGTGGGCTCAGTCTCGCCGTCGGCGTCGCACTCGTACGTGCACTCGCGCACGTGCGCATCGACGGCGTCGGCCTCAAGTGGCCGAACGACCTGATCGCCGACGGCCGCAAGCTCGGCGGCATCCTGATCGAACTCGGTGGCGACGCGCTCGGTCCGTGCCATGCAGTGATCGGCGTCGGCATCAACGTGCGCCTCAGTGCCGGTGCTGCGAATGTGATCAACCAGCCGTGGATCGACCTCGCACAGATCGCCGTCCATGCGTTGCCATCGCGCAATGCGCTTGCCGCCGCCGTGCTCACGCAACTCGCGCACATGCTGAACACGTTCGAGCGCGAAGGCCTCGCCGCGTTCATGCAAGCGTTCGCGCAATGCGATGTACTTCGCGGTCGTATGCTGCGCATACTCGGAAACTCTGGGTTGCGCGAAGGGATCGCGCTCGGCATCGATGCCAACGGTCGATTGCGCGTGCAGGGCGACGACGGGGAGTTCCTGGTGGACAGCGGAGAAGTCAGCGTACGCGCACCAGCGGTCGGCGCGTGAAGCTGCTCATCGACATCGGCAACACGCGTCTCAAGTGGGCGCTGTGGAGCGACGGCCGACGCGCCATGGGCGGCGTCTTCGCGCACCGAGAAACCACGCTCGAAGCCGGTCTCGGCAACAACTGGACCGCACTGCCGACACCGCGCTCGATCCACATCGCCAGTGTCGTCGGCAGCGACTTCGAAGCCGCGCTGTCCGCGCTGATCACCACGCATTTTTCGCAGGTCCCGCAGTTCGTGCGCAGTCCCGCATCGGCACTCGGCATCACCAACGCCTATCGCGAACCGCAACGCCTCGGCGTCGACCGTTTCCTCGCACTCGCCGCATTGCACGATGCCGCACCGCGCGCCCAGGTGCTGGTCAGTTGCGGAACCGCACTCACGCTCGATGCCATCGACGCCAGCGGTCGTCATCTCGGCGGTCTCATCGCGCCATCACCGACCCTGATGCGCAGCGCACTCGCCAGCGCCACCGCGCGCATCGGTGATGTCGAGGGCGAACTCGTCGAGATCGCCAGCAACACCGCAGACGCCGTCACCTCCGGCAGCATCCTCGCCGCCGTCGCCCTGATCGAACGCTTCCGTGCCGAAACTGCCGCACGCGTCGGCACCGACGTGTCGCTCAGCTGCGACGGCGGCGGCGTCGACGAATGGCTGCACCTGCTCCCGCACGCCGCACGCGGCCGCGACCTCGTTCTCCGCGGCCTTGCCCTGTGGGCCGACGCCAACGTCGATTCCCGCTGACTACGTGCGCGAAGACGCGAGCCGTTGTGGGAGGGACTTCAGTCCCGATGCAAGAGTCCTTGAATACGCCGACCCGCCCCTATCCGTCGCTGCGCGCCACCTTGTACTCGCCACACCCGTGTGGCTCGCCCTGCGGGCAGCTGACGCTGCAAACATCGGCAATCCTGCCGATGTTTCCCCCTACGCAGGGGAAGGACAGAAACGTCGTTCGCGACCATGGCGAACAATGCATCGTTTTCCCTTCCCCTGCGCAGCGGGGGAAGGTGCCCGGAGGGCGGAAGGGGGCGCCATTGCTCTTGATTCGAGTAACCAAAACCCCACGCCAAAACACCCATCACCAATCCCCACACGCCCCTGCACTAGAATCCCCATTCCCCTGAACACCAGAATTCCCGAATCAGATGTTCCCGCGCTTCCT
>JBBSOU010000006.1:0-55657 GCA_038259445.1 Lysobacterales bacterium | reverse complement strand
GCGCCCCATTCCGCCCTCCGGGCACCTTCCCCCGCTGCGCAGGGGAAGGGAAAATCGCGCCGTTCTCCGCTACGGTGGGAATGGACGACGCGATACTGAGGATTGCGTGCTTTCCTAGATCACTAGCGCGCCCAGATCACCAGCGCGCCTAGATCACCAGCGCGCCTAGATCACCAGCGCGCCCAGATCACCAGCGCGCCCAGATCACCAGCGCGTCTAGATCACCAGCGCGTCTAGATCACCAGCGCGTCTAGATCACCAGCGCGATGGACAGCTCGGCGAGCACGAAGCCGATGGCGGTGGCGACCAGAACGTCGCTCGGATAGTGCAGCCCGAGGACGACGCGAGACGCGCCGACCAGGACCGTGAACGGCACCAGCAGCGGCGCGAGTTGGGGAAACCATGCGAGCGCGACGAGGGTGAATGTGACTGCGTGCAGCGTATGTCCCGAGGGGAAACTGAACTCGTCGAGTGGCGCGATGTGCGCGATGATGCCGTGTTGCGAACGGAATGGGCGCGGGCGACGCGTCCAGCGCTTGAGGCTGCGATAGAGCAGTGCAGCGACGCTGCCGGTGAGCAACATGTGCAACGCCGCCGGCCAACCGGTTGCACCACCGAACGCAGCAATCGCGAGCATCAGCGCATACCAGAACACGCCGTCGCCGAGTCTGCTGACGGTACGGAATGTGAGCAGGATCACGCGCCGCGCGGCCCAGCGGTTGCAGGCGAGGCAGAGTCGCCACTCGCCGCTGAAATCCTCGAAACGGTGCCAGCGCGGCAGCGGGCTCATGCGGCCTCCCGGTGCTCGCCGAGTCGGCCGAGCAGGTCGGCGAAACTCGCGCTTACCGAAGCGGGGCTCAATGACTCGACGGCATCGCGGGCCGCGCTGCGCATCTGCTGCAGGCGTGCCGGGTCGTTGGCCAGATCCCGCGCGGCACGGATGAAATCGTCGGATCGATCGAAGGCGACGCGCACGCCGGCGCGAGGGTCGGTGATGTGTTCGCGCGCCGCGCCATAGTCGAAGGCGATCACCGGCACTGCACTCGCCATCGCCTCGAGCGTGACGTTGCCGAAGGTCTCGGTGATGCTCGGGAACAGAAACAGGTCGGCACTCGCGTAATGCCTGGCGAGTTCCTCGCCGCGGCGTACGCCGGGGAAGATGATGTCGGGATGTGCGGCGGCGAGGCGCGCGCGTTCCGGACCTTCGCCGACGATGATGCACCGCGCGCTGGCGTGTTCGGCCTGGATCGCGCGGAAGGCGTGCACGGCGAGATCCAGATTCTTTTCGGCGGCGAGGCGGCCGACGTGAACGACGGCGAGTCCGTCATCGCCGATGCCCCACGCCGCTCGCAGGTCGCGGTCGCGCCAGTGCGGATGGAACTGATCGGTGTCGACCGCACGGCTCAGCAACTGCACGCGGTTGAAGCCACGCGCGCCCAGAAACGTCGCCAGTTCGGCTGTCGGCACCAGCGTGGCTGCGGCGCGATTGTGGAAACGGCGCATGCCGGCGAACACCAGCGACGTCAGCCACGAGAGGCCATAGTGCCGGGCGAAGTCATCGAAGCGTGTGTGGAACCCGCTGCAGGCCGGAATCGCGAGTCGACGCGCGGCGGCCATTGCGCTGTGGCCGAGCGGTCCCTCGGTGGCGATATAGATCGCATCGGGCCGCCACTGCTGCCAACGGCGCAGCAGGCGTGTCGGTGCCGGCAGGCCAAAGCGCAGGCCGGGGTAACGCGGCAGCGAGGCACTGTTGACGAGCACTTCGGTGAATCGGTCGTCGCTGCCACCGTTGCCGTCTTCGGGGCGCCGCGGGCGCACGATTTCGACGCTATGCCCGAGCGAGTGCAGCCCGCGCGCGAGCGATTGCACCGTCAGTGCGACGCCGTTGACCTCGGGCGGCCAAGTCTCGGTGACGATCGCAATCTGCATGCAAGACTCCCGTGGCGGGTCACGCACAGGATGTCGCAGCATGTTGAATGAGGCGTGGCGGAACGATGACGCCGCGATGACGCAATCAACGCGTGTTGCTGGCCTCGGCGGCACGCTGCTTGACCGTCGCCAGCATCGATGACAGGCCGTTCGTGCGCGTCGGCGAAAGATGTCTGGAAAGGCCGATCGCCTCGATGAAGGTCGGCTCGGTGGCGAGAATTTCCTCGGCACTGCGACCGGAATAGACCCGCATCAGCAAGGCGATGAGCCCGGAGACGATCGACGAATCGCTGATCGCGCGGAAGTCGAGACGCTCGGCGTCGCCGTCGGCGACCAGCCACACCTGCGACTGGCAACCGAGCACGCGGTTGTCCTCGATGCGCTGCTCGGCAGGGAACTCGGGCAGCTTGCGACCGAGGTCGATCAGGTACTGGTAGCGTTCGGTCCAGTCGCTGAAATAGCCGAACTCTTCGGCGATCGCGGATTGCGCCTCGGCGGCGCTGGGTTCGTGGTCGGTCATCGGATCAGGCCGCACGCTCGTCGCGCTCGACGACTTTCCAGCGCGTGCCTTGCGCGCCGTCCTCGATGACGACGCCTTTTTCCGCGAGTTCATGGCGGATCTCGTCGGCGCGCGCGAAATTCTTGGCGGCGCGCGCAGCGAGGCGTTCGTCGAGCAGGCCCTGCACCCAGCCGGCATCGATTTCGGCGCCAGTGCCGGTCTGCTTGAACCATGTTTCCGGGTCCTGCTGCAGCAGTCCAAGCAACTCGCCGCCGCCGAGCAGTGCGGCCTTGGTGGCGCGCCGTTGTTCCGGCGTGCTGGCGCGGCGTGCGTCATCGGCGAGCCGGGCGATGACCGCGAAGGCTTCCGGTGTATTGAGATCGTCGCACAGCGCCGCCTCGACCTCGGCCGGGACCACGCGCTCGTCATCGGCGACAGCAATCTCGCTGCGGTCACGCAGCACGCCGTACCAGCCGTCGAGTGTCGCGCGCGCCTGCGCGAGTGTCGAATCGGACCAGTCGAGCGGCTGGCGGTAATGCGCGCGAAGCAGCAGGAATCGCAGAACTTCCGGCGGATATCTCTGCAGCAGTTCGTGCAGCACGAGCACGTTGCCAAGCGACTTTGACATCTTGCGGCCGTCGAAGGTCAGCATGCCGTTGTGCAGCCAGTAGCGCGCGAAGGTCTTGCCGCCATGCGCACAGGTGCTCTGGGCGATTTCGTTCTCGTGGTGCGGGAACATCAGGTCGTTGCCGCCGGCGTGGATGTCGATCGTTTCGCCAAGATGCGCGGCAGCCATCGCGGAGCATTCGATATGCCAGCCCGGGCGGCCGCTTCCCCACGGACTGTTCCAGCCCGGCAAGTCGCCGGTGGACGGTTTCCACAGCACGAAGTCGGCCGGATTGCGTTTGTAGGGGCCCACTTCGACGCGCGCGCCGGCAATCATGTCGTCCGTCGAACGGCCGGAAAGCTGGCCGTAGTCGGGATAGCTGGCGACGTCGAACAGGACATGTCCTTCGGCGACGTAGGCGTGGCCAGTGGCGATCAGACGCTCGCACATGGCGATGATCTCGCCGATGTGCGCGGTGGCGTGTGGCACCAGGTCGGGCGGGTCGACGCCGAGCAGGGCCATGTCGTCGTGGTAGGCGCGTGCGAAGCGCTCGGAGATTGTCGCGATCGGCACGCCGGCGGCCTGCGCAGCGGCGTTGATCTTGTCGTCGACGTCGGTGATGTTGCGCGCGTAGACGACGCGCGGGTACTGCCGCCGCAGCAGTCGCGCGAGCAGGCCGAAGACGACCGGCGGTCGCGCGTTGCCGATGTGCACGTAGTTGTAGACGGTCGGCCCGCACACGTACATCGTCACGCGCTGGCTGTCCTGCGCAATGAATGGCTCGACGCGGCGCGTCAGCGAATTGTGCAGTCGCAAACTCATCGGCGGCGGGTCGTGGAGGGCGGCCGCTGATGATAACAGGCGACCGGCGCGGCCGGCCTGCGTCGCTCGGCCGCGACGACCCCGTCGGCATTCCTTAAATCGCTGTTCAGCAAAACGGTGCTGTAATCGCGCGAATGACTGAATCTCATGGTTGCCGCTGCGCAGGGAACGGCGCCGTCCCATGCGGCCGAGGTTCGCGATCCCACAGGAGACATCGAGATGTTCAAGTGTTGCGCCTTCGCGCTCGCGGCCATCGCGGCCAGCGCGCCGGCATTCGCGCAGGATGGCGGTTACCCCGACCGTGGTTATTCCGACGACGCGCCGCGATCAGGCAATGACAAGGTGGCGTGGGCCGATGTCCTGCGTGTCGATCCGCAGTACGACGAAGTCGTTGTCACGCGCCCGCGCGAGGAGTGTTACGAAGAGTCGGTCGATCGCCGCGATTCGCGCGGCAACAATGCGGCCGGCACCGTGATTGGTGCCCTTGTCGGCGGTGCGCTTGGCAACACGGTCGGCAAAGGCGACGGACGCAAGGCGGCAACCGTGGCCGGTGCGGTGGTCGGTGGGGCGATCGGCAACAATGCCGCGCGTCGTGACGACCGCACCTATTCGAGCACCGAAACGCGCTGTCGCGTCATCGATGACCGCGTCAGCGAGCGCCGAATCGTTGGTTACGACGTACAGTACCGTTACCGCGGTGACGTCTACATGTCGCAGCTTGATTACGACCCCGGCGAGCGCATGCGGGTGCGTGTCAGCGTGACCCCGGCCGAGTAACCTTGCAGCGCCGCCGAGCTTCCTGTTGCACCGCCGCAGGAATGCCGGTAACGTCGGCGTCACCATGAACACGTCGCACTTCGATGCCGTTTTCCTCTCCAGCGCCTGGATGGCCGCCGGCATGACGTCGCGTGCGCGCCGACCGTTGACCGACATTCCGGCCGGGTAGGTTTCGCGCACTGCGTTTCGATGTGTTCCGAATCAAGACCCGGCCCGAGCGCCGGGTCTTTTCGTTTTGTTCCCAGGGGATTGGCATGACGATCAAGCATTTTCTGACCACGCAGGACTGGAGCCGCGACGAGCTCGATGCGCTGCTCGTGCATGCCGCCGAGTTCAAGCGTTCGAAACTCGGCCACCAGCTCGACGGCAAGTCGATCGCGCTGCTGTTCTTCAATCCGTCGATGCGCACGCGCACGAGTTTCGAGCTCGGCGCGCACCAGCTCGGCGGCAAGGCGATCGTGCTGGCGCCGGGCAAGGACGCCTGGCCGATCGAGTTCGAGGTCGGCTCGGTCATGGATGGCGACACCGAGGAGCACATCGCCGAAGTCGCACGTGTACTGAGTCGCTACGTCGACCTGATCGCCGTGCGCGCGTTTCCGAAGTTCCAGGACTGGTCGGTCGATCGCCAGGACCATGTCATCCATGCCTTCGCGAGGTACGCGACGGTGCCGGTGATCAACATGGAGACCATCACGCACCCGTGCCAGGAGCTCGCGCACGTGCTTGCGCTGAAGGAACATCTCGGCGAGGACCTGCGCGGTCGCAAGTACGTGCTGACCTGGACCTACCATCCGAAGCCGCTCAACACCGCCGTGGCCAATTCGGCGCTGCTGATCGCGACGCGCTACGGCATGGATGTGACCCTGCTGTGTCCGAACGACGACTACCTGCTCGATTCGCGCTACATGGATTTCGCCCGACAGAACGTCGCCGACAATGGCGGCCGTTTCACGGTAAGCCACGACATCGACAGCGCCTACCGCGGCGCCGATGTCGTCTACGCGAAAAGCTGGGGGGCGATTCCGTACTTTGGCCGCTGGGACGAGGAAAAGCCGACGCGCGAAGCGAGCAAGCACTTCATCGTCGACGAGGCCAAGATGGCGCTGACCAACAACGGCGTGTTCTCCCATTGCCTGCCGCTTCGCCGCAACATCAAGGCCACCGATGCGGTCATGGACTCACCGGCCTGCATCGCCATCGACGAAGCCGAAAACCGCCTGCATGTGCAGAAGGCTGTCATGGTGGCGCTGGTGCGCCACAGGGGCTAGGGACTAGGGGCGAGGGCGCGCAAGGCGAAGCTCTTGCTTCGACCTTTGGATCTCAAGCTGAAGTTGCCCGCCATCATTGCGCCCTCGCCCCTCGCCCCTCGCCCCTCTCGCCAAGTCCCACGCGATTTCCAAGAAACTACAAAAGCAGGCCACTACAATGACTCCAGCGAACACCCCCATCGTCCTCGCCTTCTCCGGCGGCCTCGATACGAGTTTCTGCGTGCCGTACCTGCAGGAGCAGGGCTACACCGTACACACGGTGTTCGCCGATACCGGTGGTGTGGATACCGAGGAGCGCGCCTTCATCGAGGCGCGGGCGGCCGAGCTCGGGGTGGCCTCGCACGTGACCGTCGATGGCGGTCCGGCGATCTGGGAAGGCTTTGTCAAGCCGTTCGTGCGGGCCGGTGAAGGCTATCAGGGCCAGTATCCATTGCTGGTGTCGGATCGTTACCTGATTGTCGAGGCGGCGATCGAGCGCGCGAAGGAAATCGGCACCACGGTTATCGCGCACGGCTGTACCGGAATGGGCAATGACCAGGTGCGTTTCGATCTTGCCATCAAGGCGCTCGGCGACTTCACGATCGTCGCGCCGATCCGCGAGATACAGAAGGAGCACACGCATACGCGCGCCTACGAGCAGAAGTATCTGGAGGATCGCGGCTTCAGCGTGCGGGCCAAACAGCAGGCCTACACGATCAACGAGAACCTGCTCGGCGTGACCATGTCCGGCGGCGAGATCGATCGCTGGGAAGCGCCGGGTGAAGGCGCGCGTGGCTGGTGCGCGGCGCGCGCCGACTGGCCAACGAGTGCGTTGAGGGTGAACATCTCCTTCGAGCACGGCGAAGCCGTGAAGCTCGACGGCGAACGCATGCCTGGCCCGGCCATCCTTGCGCGCCTCAACGCCTTGTTCGCGCCATACGGCGTCGGCCGCGGCATCTACACGGGTGACACCACGATCGGACTCAAGGGCCGCATCATCTTCGAGGCGCCGGGTCTGGTCGCGCTGCTGGTCGCACACCGCGCGCTCGAGGAAGCGGTACTTTCGAAGGCGCAGAACCGCTTCAAGCCGACCATCGCGCGCCAGTGGGTCGAGATCGTCTACGAAGGCTTCTACCACGACCCGCTCAAGGCCGATCTGGAAGCCTTCCTCGAATCGAGCCAGCGCTGCGTCAACGGCGAGGTGACGATCGAAACGCACGGCGGCAACGTCTACGCCGTGGCGATGCAGTCGCCGCACATTCTCAACGCCAAGGGCGCGACCTACGCGCAGTCGGCCGACTGGGGCGTCGCCGAGGCCGAAGGTTTCATCCGCCTGTACGGCATGAGTTCGACGTTGTGGGCGGAGGTGAATCGTGATGCAGGGGCTAGGGGTTAGGGACAAGGGGTTAGGGAAGACAGATGCTGGTCAATGCGTCATCCCGGCGGCTTTCAACGGGCGAAGGCCAGGTCAAGCCGTAAAGGCTTCACAACAGCGAAGCTGGTCATCCCGCGTCGCCAGCGCTTTTCCCTTCCCCTGCGCAGCGGGGGAAGGTGCCCGAAGGGCGGAAGGGGGCGCTTTGGACTTTCGACGTTCAATCATCAGCTTGCACAACGAGTAGAACATGCAACTCCTTGATGACACCTTGAAGCACCTGCACCGCCTGGTCTCCTTCGACACGCGCAATCCACCGCGCCTGATCGACGAGGGCGGAATCTTTGCGTATCTGCGTGCGCAGTTGCCGGGCTTCGACGTGACGGTGACCGATCACGGCGCCGGCGCGGTGAGTCTTTTCGCCGTGCGTGGCCGGCCGAAGATCCTGTTCAACGTGCATCTCGACACGGTGCCCGATTCGCCGCACTGGTCGGCGAGTCCGTTCGAGCTGCGCGTGGCCGGCGATCGCGCGATCGGACTCGGCGCGTGCGACATCAAGGGGGCCGCGGCCGCGCTCGTTGCCGCCGCGAATCGATCCGACGGTGATGCGGCGTTCCTGTTCACCTCCGATGAGGAAGCCAACGATCCGCGCTGCATCGCTGCGTTTCTCGCCCACGGACACGCCTATGACGCGGTGATCGTGGCCGAACCGACGCGCACGGAAGCAGTGCTCGCGCATCGCGGCATCAGCTCCGTGCTGATGCAGTTCAGTGGTCGCGCCGGTCACGCCTCGGCACAGCAGGACACTGCCGACAGCGCGTTGCACCAGTCAATCCGCTGGGGCAGCCGGGCGCTCGCGCATGTCGAGTCGCGCGCGCATGAGCGCTTCGGCGGATTGACCGGCCTGCGTTTCAACATCGGACGCATCGAAGGCGGCATCAAGGCCAACGTGATTGCTCCCGCCGCCGAGCTGCGTTTCGGCTTCCGTCCGTTGCCATCGACGGATGTCGATGCGCTGCTGATCACGTTCCGCAATTTCGCCGAACCAGCCGCCGCGCAGTTCACCGAAACGTTCCGCGGCCCGAGCTTGCCGTCGGGCGCGATTGCCGATGCCGAAACGCGCCGTCTCGCCGCGCGCGACATGGCCGACGCCCTCGGCCTGCCGATTGGCAATGCGGTCGATTTCTGGACTGAGGCTTCGCTGTTTTCGCAGGCCGGCCATAGCGCGATCGTATTCGGCCCCGGCGACATCGCGCAGGCGCACACCGCCGACGAATGGGTCGCGCTCGACCAGTTGCAAACCTATTCCGACAGCGTGCACAGGATCATCGATGGAAGCGCATAAGCAGACGCGGCAAACCATCGTGCGTCTGCTCTCGAGCATGGCCAGCGCGAAGGAAATCTCGCAGTACCTCAAGCGGTTTTCGCAGCTCGACGCCAAACGCTTCGCCGTGGTCAAGGTCGGTGGCGCCGTGCTGCGCGACGATCTCGAATCACTGACCTCGTCGCTCGCGTTCCTGCAGCAGGTTGGCCTGACCCCGATCGTCGTGCATGGTGCCGGTCCACAGCTCGACGAGGAGCTGGGTGCCGCAGGCATCGAGAAACAGACCGTCAATGGCTTGCGCGTGACCTCGCCGGAGGCGCTCGCGATCGTGCGCCGCGTGTTCCAGGCGCAGAACCTCAAGCTCGTAGAAGCGCTGCAGCAGACCGATGCGCGCGCGACCTCGATCATGTCCGGCGTGTTCGAATCGGAATACCTCGATCGCGACGTGCTCGGCCTGGTCGGTCGCGTCACGCGCGTCAATCTGGCTCCGATCGAAGCGAGTTTGCAGGCAGGCTCGATCCCGGTCATCGCCAGCATGGGCGAAACGGCGTCCGGGCAGATCCTCAACGTCAATGCCGATTTCGCCGCCAACGAACTCGTGCAGGTGCTGCAGCCGTACAAGATCATCTTCCTGACCGGCACCGGCGGCCTGCTCGATGACAGCGGCAACGTGATCGATTCGATCAACCTGTCGACCGAATACGATCATCTGATCACGCAGCCGTGGATCAATGGCGGCATGCGCGTGAAGATCGAGCAGATCAAGGATCTGCTCGATACCTTGCCGCTGACCTCGTCGGTGTCGATCACCAAGCCGGCCGAGCTGGCTAAGGAACTGTTCACGCACAAGGGTTCGGGCACACTCGTGCGGCGCGGCGAGAAGGTGCTCACGGTGACGTCGTGGAGTGAACTCGACCTCGGTCGCCTGCGCTCGCTGATCGAGTCGAGTTTCGGCCGCACGCTGGTCGATGACTATTTCGAGCGCACCACGCTGTTTCGCGCCTATGTCAGCGAGAACTACCGCACCGCGCTGATCCTGACCGAAGAAGTCGGCTTCACCTACCTCGACAAGTTCGCCGTGCTCGATGACGCGCAGGGTGAAGGCCTTGGGCGTGCCGTGTGGCAGGTCATGCGCGACGAGAATCCGCGCCTGTTCTGGCGCTCGCGCCACGGCAACGCAATCAACCATTTCTACTACGCCGAGTCGGATGGCTGCTACAAGCAGGAGACATGGAAAGTTTTCTGGTACGGCATCGAGGCGTTCGACGAGATCGAACGCTGCGTCGCGCACTGCGCCACGCGTCAGCCGACCTTGCTTGGTTAGCGTGATGGCGCATTTCGGCAACAGCGAGTTTGCAGTCGACTCATCAATGTGGTGCGACCACGGCATCATCGCGTTCACGCTTTTCCCTCTCCCCCCGGGAGAGGGTGCCCCGACAGGGGCGGGTGAGGGTTCGGTATCGCGCGATCTCGAACCTTGCGAGAGTGCCGAGCGAACGCTTGAGCGCTTCTCGCGGCGTTGCGAAATCGGCGCGGGTGTCGATACAACGTTCCAGCCGAACCCTCACCCGCCTGCGGCACCCTCTCCCGGAGGGAGAGGGGGAAAGCGTGCTGGCTGTTTCCCAACGTCGAGTTGAAGGTATGCGAAGCAGCATGAACACGAAAACCATCGGCATCGTCGGCGCGCGCGGCTACACCGGCGTCGAACTGATTCGCCTGGTCGCCGCACATGACGGGCTCGAGCTGGCATTCGTGTCGTCGCGTGAGCTCGACGGCCAACGCGTGTCGGCGCATATCGAAGGCTATGCCGGTGAGCTGCGCTACGAGCGCCTGTCGCCTGCCGACGTGGCCGCGCGCGGCGTCGATGCCGTGGTGCTGGCATTGCCGAACGGCAAGGCCGCCGAGCTCGTGCAGGCGATCGATGCGCAGGCGCCGCAGACCTTGATTGTCGACCTCTCGGCGGACTTCCGCTTTGATGACCGTTGGTACTACGGCCTGCCCGAATTGACGCGCGATCGATGGCGTGGCGAGCGCCGCATCAGCAATCCCGGTTGCTATGCGACCGCCATGCAACTGGCCGTTGCGCCCCTGAAGGATCGGCTCGCAGGCCCGCCGCAGTGTTTCGGTGTGTCCGGCTATTCCGGCGCCGGCACCACGCCGTCGGACAAGAACGACGTCGACAAGCTGCGCGACAATCTGATGCCGTACGCACTGGTCGAGCACGTGCACGCACGCGAGGTGTCGCGCCAGCTCGGCATGCCGGTCGAGTTCATGCCGCATGTCGCCCCGCATTTCCGCGGCATCACCATGACCGTCAACCTGTGGTTGCAGCAGCCGATGACGCGCGAGGCGATCCGCTCGCTGTACGTCGATGCCTACGCCGGCGAGCCGCTCGTGCATGTGCTCGACGAGGCGCCGTGGGTCAGCGCGATTGCCGGTCGTCACCACGTCGAGATCGGCGCCTTTGCAGTGGCGCGTGGCGGACGCCGCGTGGTCGTCGTCGCGACGCTCGACAACCTGCTCAAGGGCGCGGCCACGCAGGCGATGCAGAACATCAACCGCGCGCTCGGATTCGACGAGTTCCGTGCGATTCTCGTCGATGTGGTGGAGGCCCGGTCATGAGTGGATTGCTGTGGCAGAAGGCCGGTGTCGAAGTCGACGCGCAGATCATGCGGTTCCTCGCCGGCGACGATGTCATGCTCGATCGCGAGTTCTTCCTGCACGACATCGAGGCAAGCAAGGCGCATGTCGAGGGGCTGGCGAACATCGGCATCACCAACGCCGACGAGACCGCCGGACTGCTGCTCGAGCTTGATGCGCTGGCCACCGATTTCACCTCTGGCGCCTTCGTGCTTGATGACCGGTTCGAGGACGGCCATTCGGCGATAGAGGTGCGCCTCATCGAGCGCCTCGGCGATGCCGGACGCAAGGTCCACAGTGGTCGCAGCCGCAACGACCAGGTGCTGGTCGCCTCACGCTTGTGGCTGAAGGCGCGCCTGGCCGAACTGATCGATACCTGTCGTGCAGTGGCCACCGTCTGCCTCGATCGCGCTGAGCGCGAAGCGTTGCCGATGCCCGGTTACACGCACATCCAGCGAGCTGTGGTTTCATCGACGGCGATGTGGTTCGCCGGCTTTGCCGAAGCGTTCATCGACAACACCTGGCGCGCGCAGCAGACACGCGAGCTGATTGATGCGAACCCGCTCGGCACCGCAGCCGGTTATGGCGTCAACCTGCCGCTCGATCGCGCGCACACGACACGCGTGCTCGGCTTCGCGCGCCTGCAGGTGAGCCCGATCTATGCGCAGCTGTCGCGCGGCAAGTTCGAGATCGCCGCACTCGACGCACTCGCCACGGCGGTGCTCGACCTGCGCCGCCTGGCCTGGGACCTGTCGCTGTTCACGACCGCCGAGTTCAACTTCGTGACCTTGCCGGCGCAGTACACGACCGGCAGTTCGATCATGCCGAACAAGCGCAATCCCGACGTCGTCGAACTCATGCGTGCGAGTTATGCGAGTGTCGCCGCCGCGCGTATCGAGATCGAACAGTTGCTGTCGCTGCCCTCCGGCTACCAGCGCGACCTGCAGCTCGGCAAGGGCTCGATCTTCCATGGCTTTCACCAGGGGCTCGGTGCGCTTTCGCTGCTGCCCGATCTGCTCGCGAGCTTCAGCTGGAACGCCGAAATCATGCGTGCGGCGATCGACCCGTCGATGTATGCCACCGATATCGCGATCGAAGCAGCCGTTTCGGGAGTGCCTTTTCGCGATGCCTACCGCGCCGCCGCCGAGGCGAAACCCGGGGCCGGTGCGGCACGCACACCGGAAGCGAGCCTCGCCGCGCGGTCCTCGCCCGGTGCAGGCGACGATCTGCGCCTGGATGATCTGCGTGCGCGACTGGCGGCGTTGTCGTGAGCAGTTTCGAAGAGCCGATCGCCTCGTATGGGAGGGGCTTCGGTGCCCAGGCTCTTGCGCAAATCGGCAAGAATGCATCGGGACTGAAGTCCCTCCCACACCACGCGTTTGCAGGCACATCGGTGTGAGTGCATTCACCGAGCAAGTCCTGCCATCGTGGAAGCGTGCCGTGCTCAAGGTCGGCAGCAGCCTGCTGGCGGCGAATGGCGGGGGCTTGAGTCCGCGCCATGCGCTCGGCTTGGCCCAGTTCGTTTCGGCGAGCATCGCCGCGGGGCGTGAAGTGGTCATCGTGTCGTCCGGCGCGGTCGCTGCCGGTCGCGCGATCGTGCCGCGGCAGCCGGAAGCGGGCGCGGCGATGGCGGCGCGGCAGGCGCTTGCCGCACTCGGCCAGGCGCAGATGATCGGTTTGTGGCAGCGCTTCTTCGATCGACCGGTCGCACAGGTTCTGCTGACCCACGACGACCTGCGCAATCGGCGCCGGTACCTCAATGCCCGCGCGACGCTGATCGAACTGCTGCGCATCGGCGCGTTGCCGATCGTCAACGAGAACGATACGGTATCGGTCGACGAGCTCAAGGTTGGCGACAACGACAATCTCGCCGCGATCGTCGCCGCACTGATCGACGCCGACATGCTGTTCATCGCCACTGACATCGATGGCCTGTTCACTGCCAATCCGCGCACCGACGCACACGCACTGCCGGTCGAGGACGTGCTGGCCGTGTCGACGCAGACAATGGCCATGGCCGCTGGCGCCGGCAGCAGCACTGGCACCGGTGGCATGCGTACCAAGCTCGAGGCGGCGACCAAGGCGGCGGCAGCCGGCATCGAGACGATCCTGTTCAACGGCACCGATCCCGAGTCGGTGCGCCTGCTCGGCCAGGGCCGCCTGCGCGGCACACGCCTGCGCGCGAGCCAGACGCGCGTGGCGGCGCGCAAGTACTGGTTGCGCCATGTGCCCTCGGTGCCCGGCGCGATCCTCGTCGATGCCGGCGCAGTCACCGCATTGAGCTCGCGCGGCGCGTCGCTGCTGCCCGGCGGAATCCGCGGCGCCGACGGCGAGTTCGCGCGTGGCGACATGGTCGACATCTGCTGCCGTGATGACGCCGGCACGCGCACGATCGCGCGTGGTCTGAGCCAGTACTCGGCCGTCGACGTACGCCGCATCGCCGGCCGGCACACGCGCGAGATCGAAAACCTGCTCGGCTACAACTACGGTGAGAACGTGGTCCATCGCGACGACATGGTGCTGCTCTGATGAATGCTTCGTTGCGCACGCTTGCGCTGGCTTGCCGCGAAGCCGCGCAGCAGCTGGCTGGCCTGTCGACTGCACGGAAGAACGCCGTGCTTGAATCGATGGCGGCGCAACTCGATCACGACGTCGATGCGATTCTTGGCGCCAATGCGATCGACCTGCGCAATGCCGAAGCCAAGGGCATCGGCAGCGCGATGCTCGACCGCTTGCGCCTCGATGCGACACGGCTCGCGGCAGTTGCAGACGCCGTGCGCGCGGTCGCCGCGCTGCCCGATCCGGTCGGCACCGTCACGCGCCGCGAGACGCGACCGAACGGCATCGTCGTCGAACGCGTGCGCGTGCCGCTCGGCGTGATCGCGATGATCTACGAGGCACGCCCCAACGTCACGGCGGATGCCGCCGCCCTGTGTCTCAAGGCTGGCAACGGCGTGATCCTGCGTGGCGGATCGGAAGCGTTTGCATCGAATTGCGCGATCGCCAACGCGCTGCAGACGGCATTGCGTGCGCACGGCATTTCGCCTGCGGCGCTCAGCGTGGTGGAAGATCTCAGCCGCGAGGCGATGGTCGAACTGCTGCAATTGAGCGACATCGTCGATCTGGCGATTCCGCGCGGTGGCGAAGGGCTGATCCGGTTCGTCGCCGAGCATGCGCGTGTGCCGGTGATCAAGCACTACAGGGGCGTTTGCCATCTGTATGTGGACCGCGATGTCGATACCGAGCTCGCGTTGCGCCTGCTGATCGATGGCAAGACCACGCGACCGAGTGCCTGCAACGCACTCGAGACCCTGCTCGTGCATGTCGACATCGCTGATGAGTTCCTGCCCGCGGCAGCGGCGGAACTTGAGGCGCATGGCGTCGAACTTCGCGTCTGCGACCGCTCACACGACCTGCTGCCGTGGGCGCGTCCGGCTACCGACGACGACTACGTGGCCGAGTTCCTCGACCTCGTCATTGCCGTGCGCATCGTCGATGACCTCGATGCGGCTATCGCGCACATTCGCCGGTACGGGTCCGACCATACCGAAGTGATCGCAACGCGCGATGCCGACGCGGCGCAGGAGTTCGTGCATGCGTTGCGTTCGGCGGTGGTCATGGTCAATGCGTCGTCGCGATTCAGTGACGGCGGTGAGCTCGGGCTCGGCGCCGAGATCGGCATCTCGACGACGCGCCTGCACAGCTACGGCCCTATGGGCCTCGAGGCGCTGACGATCGAGCGTTTCGTGGTGCGCGGCAGCGGACAGGTACGTCACGGCAAGGCGCGGTGAGCGCGGCGCGTGTGCGTCGTTCATCGCAGGCGCCGCGGCTTCCGGTAGGCTGGCGCCCCTTTCTGCTGACGGCACCGCAAGGTGCCGCGATGCTTTGCCGATGATTGCATGAGCCCGACGATCGAGTTCCAGCGCAGCGACCGCGTGCTCGTGCTCGCGCCGCACCCCGACGACGAGACGCTGGCCACGGGAGGACTCGTGCAGCGGGCGCTCGTGGCCGAGTGCGCGCTGCGCGTGATCGTCGCCACCGATGGCGACAACAATCCCTGGCCGCAACGCTGGCTCGAACGACGCTGGCATATCGATGCCGAGGCGCGCTCGCGCTGGGGACGCCGTCGCCGCGCGGAGTCACTGGTGGCACTGTCCATTCTCGGCGTGCCTGCGGAGAGCGTGCGCCACCTGGGATGGGTCGATCTCGGCCTCACCGATCTGGTGCTGGACGGAGCCGAGGCCGAGCATCGACTGTCTGATGAGATCGATGCATTTGCACCGAGCGTGATTGCCGTGCCGGTACTGTTCGACCGCCATCCGGATCACAGCGCGTTGCGCGTGCTGCTCGAAATCGCGCAGAAACAGGGATCACGGGCGCACTGCCGCCTGATCGGCTACCTCGTCCATGGCGGCTCTCTGGAGTCGGACAGTCACCGACTGGTCGTCGACGCGATCCAGCAGCAGACCAAGCGTCGCGCGTTGCTCGCCTATGCGACCCAGGTTGCGCTGAGCAGGGGACGACTGCAGCGGATTGCCGATCGCGAGGAACGCTACGATCCGGTCGCGCCGAAGCCGGTCGACACGCTACCGGCCTCACCGTTGCGCATGCGCATTTCGCCGGCAACGCGCTCGATGTTCTCGCGCCGAAGCGACCTGCTGGTCGTGTTCGGAATTGGCGGCACAGTGCTGCGTGCACGAATTGTCCTGCCGCACGGCGATGGCCATGTGCAGTCTCGCATCGAATGCGACGCCGCCGCCGTCGACGTTGTCGTTCGCGTCGATCGCACCGCGGTTGATGTGACGCTCATCTGTGCATCGCGTGTCGAATGGGGATACATCAAGATCGAGCGCAGTGGTCGGCGACTCTTCATCTATGACAGCGATGGCTGGCACACGCTGGCAGACTGCCTCGTGGATGCCGGCATCACCGCCGAAGTGGGACTCTCGATCGGGCGACGCTGAGCGCGCGTGTGGATCAGACATCAGCCAGGCGTGGATCGCCGCCGCTGCCTCGACCCGCGCGTGTTTCCTGCGGCTCAAACGGCAAGTCGGGCGAACACGTTTCCATGCGCGACGCGCTCAGGTGACGCGAGACCAGCGCGCACCGCCGCGGGGCCTGCGATGGTTCCGTATGAGGTGTTGATGGAAACCCGGAACGCTTGCGCAAGGGTGATCGCTGGCAAGCGCTATCGGCGCGGAGCCAGAAATTCGCTCTCGAATTTTTCCGCGGGAACCGGATGAGCAAACAGATAGCCTTGCAGTTCATCGCAATTGAGCAGTTGCAGCAGCCGCGCTTGTTGCTCGGTTTCGACGCCTTCAGTCACCACCTTGAGTTTGAACGAATGGGCCAGACTGATGATGTTGGAAATCAGTGCGAGCCCCTCGGGACCCTCGGTGATCGCGGCGGTGAAGCTGCGGTCGATCTTGAGCTTGTCGGCCGGCAACCTTGCCAGATAGGCCAATGAGGAAAAGCCGGTGCCGAAGTCGTCGATGGCGATGCTGACGCCGAGTTCGCGAATCACGCGCAAACTCGAAATGCTGTGCTCGACGTCCTCCATGATGATGCCTTCGGTGATCTCGAGCTCCAGCCCTTCGCCGGCGGCCGGATCGATGGCCAGCGCGTCACGGACGTCGGTGACGAAGTTGCGATCGCGCAACTGCAGCGGGGACACGTTGACAGCGATGCGCACGACCGGCAATCCAGCGGCACGCCAGCGCAGGTAGTCCGATACGGCCTGGTTGAGCGCCCACTTGCCGACCTCGCGAATGAGACCGGTTTCTTCCAGCAGCGGAATGAAATCGCCGGGCGGAACCAGCCCCGAGCGCGGATTGTTCCAGCGGATCAGCGCCTCGGCGCCGATCACGGCGCGGGTCGCGGCATTCACCTTGGTCTGGTAGTGCAGGACGAACTCCTTGCGCTCGACTGCCTGGCGCAGCTGGTTTTCGAGCGCGAGCTTGGCGGCAACCGCGGCAGTCATTTCCTCGCGATAGAACAGGTAGCGCTCGCCGCTCGACTTGGCCTTCTTGAGCGCCGCCTCGGCGTGCCGGAACAGTGTCTCGGCATCGCCGGCATCGACCGGGAAAACGGCGACGCCGAATTTCGCGGCAATGCGCAACTCGCTGGTGCCGATCTCGAACGTGCGCCCAGCCAGGCTCTCGTTGATACGCTCGAGCAGGCGCGCCACATCGCCGTCATGCAGTTCCTCGGGCATTACCAGCGCAAACTGGTCGGAACCGACACGTGCCAGCAGATTGACGTCGCCGACATTTTCGGCGAGGCACGAGGCGAATTCCTGCAACAGCAAGTTGCCGGCGGCTTGGCCGAGACTGTCATTGATGTTCTTGAAGCGTTCGATGTCGATCAGGAACAGCGCGAGGTTGCCCGTCACCTTTGCATCGGCACGCATGTACTGCGAGACGCGCTCGAGGAACAGACTGCGATTGGCGAGTGCGGTAAGCGGGTCGTAGTAGACGAGATAGTTGAGCCTTGCGCCCTTGTCGATCTTTTCGAACGCGACTGCGACGTCGCTGCTGAGTTCGGAGAAGAGGCGGATCTCGTCGTCGTGGAAGTAGTCGAGTTCTTCTGCGTAGAGTCCCAGCGTGCCGACCACGTTGTCGCCGACAATCATCGGGAAGATGGCGATCGAGCGGATACCATGACTCGTGTAGAGCGGGGCCAGCAGCACGCGCCCATCTTCGAGCGAATTGTTGACGATGATCGCGCGCCGCTCGCGAACGGCAAGCGCGGTCATGGTCTGCTGTGCGGCTGCCGAATCCGCCAGCAAGGCACTCACCTTGTCCATCAGCAAGTCACTTTTTCCGTTCGATGCGACAGGTGAAATGACGCCCGTTTCGACATCGACGACGCAGGCCATGGACATCCTGAACCCGCACTCCTCAACCGCGATGCGGCAAACTTCCTCGAGCAGCTCGCGATGGTCGCGTGCACGCGCGTTGATCAGGCTGACGTGGCCCAGTATCGTCTGCACTCGATTGAGGCGCTTGATGCGCAGCTCCGCTTCCTTCAGATCATGGATGTCGGTGCAGGTGCCGAACCATTTGCTGATCGTGCCGTTTTCATCAAGCATGGGCAGGGCACGGCCGATCATCCAGCGAAACGCGCCATCCGCGCGGAGCACGCGATACTCGGTCTCGAACTCGCTACCGGCATCGGTCGATACTTTCCACTTCTCTTCCGACGCAGCGCGGTCATCGGGATGAATCGACAGGAAGCCGCCGTTCTCGATGCAGTCGGACAAGGACCTGCCGGTGTAGTTCAGCCAGCGCTGATTGAAGTGCGTGGGCCAGCCATCGGGGCCACTGATCCAGATCAGTTGCGGCAGCGACTCGGACAAGGTGCGGAACTCGGCTTCGCTGGTCCTCAGCGCGACTTCGGTGCGTTTGCGTTCGGTAAGGTCCACGTCGATACAGAAAAACTCGGTGTCTCTGCCCGGTACGTCGACGAGTGCATGGCTGGAGATCACAGTAACCGCGCGACCATCCTTGTGCTGCAGCGTCAGCTCGCCGGTCGGTATCGGACGCCCGGTCGCTGCCATCTCGCCAATGGCAGAGCGGACCTGCGCGCGCATCGGACCCGGAATGATCAGATCGAGCAGATTGCGACCGATGGCCTCCTCTGGTCGGTAGCCGTACAGCGATTCCGAAGCGGCATTCCAGAAGCGCGTGGTGCCGTCCAGTGAGTAGCTCTGCACGGCCACCGAAGCGACGTTCTGCAGCAGTGTGCGAAAACGCAGTTCACTGGCGCGCAGCGATTCCGCCGAGCGTGCACGTTCGCTGATGTCCTGGCACGTTCCGGTTGCCTTGAGCGGCGTATCGTCGGCGGCGAGCGTGACACTCCAGGTTTCCTCGACGTGGCGCACCCGTCCATCGGCAAGCAACAGCCGATGCTCGAGCGCGTGCGGCCCGGCGTCGCTGCGGGATGCATTGAATACGGCGTCGACCATGACGCGATCATCGGGGTGGACGCGCTGCAGGAATGACGCATGCGTCGGACGAAACGAGGACGGATCGGTTTCGAAGATGCGATGGGTCTGCTCCGACCAGACCACATTGCCGGTGGCGAAATCGGTTTCCCAGCTGCCGATCTTGGCGACCTTCTGCGCCTCGAGCAGGCGAGAGTGCTCGATGTCGAGTTGTTGTGCGAGTCCGATCAGGGCCACTTCATTGCGCTTCAGTACGGCAGCATTGTGGTTGCGCTCGGTCACGTCGCGCTGTATCGAACTGTAGTGGGTGATGCGCCGATTGGAATCGCGAATCGGCGTGACACGCCATTCCATCGTGAACTCGCTGCCGTCCTTGCGGTAGTTGATCGCCTCGCCGATGAAATTTTCGCCGCGCTCCAGGGTGGCGCGCAGCGAATCGAGTACCGCGCGATCGGTGTGTGGTCCCTGCAGCAGGCGCGGGGTCCGGCCAATCACATCGGCGGGCTCGTAGCCGGTCAGGCGCGTGAATGCCGGGTTGACGAACACGATGCGCGGCCCGGGAGCATCGAGAGACGCTTCGGTGATCGTCACCGAATCGGTCGCCTGCAGGATCGCGGCGCTGAGCAGGCGCAGCGCCTCTTCGGCCTTGACCCTGGTTTCGATGTCGAGGGTCAGCGCGCGGTTGGTTTCCTCGAGCTCGAGTGACTTCTGCTCGAGCTTGCGGATCAGCGTTTCGCTGTAGACCTTGAGCAGCTGCGTCTCATCGCCACTGGCAAGATTCGCCGGATGCGGCGTTCGCGCTGCGGCATTCGACTGGACGTCCCGAACCCGAGCGAGGAAGTCCTCCGGTTCCGCCGGCTTGAGGATGAACGCATCGGCGCCGAGGCTCAGCGCAAGTTGCTCGTCCTCGGCTTCGGTGTAGGTGGCCGTGTAGACGATGAACGGTATGTCCTTGAGGCGCTCGTCGAGTTTCCAGTGGCGAAGCAGGGTGTAGCCATCCATGACCGGCATGAGCAGGTCGGAAATGACGAGGTCCGGCGGCGAGCGGCGGGCGATGACGAGCGCCTCGGCGCCATGGCGCGCGGTCTCGACCTTGCAGCCGTGCGCCGACAGCAGGACTTCGAGGTAATGCAGGTTGTCTTCATGATCATCGACCACGAGCACGCGCGTCATCAGGTGTTGTCCTTGCGCACAGGTTTCTGCAGGAACGTGGAGACTTCCGCCACGAACGTGTCCGGATTGATCGGCTTCTCGAGGTAGCCGTTGCAGCCCGAAGCCAGCGATTTCTCGCGATCGCCCGGCATCGCATAGGACGTGACCGCGACGATCGGCGTCGTCGCCAGCGCATGGATGCCGCGAAGGTCGCTCGCGACGCTGTAGCCATTGCGCATCGGCAACTGGATATCGAGCAGGATCAGGTCCGGCACGAACGTCTGCGCCAGCTCCAGCGCATGCCGGCCATCGTGCGCTGCGACCACCGTGAAGCCGTGCTGTTCGAGCAGGAAGGTCGACAGATAACGATTCTGCTCGTTGTCCTCGATCAGCAGCACCGTACGCTTCATGCCGCCGATCCTGCATGTGCGGGCAACACGAGCGTGAATGTGCTGCCCTTCGTCCATTCGCTCTCGACGTCGATTCGTCCGCCCATGAGCACAGCGAGACGTTCGCAGATCGCCAGTCCGAGACCGGTTCCTTCGTAGGTGCGCGCGAGGCCGACATCGAGCTGGCGGAACGGCGTGAAGATGATCGCGAGGTCTTCGCGCTTGATGCCCATGCCGGTATCGCGCACGCCTACGGCCACGCGCGCGCGGGAAGGGTCACCCGTCGCGCCGGCGAGCGTCGTCGCCGAGATCGCGACCGATCCCCTGACCGTGAACTTCACGGCATTGCCGACCAGATTCAGCAGTACCTGCTCGACACGCCGTCGATCGCCACGAATCGTCGAGATCGAATCATCGAGCGATATGGTCACCTCGATACCTTTCTTCGCTGCCAGCGGCCGGATCAATTCGGCCACCTTGAGCACCGAGGCGCGCAGATCGAACGTATCGGCACGAACCTCGAGTTGTCCTGCCTCGATCTTCGAGATATCGAGAACATCATTGATCAGTTCGAGCAGGTGCCGTGCGCTCGTCTGCACCATGCCGAGCTGCTTTTCCTGTTCGGCATTGATCGGCCCGGCCAGACCGCCCTTGAGGATGCCGGTGAAGCCGATGATCGAGTTGAGCGGCGTGCGCAATTCGTGCGACATGCTGGCGAGAAACGCCGACTTGAGACGGTCGGCCGAATCTGCACGCACGAGCGCCTCGTGCAACTCGCTGGTGCGCTCGACGACCTTGTGCTCGAGCGTTTCGGCGAGCTCGCGCAGGGCCTCCTCGGCGCGCTTTCGTTCGGAAACATCGATGCCCATGCCGACCAGCGCCGGCGCGTCTTCGTAGGCTACGAGACGCCCGGTCATGAAGTAGGGGACGCTCGACCCGTCCGCGCACAGCAGCGGTGCCTCGACCGAGGAGGCGCCCGATTCGAATACCTCGGCAATACGCTCACTGACAATGGAACGGTCGTCTCCGCCAAAGAAATCGCCTGGCGTCATCTGGCCTATCTGCGCCGCGGAGTAGCCAGTGACGCGTTCGAAATTGCGGTTCCAGCGCAGGAACTTTCCGTTGGCATCGTAGAAGTACAGGATGCCGGGCATGCTCTCGATCATCGTTTCGGAGAACTGACGCTCCTGGCGTGCCATTGCGTCGATGCGGATACGCTCTTCTTCGCGCGCGAAGTTGTCCAGTGCAAAGGCGACGTCGCCAGCCGCTTCCTCGAGCAGGGCGATTTCGAGGTCGCGGAAGAATCCGGTCTGGTCGGCATAGACGTTCAGGGTTCCCCACACAACCTCGCCCGAACGGATCGGGATCGCCGCACAGGCGCGCCAGCCCCGCGTTGTCAGTGCATCGCGCCACGGCGCGACAACCGGGTCGTTGGCCGTGTCATTGCAGACCATCGTGCGATTCTCGCGAAACGCAGTGCCGGCTGGCCCGCGTCCGCGGACATGGTTGGTGATGCGGATATCGATCTGATCGAGATAGTGCTGCGAATCACCGCATTGTGCGATCGGAATCAGGCGCTCTGTCTGCGCATCGGCCAGGCCGACCCAGGTCATGCAGAAGCCGCCCTGTTCAACCAGCGCCTTGCAGACGCCTTCGAACAGGCCTTCACGTGTGCGCTTCCAGACAATCGCCTGGTTGATTCCACTCAGGGCGGAGTACATGCGTGTCAAGCGCATGATCTCGGCCTCGTGCTGCTTCTGCTGGCTGATATCGCGCGCGATGCGTGACGCGCCGACGATCTGTCCAAGCGCGTCGCGAATGGGTGATGCCGACATCGACACCGTGATCGTGCTGCCGTCGCGGGTCAGTCGTGTCGATTCGGTGTTGGCGACACTTTCGCCGCGTCGCAGGCGTTCGGTCAGTTCGCGTTCGGCCGGTTGGCATTGAACCGGCAGCAGCGGGAACAGGGACGCGCCGATCATTTCGCTGGCCGCGTATCCGGTCATGCGCTCGGCGCCGCGGTTCCAGCTCGTCACAAGATGGTCGAAGTCGGTGCTGATGATGGAGTCTTCGGACGAATCAACAATCGAGGCACAACGGCGCCAGATTGCTTCGGTTTCGCGCCGATCGCCGATATCGCGGATGGTCGCCACGATGCGACCGTCGGCGAGTGTTGACGCCCGGATTTCACCGTCGAACATGCTGCCGTCCCGGCGTCGGAATCGCCATGCCTGCTTGTGCTCACGGCCACGCCAGATGGCTTCGAGCGTTGCGTCGATGCCCGCGTGTTCGGCATCGACGAGCACGTCACGCGAATGCATGCCGACAAGTTGCTCGCGCGCGTAGCCGAGCATCGCGCAGATGCGCGGATTGGCGTCGAGATAGTTGCTCTGTGCATCGGTGACAAGGATGCCGTCCGGCGACTGCTCGAAGAGAATGCGGAAGTAATCGTCGCCCGCATGTGCGAGGGCCGCTGCCTGCGCGCCGAAGTCTGGTCCGGGGAGCATCGGTGGGGCCGTCGGTGTCGCAGTCATGCCCGCTGGAACCCCTGATCGAGACAGGAATCTGTCCGGGGACGATGCCATGCAATCGCCACGCCACGAGGCACGCGCAGGTCAAGCCTTCGTTGCATGCACGAAATCATACTCCGTTCCGGCTGCCGCATTGTCCACCGATTGAAAGAATGCGCGAAAGTGACGCGATGTGCGCTTTTCGTTGTCGTGGCGAATTCCTGCCCGCGATGGGGTCACGACCCGTTGGGCGGCACCTGCCGGTCATGCATCTGCGTGACCAGCCTGTCGGACAATCCCGGAACGCCAAACATGAGCAGCGCTGCCGTGCCAACCAGTAGCGGCTGAACGGATCGCCGGGTCAGCAAGGCACAGGCGAACATTGACGAGGCAATCAGCAGCACGCTCGCTGCGACCGGCATGCTGGTGAAGACATCAATATCGAGCAGCAACTGCGCGATCAGCACGAGCAGCATTGACAGCGCCAGCGGCGAGAACACGAGGCTGGTACGCACGATCGTCAGGTGCGTTGCCGCCATCTGTCGCAGTTGTGCGTCGAGCACAGGTGCAGACGCGCCGACATGCAGTCGGGCAAGTTCGGCGCGATGCTGGAATGCACTGGCCATCTGCGCGACGAAGAAGAAGTTCAGCAGCACGCCGGGCACCAGTGCGGTTGGCTGTCCACCGTGCGTGGCGTTGAACGCGCCGAGTACCAGCAGCACGAGGGCATAGGCGAGCGCTGCGCCGAGCAGTCGTGTGCGCAATGCACGCAGGGGTGCCTGCAATCGTCGCGCTCGCGTCGCCGCTGCCTGCAGGCCGTCGATCGTCTGTTGCGCGCCGTGCGCAGCAATCGAATCGTCGAGTTCGGCATGGGTTTCGAATGCATTCTCGGCACGTTGCCAGCTGTAGCCTGCCGCCTCGACCAGCAACGCATGCAGCCAGCGCGCGCCCTTGAAGCGCGCCGCGATCTGCCGCAGGACGATATCGCCGAGCAGCAGGAACACGACACCGACAACGAGGTTGGTTGCGAGTACGCCCGGATGCAGCACAGTCAGCAGGTCGAAGCCGGACACGCCCCGGACGATCACGAGCAGGATCGGCAGCCACAGCAGCACCGAGGTCAGCAGGATCCAGCGCGTCACGCGCAGTTGCTCGTTGCGCAGGCGATCGATGGTTGCGCGCACAACGCTCGTCGCTGCCGTGAAATCGAGCGTACGCAGCACCAGGTAGCGCCGTGCGGAGACCACGATCTGGGCCAGCGCCAGCAGTGCCGGCGCCAACGTGAAGACGCGATAGAGCGGGTCATGCCATTGCTCGAGCAGGAATGCGCCAAGCGCCACGAGCACGCCGATCTGCACCATCAGATGCCCGGTCAACCAGAAGGCGTGGCGCGAGAAAGCGCGCCGAGTGACCTTCGCGACACCGGCGCGCAATGCCTCCAGGTCGAGTTCCAACGTCGGTTCGATGGCCGTGTGCATGGACTGCCAGCGCTGCCGCAGGTCATCGAGATCGGGTTCGTTCATGGCGTGGTCCTCGTCTGAAAGGTGCGCTGCAGGCGCAGCTTGATGCGCTGCAGGCGTGTAGAGACATTGCTCGTGCCGAGGCCGAGCATGTCGGCGATTTCGTCGTGCGCGTAGCCTTCGAGGAACAGCAGCACCAGCGCGCGATCGATGCCATCGAGGGTCAGCAGGAGCTGGTTCAGTGCGGCGAAGTCCTCGGCCGCGGCATCCATGACGTCGTCGGCGCCGCGCAGGTCCATGACTACCGAATCGATCGGCAAGGCACCGCGGACGCGTCGCGATTCGCCGCGAAACGACGAGATGGCGACGTTCACTCCGACGCGATGCATCCAGGTGGAAAATGCCGCGCGTCCGTCGTAGCGCGCGAAGCTTCGCCACAACTCGAGCAGGATGTCCTGGATCAGGTCGGCGCGATCCTCTCGCGCCGGGCAGTGGATCTGCGCGATCTTGTAGAGGATGCCGCGGTGCGCCTGCACGAGCGTGGCGAACCGCGCCGCCTGGTCTTCATGCGAGTCCTGCATGCCGGCGATCAGGGTCGATGGGTCTGGAGTCACGCGCATTGTCAAACCATGGTTGCGTTGGGCGACGTCGCATGCGTCGATGCGATGTTGTTCGTCGGCCGATACGAAAACATCACAGGTGATCGAAAAAGAGTCTCGGCACGCGCCCCATGCAGAGGACTGGCCTTGCTGCATGAGTCGCCATTGACCCTGTGATCGCACGGCTACCCGTCATTCGCGGTCGACACCACCATGCAGGGCTCGGGATGCGCCGCCGGCGCTGCGCACCAGCAGCGCTTCAAGCACCTCGATGCGATGCCTGTGCGGCGCAGTGATCGCGTAGAAGTGCTCCTGCAGCTGCGGCAGTCGACCGACGACGACAAGACTGCCGAGCCGCAATTCGTCCTGCACCACCACGTCGGGCAGCACGGTCAGCCAACCGCTGTCGCGGGCGATCAGACGCAGCATGGCCATGTCTTCCACTTCAGCACGCAGTCGCGGGGCGACGCCGGCCGACGCGCACAGGGCGTCAAATTGCGCGCGCAAGGCATGGCGTGGGCCTGGCAGCGCGATGTCGATGCCGTCGAGGTCCTCGGGGATGCGCAGGATTCGCGTACTCCATATGGCCGCCGGTCCGACCAGCGAAATCGGCTGACTGCCAAGCCAACGGCAGTGCAGCGGGCGTTCGGGGTCGGCCGGCACGGTTTCATTGGCCAGAACCACATCGAGCTGGTGTTGCATCAGCCGTGCAATGAGGCCGTCCATCGAGCCTGATTCGAGCGTCAGCACCACGGATGGTTCCGTGAGCAACGGGCGAATCCAGTTTTCCTGATAGTTGCGCGAGAGCGTAGCGACGCTGCCGACGCGCAGACGCGTGTTGCCCGCGACCTGGCCTTCGAGTCGTCCCAGCATCTCGCGGCCGAGTCCGAAGATGTCCTCGGCGAAGCCCATTACCAGCTTGCCGGTATCGGTCAGTACAAGGCGGCGCGCCTGGCGCGTGAACAACGCGTCGCCGAGGCTGTTTTCAAGCTGCCGGATCTGCGTCGATACCGCCGATTGGGAAGTGTGCAGTTCCTCGGCGGCGCGGGTCAGGTGGCCCAGCTTGGCGACACGCCAGAAGTACAGCAGGTGATGGAAGTTCAGGTGTTCGAGTTTCATCGTTCTATATGCAGTATGGATTTGTAATAAACAATGTAATTTACAGAACATTCTGTCACGCGCAAGCTCTTTCGAAGGTCGAAAGGGATTCCTGATGGACGTATCCGCTCCGGTTCTGCTCGCCATCGTGCTTGCCCCTGCGGCATGCATGGTGACGGTGGCTGCACTGCCGCAACTGCGTCGCGTTTCCAGCGCACGCAGTTGGCGCGCCTTCCAATGGCTTTCGCTGCTCGCGCTTGCAGCGACAGCGCTGACCATCGTCGTGGTGCCGGACGATGTGCCATTGCCGACGTGGCTCAAGCTGACGCCGCTTGGTCTGGGCATGGCCTTGCTGGTGCAGGCATTGGGCACGGTGATCGGTGCATTTTCGGCGCGCTACCTGCAAGGAGAAGGCGGACAGCGGCGCTATGCGGCGGCGCTCGCCGCAGTCCTCGCGGCGGTGCACGTACTGCTGCTGGCGGATCACTGGGCGCTGCTGATCGCGGCGTGGGCGCTGGTCGGGGTTGCGCTGCAACGCTTGCTGCTGTTCTACCCGGAACGACCCTTCGCCAGGCTCGCTGCGCGAAAGAAATGGATTGCCGATCGCCTTGCCGATGTGTTGCTGATCGCGGCGGCCGCTGCGGCCTGGTTCGAAGTCGGCAGTGGATCGCTGAGCGACCTGTCGAGCCACCTCGCTCGGGAAGGCACGTCGATGCCACTGCAGTTCAGTGCAGTCGCGCTCGTCCTTGCCGTCATCCTGCGCTGCGCGCTGTTGCCGGTGCATGGCTGGCTGATTCAGGTGATGGAAGCGCCCACGCCCGTGTCGGCGCTGTTGCATGCCGGCGTGGTCAATCTGGGCGGCTACGTGCTGATCCGCTTCGCACCGCTGCTCGAACATGCGCTGATGGCGCAGGTGCTGATGGTGACGGTCGGCCTCGGCACGGCGGTGCTGGCAGGAATGGTCATGCTGACCCGCATCAGCATCAAGGTGCGACTCGCCTGGTCGACCGTGGCTCAGATGGGCTTCATGTTGCTCGAATGCGGCCTCGGCCTGTACACGCTTGCCGCCCTGCATCTGATCGGGCATTCGCTCTACAAGGCCCATGCCTTCCTGTCAGCGTCGACGATCCTGCGACAGACCCGACTTCAATCCATGCACAGCGCCGCCTCGCCGTCCGCCATCAGTCTGGCTGCTGCTCCGTTCGCAACGGTGGCGACGGTGCTGGCGGTCCAGTGGATCTCGACCGCCGCCGCGTGGCCGTGGTGGTGGAGCGCCATCCTCGGACTCGCCTGGGCGCCGCTCATGTGGCTGTCTTCGCCACACACCGGGTTTCGCGACCTCGGCGCACAGGCGCTGGTCGGCGTGCTGATGGTTGCGGGACTCGCCGGCGCCGCGCTCCTCGCGCACGCCTTGCCGTGGGGTCTGCGTGACGAGCCAAAGCATATGCTCGGGCTGATCGCCCTGTTCGGCATGGCAGCCCTGTACGTCTGCCTGGTCGTCCTGCACCTGCGTCCGCAAGCCCTGGCGACATGGCGACGCTGGAGCTACGCGGGCTTCTATCTGGATGAGGCGTACACCCGTCTCGCGCTGCGGCTCATGCCGGCCGGCTGGACCTCGGTGGCGCCAGCGCGCGCGCGAGCCGCGGGCATCCGGGCGCAGGCCGTGAACCCCCCTATTTCAACCCGTTGAGGACGCGTCAATGCAAACCCAAGCGTCGCGTGATGCTGCCGGCGATACGTTTTCGAGTGGTGCCAGAGTGCACTCGGCAGGCGCGATCACGCCCAGCGTGGATATCGAGGCGGCCTGCGAGCTTGCCTGCGGAATGATCGCGCCCGCCTGGCCGCTGGATCGTGCCATCGCGGTCAACCCGCACTGGGCGCGCGTCGGCATGCCGGTCCGACGAGTGGCCGCGCGCATGGCAGTGCTTGGGGCGATCGATGTGTTTCCTCCGCGCGCCTACCAGCAGCATGCATGGAACGAGGCACGGATCAGCCTGCACGATCTCGACCAGGCGCTCGCGCAGTTGCCTGCAGCACGATCGACGGGACTGACTTCCGGTCAGTGTCTCGATGCCCTGCGGCATTCGCCGCCATGGCGGCAGTTGCCGCTGTTGATCGATGTGCTTGACGACGATCCGGAGCGTCACCAGCGCTTGTCGTGGCGCCAGGCCATCACGCACCAGGTGAGCCAGACCTGCGCCGCCTATTTCGACGAGCATCAGGCCGACTGGCAACCGCAACGCGCGCAGGGCCTGTACGCGTTCTGGCGCGAAACCCTTCAGCATGACCATGGCATCGGCATGCTGATGGGAATTCCGCATCTGGGAGAAGCACTCGGCGCATTGCCTGATGATCGGGCCAACGTCGAGTGCTGGGTGTTGCAGCGGCTCGGCCTGCCGCCTTCGGTGTGGGCGGACTACCTTGAAGCGGTGCTCCTCACGGTCAACGGCTGGGCGTCGTGGTGCGCCTACCTGGGTTGGCAGGCCCGCCTCGAGGGGCGCGATGATGTCCACCTTCGCGAGTTGCTGGCGATCCGCATGGCGTGGGCCGCCGTCTTGCTCGAATGCAAGGGCATCGCGGCGTCGACGCAGGCGTTGTCAGCCTTGCAGAAGGCATGGGGCGAAGCACCCGCGCGCTTGGCGGAAGCCGAGGAATCCCTTCTCGCCGACGAAGTCTGGCAGGGCGCCCTCGAAGTCGGACATCAGCGTGATCTGGCCCGGTGTCTCGTGCGGCCAGCAAACCAGTCCGACTCGCCTGCTGCGATCGACATGCAGGCGGCATTCTGCATCGACGTGCGCAGCGAACCCCTGCGTCGCGCACTCGAAGGGCTTTCCCCCACGATCCAGACCCTCGGCTTCGCCGGCTTCTTTGGTTTGCCGGTGGCTTATACGCCGCTGGCGACCGAGGCCAGACGACCGCAGCTGCCCGGATTGCTGGCGCCCTCGATGGACGTGACTGACCGCATCCGATCTGCCGGCGAAGTGGATCGCGACGTCGACGCCGCCGCGACGAAGCAGGCCATGCAGACGCGTCGCATGCGCTTGTCCATCTCGCATCGCTGGCGTGCCGCCAGCCGATGGCCGGGCGCGGCGTTTTCGTTCGTGGAATCGGCCGGGCTCGGTTATCTCGGCCAACTTGCCGGGTGGCTGCGTCCCGGCACGCGCGGCAGGGTGAGGGACGACCTTCACGCGCTCGCCGTGCGAGATCGCGCGTCCTGCCGGCCACAACTGGCAGGCGTGGATGTCGATACCAGGGTTTCGCTGGCGAGCCGGGTCCTGCACGCGATGGGACTGCAACAGGATCTCGCGCCACTGGTACTGCTGGTCGGGCATGGCAGTCAGTCGGCCAACAATGCCCACGCTGCCGCACTCGACTGCGGTGCGTGCTGTGGCCAGACCGGCGAGGTCAACGCGCGCAGCCTCGCGCAACTGCTCAACGAACCTGTCGTGCGTGTCGGGCTGCGCGCGAATGGCATCACGATCTCCGATGAAACCTGGTTCGTCGCCGCCTTGCACAACACCACCACAGACGAAATCGAAGGCTTCGATCTCGATCTGCTGCCGACCGCGGCGCGCGCGCGTTGGCAGCGTGCGCATGCGCTCTTCACGCGTGCCGGTGACCAGGTGCGCCGCGAGCGTGCGCCGTTACTGGATCTTGATCCGACCTTGACGGCCGACGCGTTGCTCATGCGGTTTCGCCATCGTGCCAATGACGGTGCGCAGACGCGTCCCGAATGGGGCCTGGCGAACAACGCCGCTTTCGTCATTGCGCCGCGCCATCGCACGCGCGGAACGTCGCTCGACGGGCGCTGTTTCCTGCACGACTACGACGCCCGCCACGACAGCGATCTCGGCGTGCTCGAACTGCTCATGACCGCGCCGATGCTGGTCACCCACTGGATCAACTGGCAGTACCACGCATCGACCTGCGACCCGATGCATCTTGGCAGCGGCAACAAGCTGCTGCACAACGTGGTTGGCGGAAACATCGGCGTCTTCGAAGGCAATGGCGGTGATCTGCGCATCGGCCTTGCACGACAGTCCCTGCACGACGGTGAGCGTTGGAGGCACGAGCCGTTGCGGCTGACCGTCATCATCGATGCGCCAACGCCGTCGATTGCTGCCGTGATCGGCAGGCACCCGATCATCCAGCAGTTGCTCGACAACGGCTGGCTGCATCTGTGGCGTTTCGAAGCATCCGGCTTTACCCGGTATCAACGCGGCGAATGGCTGGCTGTGCCGTTGTCAGGTGCGTGATGCCACCAGCATCGGATTATTCAGACCAGACCATCGCGCTGCTGACCCGGCACGGCAAGGAGCAGGTGATCGGGCCGGTGCTCGAAGCCGGCCTGTGCTGCGTCATCGAGCACGTCAGCGGTTTTGATACGGATCAGTTCGGAACCTTCACGCGTGACATCGCCCGCCCGGGTACGCAACTCGACGCTGCCCGCCGCAAGGCACGCAAGGCCATCGAGCTGTCGGGTCGGGCACTTGGTCTGGCCAGTGAAGGCAGCTTCGGCCCTGATCGTGTGACCGGTCTGGTTCCGTGGAACATCGAGCTGCTGTTGCTGATCGATGACCGGCTCGGCATCGAAGTCATTGGCCTGGCCGAGGATTTCGCCTGCAGCGGCCAGCTGCGAACGGGCGAATGGACCGACGTGCATGCGTATGCGCAGCGCAACGGCTTTCCGCAACACCGGTTGATCCTTCGCCCGCAGGATCAGGACGATCCGCGGATTCACAAGGACATTGCCGACTGGGATCGATTGAAGGCGTGTTTCGAGGCATGCCAGGTGCAGGCAGACAATCGCCTGGTGTCTGTCGAAAACGATCTGCGCGCCTTTGCCAATCCGACCCGCATGCGCACCATCGAACGCGCAGCGCGTGATCTGCTTGCGCGCGTGCAGTCGTGTTGCCCGGTCTGCGAAACACCGGGTTACTGGATCACGCAGCGACAGCCGGGACGTCCGTGTTCGTGGTGCCGAATGCCGACCGCCATGGCGAAGAACGAGGTCTGGTCTTGCCTGCGCTGCGAGCACGTCGAGGTGAAGGCGATATCGGACCCGGTCTCGGCGGATCCCGGTCAATGCGCACACTGCAATCCGTGAGTTGGTCGAGGCGCGAAACACCAGCACCTGCGCGCCTGAGGAAGCGGCGATCGCCGACATGCACCTGCAGCAACGCCGGATGCACGACAGTCCAGAGCGCTGGTTCGCGGAGACGCCAATCCGCGCGCGAAAAGTCATACGCAAGCGCACCGGAGGCCACTGTGTCTGAGATGGCGCCATGCTGCTGCGTGGCCGGATTCGAGTGGCGACATCGAACAAATTGGTCGGGGAGACAGGATTCGAACCTGCGACCTCTACGTCCCGAACGTAGCGCTCTACCAGACTGAGCTACACCCCGACAGGCCCGCCGTGGCGGGGCGCGAATGATAGCCGCGGGGCCGCTGCAGCGCAACGATCCATTCGGGCCGGAGCAGGGCATCTGCTAATCTAGGCGGCCCGTTCGCATGCGCCGCAAACCGGCGCCGCGGTTGATTTTCCGAGGATTCCAATGGCCCTGACACCCGCCCGCACGCCGCCTGGCGTGCTCGAATTGTTGCCGCTCGACCAGATCGCGTTCCAGGGCATGCTCGACACGATCCGCAGCAACTTCGAGCGCTTCGGCTTCCTGCCGATCGAGACGCCGGTGATGGAGTTCGCCGACGTGCTGCTGACCAAGTCCGGCGGCGAAACCGAGCGCCAGGTGTATTTCGTGCAGTCGACCGGTTCGCTCGAGCAAGGCGAGAAGCCCGACCAGGCGCTGCGCTTCGACCTCACCGTGCCGCTGGCGCGCTACGTCGCCGAACACGAGCACGACTTGAGTTTCCCGTTTCGCCGCTACCAGATGCAGCGCGTCTACCGCGGCGAACGTGCGCAGCGCGGACGTTTCCGCGAGTTCTACCAGTGCGATATCGACGTGATCGGCAAGGACGCGCTGTCGGTGCGCTACGACGCCGAACTGCCGGCGACGATCTACAGCGTGTTCCGCGCACTCGCGATCGGGCCGTTCACGATCCAGCTCAACAACCGCCGGCTCATGCGCGGCTGGTTCGAAGGACTCGGCATTGCCGACAGCGACACGCAGATGGCCGTGCTGCGCGAAGTCGACAAGCTCGACAAGCGCGGCGCCGATGCAGTGCGCGCGACGCTGGCCAGCGAGGCCTTCGCGCTGCATGCGGCGGTGATCGGCAAGATCCTCGACTTCGTGCAAGTACGTTCGACTTCGCTGGCCGATGCGCTGCAAAAGCTCGATGCCCTCGGCAGCGGCGGCGACACCTTCGAGCAGGGTCGCAACGAACTGCGCGAGGTGCTCGGCCTGGTCAAGGCGTTCGGCGTGCCGGAATCGCATTTCGCACTCAATCTGTCGATCGCGCGCGGACTCGACTACTACACCGGCACCGTCTACGAGACCACGCTCAACGAGCACCCGCAGATCGGTTCGATCTGCTCGGGCGGTCGATACGAGAATCTCGCCGGCAACTACACGAAGTCGAAACTGCCAGGCGTCGGCATATCGATCGGCGCCACGCGCCTGTACTGGCAGCTGCGTGAGGCGAAGTTGATCGGCACGGCCACCAGTTCGGTGCAGGCATTGATCACGCAAATGGACGAGGCCCAGCTGCCGGCGTATCTCGCGCTCGCCGGCGAGTTGCGCGCGGCCGGCATCAATACCGAAGTGGTGATGGAGCCGTCCAAGCTCGGCAAGCAGTTCAAGTACGCCGATCGCGCCGGCATCCGATTCGTGCTCGTGCTTGGCGACAACGAGATCGCGAACCATACCGTTGCGGTGAAGGACCTGCGCCGCGAGGACCAGTTCGAGGTCACGCGTGCGGAGCTGGTGAAGACGCTGCGCGTCGAACTCGAACAGGCCGCCGCGATGGGAACTCGTGCATGACCATCGAGCTCGATGGATCACTGCTGACGCGCGCGCAGCTGGTCGAGGTTGCCGCGAATGGCCGTGCTGTCACGCTCGCATCGGCGGCACTCGAGCGAGTCCAGCATGCGGCCGATTTCCTTGCGGAGAAGGTCAGCTGCGGGGAGCCGGTGTACGGTGTGACCACCGGGTTCGGCAGCAATGCCGACAAGCTTCTCGGTGCGCATCGAGCGCGCGACGAACTGCCGGGCGGCAATCCTGAATCGCATTCCGGCAGCCTGCTTGAGGAACTGCAGCACAATCTCGTCATCACGCATGCGGTCTGCGTGGGCAAGCCGCTCGGCGCCGATGTCGTGCGCGCGATGCTCGCGATCCGCATCAACACGCTGTTGCGCGGTCACTCGGGCATCCGTGTGCAGACTCTCGAGGCGCTGACTGCCTTGCTCAATCGCGGCGTCGTGCCGGTGATACCGGAGAAGGGCTCGGTCGGCGCGAGTGGCGATCTGGCGCCGCTGTCGCATCTGGCGATCGTGCTGCTCGGCGGTGGCGAGGCATTCGTCGATGGCCAGCGCATGCCCGGCGCGCAGGCACTCGAACACGCCGGCATCGCGCCAATCCGCCTGTCGTTCAAGGAAGGTCTCGCGCTCAACAACGGCACCGCACAGATGCTGGCAACCGCCGTGCTCGCGCTGGCGCGCATCGATTCGCTGCTGGCGACTGCCGATCTCGCCGCGGCGATGACCCTCGACGCGTTCGCCGGCCGCAGCGGTGCGATGCGTGAAGAGGTGCATGCGCTGCGACCGCATCCCGGGCAGGTCGATACCGCTGCAGGAATGCGCGCGTTGATTGACGGCTCGACGCTGGTCGATATTCCGTATCACCTCGTGCCGCGCTTTCGCACATGGACGGCCGAGGCGTGGACCGACGTCGAGGATCAGGCTCAGCGTTTCGATATCGCCTGGGACTACGTGCCGCCATCGCAACGTCACGGACGCGAAGCGTTCTATCAACGTTTCCTGCCGTTCAAGGGTGGCAAGAAGCATCAGCCGCAGGATGCCTATTGCCTGCGCTGCATGCCGCAGGTGCACGGCGCCGTGCGCGATGCATGGGCGCAGGCCTGCCGCGTCATCGACATCGAGCTCAATGCGGTCACCGACAATCCGCTGATATTCCCGGATGCCGTTGATGCGCGCGTGATCGAAGACCAGGTCATCTCGGCCGGACACTTCCACGGCATGCCGCTGGCGCTCGTGATGAGTTACGTCAAGGCGTCGATCCCGGTGCTGGCGTCGATTTCCGAGCGGCGCCTCAACAAGCTCGTCGATCCGGCCACCAACGATGGCCTGCCGGCGTTCCTGATCGGCAACGAGGACGCGACCGACTCGGGCTTCATGATCGTGCAATACACCGCTGCAGCGCTCGTCAACGACCTCGCCACGCGCGCGCATCCGGCCTGCGTGTACTCGATTCCGACCAGTGCCAATGCGGAAGATCATGTGTCGATGGGTACCAACGAAGCACGCCACGTGCTCGAGATGACCGAAGATCTCGCTCATGTGCTCGCCCTTGAGCTCTACACGGCCGCGCAGGCGCTGGAGTACCGCCAGGACATGCTCAACGCTGCGCGACGACTCGCCGAGCGCGGCGACTGGCACGCGCTGGCAGCCAAAGTACACGGCGCACCGCGCGAGGACAGCGCGCACTACGCCGGGTTCGTCGACGAGGTGCGCTCACTGATGGCGGCACTCGGCGAAACCGGTGACTTCCATGCAGGCAATGCCGTTCGCGCCGCTCACGCGCGCATCCGTGAACGGATCGATTTCATGCGTCGCGATCGTGCGATGGATGGCGACGTGCAAAAAATCTGCGCGATGGTCGCTGCCGGCGAACTGGTGCCGGACGCCCGATGACGACCTGGGTACGCATCTGCCACAGCGCAGAATTGTTGCCGGGTGAGGTGCAGACCGGCTGGGACGGCGATACCGCGATCGCAGTCTTCAATATCGACGGCGAGCTGTATGCAATCGAGGATGTCTGCACGCATGACGGTGGCGAATTGACCGGCGGACCGATCATCGGCCACGAGGTTGAATGCATCCGTCATGGCGCACGCTTCGACGTGCGCACCGGCGCCGCGCTGTGCCCGCCGGCCTACGAGCCGACCGCGAAGTTTCCGGTCAAGGTCGAGGACGGCTGGATCTATTCGCGCGACGATCGCTGATGACCCTGAGGTTCACTGCGCTTTTCAAGCAAGCGGCGAGTCTGGTTTCGTGGGAGCGACTTCAGTCGCGATGCGGCACGCCAGGGCGTCATGGGCGTAGCGACCGCGGGCGCTTCCGACGCCAGCAAAATCGTGAGGGAACTCGCTCCCACGTCGCATCGCGACTCAACGCCTTTCTTGCGCAGCATCGCGAGCGCCGAGATCCTCCAACCTGGCCATCACGAGTTCGCCGGCACCGTCGATCACGATTCGATCGAGTTGCGCCTGGTCGTGTTCGATGAGCAGGGTTTCGCCGAGTCCGGCAGCGATGTCCTGTTTGCCGGCGCGTGCGCGCGCATGGCCTGCAAAGACGTGGATCAGCCACGTCACGTGCGGCTCCGGGAAAATCAGCATTGATCCCGTCAGCGGTCGGGCGATGACCTCGGCAGTCACCCGTCCGCGCCTGACCATGACGTTGAAGTCGCGTGTCGGTCCGGCCAGCAGGTGGCACTGCACGCGCTGTTCGCCGGCGAAGCGGATACGCTGGAAGCGCTGTTCGAGCCGCCGCGGCGGATCGTCGTCGATATCGAGTTCGATACCGTTTCCGGCCAGCAGCACAAGTTCGCGGTCGACGTCCGCGAATGTCGAGAATGGCCCGCTGCTCTCGATGTCGGCGATGCTGACGCGCCAATCGAAGTCACCGATGGCGCCTTGCTCATCCGGCAGCGACGGATGGCTCGCAATTTGTGTCGTCCAGCCGCCGCCGTTTTTCCAGGGCGTACGCCGGTAGTCGGCGACGCGCAGCAGGCGCGCAGGCGCAGGCATCCGGATCAGCTGACCCCGTCCTGTCGGTGGTACGAATAGACGAGAGTCGCGGTGCCGAGAAAATCGATGGTCGTTGACTGACGACCGCCGAGGCGTCGCGCGACGCGTTCGGACGCGGTGTTCTCGGCGCGGATCAGGCTGATCACGCGTTCGGCGCCGAGACGCGCGAAGGCATACGACAACGATGCGCGTGCGGCCTCGCTGGCGTAGCCGAGGCGACGGAACTCGGGCCGCAGCATCCAGCCAACTTCGAGATCGGGCCAGCCATCGGGATTGTGCAGGCCGACCCGGCCGACGAACTCGCCGGTCTGCTTCAGCTCCACGGCCCACATGCCGTAGCCGCGCAATACCCAGTGCCCGAGCAGCATTGCCATCGAGCGCCACGCGTTCATGCGGTCGAGCGGCTGGCCGTCGCCGATGAAGCGTGTCGTGCTTTCGTCGGCGAGCATGTCGGCATAGGGCTCGAAATGCTTTTCGCCGAGTGCGGTGAGACGCAGCCGATCGGTGATCAGGACAGGGATTTCAAGCATGGGGTTTGGTTGTTCCAAGAAGTCCGAGCAAGGCCTGCGTGGACGCCGCAAGGCTTTCGTTCCAGCTTAAGCCGACAATGCGTTCACCGCTGATGGCATCGCGGAAATCCTCTTCCTGTCCCGGAGCCAGCAGATGACGGTAGTCGACCGTGATCTCGGTACCGGCGTCGAGGTCCTCGACGGCGAAGATGAAGCCGAGATGCCAGAGTCCGCTTGGCGCGAAGGCGTGATTGACGAAGCACTCGTCAGGCCAGTCTGGCGAGACCGTATAGCGGTCCTCGAACCAGCGCACGGTCGCCGGCAACTGCGCGGCGGCGTCGGGCATCTCGAGGATCTGTGCGAACGTCCAGGTGCGCGGTATTGCATCGGGCGCAATCACGACGCTGCCGCGCTGTACCGCTTCATCGAGGAAAAGACCTTGCCCGGCACCGGCGATGCCGGATGGGCCGATGTGATAACGCGGAAGGATCATGGGCGCACCGGCGGGGAGCGGGCGCAGAATAGCATGCTGCCAATGGGCAGCCGCATGACTCGAATCGACGCAGGCCGTGCTGCCTGGATGCAGCGGCAGGCAGGCCGTGCGCAGCGCACGTGCCTGCCTGCCGAGCTGCCGCGTTCAGTCTTCGGTCGGTGCCTTGGGCGCCTTGGCGGTCGCCGAGCGTGAGCGCACGCTGCCGACTTCGATAAGGTCGCGGTTGCGCTCGACGGTCTTCTCGCCGACGCCCTTGACGTTGGCCAGCTCGTCGGCACTCTTGAACGGGCCGTTCTCTTCGCGGTAGGCGACGATCGCTTCGGCCTTGCTCAAGCCGATGCCGTTGAGGCCTTCCGCAAGGGTCTTGGCGTCTGCGGTATTGATGTCGACCGGGCCGCTGGCGAAGGCCGGCAGGATGAGGGCGCAGGAGAGGATCAGCGAAGCGAGGATGGTCTTGAGGCTCATGGTGTGTTCTCCGTGTTGTGGGTGTCCGGAGCGAAGCGCTGCCGGTGGGGAAAGTCTCCACGGACGGCGTCACGCGCACGATCGTGAAACGTCGCGAGATGACGTAGGCGGTCGAACTCACGTGCTGTAGGAATTTTCCTACCGCAGATGCGGGGTGCATGGCGCCGACGGAGTAAACTCGAGGCACTCTCCATCGATCGCATTGCGCGAGGCGGAACACCATGGATTCACGCGAGATCAACGAATACGTCGGCGGCCTCTGGGACACGCAGATCGTTCCGCAACTGGTTGACTACATCCGCATACCGAACAAGTCGCCGATGTTCGACGCCAAGTGGGCCGAGCATGGCTACATGGACCAGGCCGTCACGCTGATGGAGAACTGGGCGCGCGGGCAACCGATCCCCGGCATGAAAATCGACGTGGTGCGTCTTGAGGGCCGCACGCCGCTGATCTTCATCGAGATCCCCGGCAGTGGCGATGACTGCGTGCTGCTCTACGGCCATCTCGACAAGCAGCCGGAAATGACCGGTTGGGCCGATCATCTCGGACCGTGGAAACCCGTCATCGAAGGCGATCGTCTTTACGGTCGCGGCGGTGCCGACGACGGCTATGCGATTTTCGGCTCGCTGGCCGCGATCCTCGCGCTGCAGGCACAGAACATTGCCCATTCGCGATGCGTGGTCATGATCGAGGCCTGCGAAGAATCGGGCAGCTACGACCTGCCGTACTACGTCGATCATCTTGCCGAACGCATCGGCAAGCCGTCACTGATCGTCTGCCTGGACTCCGGCTGCGGCAACTACGAGCAGATGTGGCTGACCACTTCGTTGCGCGGCATGACCGGCGGCAACCTGCGCGTCGATGTGCTTGAAGAAGGCGTGCATTCGGGTGATGCATCCGGCGTGGTCGCCTCGAGTTTCCGCGTTCTGCGAAAGCTGCTCATGCGTCTCGAGGATGTCGACAGCGGGCGCATCCTGCCGGAGGATTTCCACGTCGAGATTCCATCGCAGCGACTCGCACAGGCCAGACGCGGATCCGAGGTGCTTGGCGACGCCGTCTACTCGAAGTTTCCGTTGCTTCCCGGCATGCGACCGATGGCAGAGGACCTGACCGAACTCGTGCTCAACCGCACATGGCGACCGGCGCTGTCGGTAACCGGCATGGATGGCATGCCGGCGCTCGATTCCGCCGGCAACGTGTTGCGGCCGTTCACCGCGGTCAAACTGAGCCTGCGCCTGCCGCCGACTGCCGATGCGGTCAAGGCCGGCGAACACCTGAAGGCGCTGCTCGAAAGCGACCCGCCGTATGGCGCCAAAGTGACGTTCACGGTCGAGAAGGCTGGCAGTGGCTGGAATGCGCCGGCGATGGCCGAGTGGCTGGAGACCTCGGTCGATGAAGCATCGCGCACGTTCTTCGGCCCGCCGCCGGCGTACATGGGCGAGGGCGGCTCGATTCCGTTCATGGGCATGCTCGGCGAGAAGTTTCCCGGTGCGCAGTTCCTCATCACCGGCGTGCTCGGACCGCATTCGAATGCGCATGGGCCAAACGAATTTCTGCACATTCCGACCGGCAAGCGGGTCAGCGCGTGCGTCGCCAAGGTCATCGCCGATCATCACGTCGCCAGTGGCAAGGGGCTGACCCAGGGCGTGGCGGCGACCCACGCGCACACGGTCAAGGGCGGCGACGGCTGCTGTTGAGCCCGATCGTGGCTGAGGATCGGTCAGCGGCAGTCACGGTGCGTCCGGCAGTCGATGCGGACGCTGCCGTGCTCGCCACGCTGGCCGGGCAACTCGGTTATCCGGTCAGCGTCGCGCACATGCTGCCAAGGCTGCAGGCCTTGCGCCGGGGCGTGCACGATGAGGTGCTGGTGGCACAGACGGGCGTCCTCGTGTGCGGCTGGATCGCGGTGTCGATGTCCGCCACGCTGACGCATGATGCACAGGCCGAGATCCTCGGCCTGATTGTCGACGCCGGCCATCGCGGGGCACGCATTGGCGCGACGCTCGTGCGCGCCGCCGAAAACTGGGCCAGCGAGCATGGTTGCGCGCGTATTCGCGTGCGCAGCAACGTCCTGCGCGAGGACGCGCATCGCTTCTACGATCGTGAACGCTACGCGCGCCTGAAGACGCAGCTGCTTTTCGGCAAGGAACTCGAGGCAGCGGCGCGCTGACACCGGTTCAACGCGATGCGGGTATGCGGATGTCGACGTCGCGCGGACAGCGCGTGCGCACGCCGTTGCCGCAGGCGCGAAAGGCGAGGTTGCGATCGACACAGATGCGCACTTCGGCGAGATCACGGCGACGGCAGACGACCGCAAACATGGTGCGATCGAGGCCTGGATTGGCTTCTGCGAAGGCGCGTTCGATCGCTGCGGCCGGCATCGCGCGCGGCGAGGCCGGCGGCGTGAACGGTGGCGGGATGCGCACGCTCGCATAGGCGCGGTCGGCCATCTCGAAGTAATCGCCTGCATCGAGCCCGCTGCAGCGGCCGTGTGCGCGCCACTGGTGGGCAACGAGGCGTCGGCTCGGCATGACGGCCAGGGCAGCCGCGACGGTGTCGCGATCCGGCTGGCCAGAGCCGGTGCAGTCGCGTGGCCCGCCGCTGTTCTCGAACTGCGGCCACAGGCCGTGCAGTACGAAGCCGTAGCCGCGCGTGCCGCATTGCTCGCGATCGTCGGGATTGCTCTCGCAATAGCTCGGCGACCATGACAGCGCGATCAGGTAGTAGTCGAATGCGCTGGCGGGCGCGTCGCCGGATCGCGCGGGCGCGTCGCCGACGTTGCTGTCACTTCGCCATAGACCGCGTTCGATCGCGGCGTAACCGACCGCGAGGCCGATCACGAGCAACGAGACGATCGCGCGGTGTCCTCGATGCATGCGTGTGCCCGTCCTTGCGGGGAAGTGCGTGACCTTGCATGCGGCGCGCAAAGTCACATTGGCGTGGCGAACCGCTATGATGCCTGCCCGCATTTTTCCATGGCAGCCCCCGCGCATCATGACCCGTCGCATTCAGCAGCGCCGCTCACCGATCCATGGCAATGGCGTCTTTGCCAGTGTCGACATCGCGACCGAAACCGAACTGGTCGAATACCAGGGCCGTCGACTCACGCATGCACAGGCCGACCGCTCGTACGGTGGCACGACCGAGTCGGGTCATACCTTCCTGTTCACGCTCAATGACCGTTACGTGATCGATGCCAATGTCGACGGCAACATGGCCCGATGGATCAACCACAGTTGCGAGCCGAACTGCCGCGCCGTGCTGCATGAGAGTGCCGACCACGCGCCGCGCAAGGATCGGGTCATCATCGAATCGATCCGCCCGATACGCGCCGGCGAAGAGTTGACCTACGACTACGGCATTACCCTCGGCGAACGCATGACCCCGCGTCTCAAGCGGATTTGGGCGTGCAGATGTGGTGCCGCGTCGTGCTCGGGAACAATGCTGAGGCCCAAGCGCAAGCCGAAAGCGTCGGCGTGACACGCTGAACCTGAACAGAATCCGCACGATACGAAGCTTCCTTCACGCTTCGCATTGACGCCGGGACATTCGAGGTTGCACGCTAGCGCAAGACTCAAGCGCTGTCCCCGGGAGAGCGGGCGCGCACCACCGGGTCGGGGGAGACGGGTATCACGGAGTAATCTGGCTTGGAGCTTGCATTGATTGCAGGCGGTGCAGCAAGCAGACGCTTACGGGAAGCTTCGGGTGGGACTCGCAACAGACAAGACGATCGCTGCAGTGGGTGCTTCCGACGAGGATGTCGCGCACCTGCGCCTGCTCATGCGCAAAGCCGCCGGCGATCTCACCAACACATGGCGCTGGGGTTCGGAGGTCGGCGCCGACCTTGTCGTTGTCGATGTCGGCGAGTTCTCCGGGCAGATGGCGCGCGTGCGCGCGCAGACTTCCGGAATCCGCGTCGCGCTGTTGTGTGACGCCGGCACCGACCCGGAAGGCGATCTCGCCTTGTATCGGCCGCTGCGTGCAGCGACGGTGGTCGCCGTACTCAACCAGGTTACGGTCGCTGTCGAGGTGCCGAACGAGATCGTGCCTCAGCGGCAGGACTTCTACTACGGCGTCGAGCCCGAGCCGACGTCGGTCGTGCGGCGCCCGGTCAGAGCGCCAGAAGACGACACCGTGCCGTCGATGGCGCCGCCGAAGCGTGAAGTCGCCGTCGGTCTCGATGAACTTATCCGTGGCGATCCCCTGCTCGATCCATTCGCCAATGTGCGTGCGCCGCGATTCGACGACGATTCTGTCGGAATCGAAGATGGCGGTGGCTCGACCCGCCGAAGCGAGGCCCGCTCCGAACGCGAACCCGAGCGCAAGCCGAATGCCGCGCAAGCCGTACGCAACCTGCTGCCACCGTCGAAGCGCTCGATCGGTGAAGATCGCACACCGCATCCGTTGCGCGCCTTCCTCGCCGGCGACCTGCTCGGCGGCCCTGCACAGATCGCGTGGGTCGACCAGGCAGTATTGACGCTCGATCCGAAGAACCAGATGTTTCACTGTGAGAAGACCCTCGGTGCACTTGAGGTGTACTGCCGCGAGATGCCCCGGCGCACCGACTGGCGAATCCTGACCAGCGCGGAGATTGGGCTGATCCGCCAGTCGCAGCCAGCGCAGCCGTATGCGCGCCTGGTATGGCTCGACGTCATGCTCAAGTCGGGCGGCAGGCTGGCGCCACATCTCGATCCGGGTGGCACATACCAGTTGACGCGCTGGCTCGAGATCCGTCGCGATTACCCGCGCCTGTCGCGCATTTCCACGGTCATGATGCAGCCATTGCGCCTGCATGAGATCGTCGCCACGAGCGCCGCGGAAATGGGTGAAGTGTTCGATGTCGTCAATGCCTACGACGCGATCGGCTGGCTGCAGTGGACGCCGCGCGCGCCGCGGCATTCGGCCAGTCCGATCGATTCCGGCTTGTCCGGCCTGATGAGCCGCCTGCGCAAGCCGTTCGGGCGCTGAACGCCGGGAACCGGCAATCGCAGCCAGCAGTCGATGTTTCGTTCGCTGCGGATGTTCGAGCGCGAGATCGGAAAACGCAGTCAATCCCTAATCCCCATTCCCCGGCACATGGGCATTGCACTGCAACTCGATGCGCGCGCCGAGGGCGAGGCCTGAGGCAGCGAAGGCCATGCGGGCGGGATAGTGCTTGCTGAAGTAGGTCCGGTAGATCGCATTGAAGGCGGGCCACTCGTTGATGTCGACGAGCGCAACCGTGCATTGCACGACCTGATCGAATGACGAGCCGCGTCGTGTCAGCTTGGCGCCGATGTTGTCCATCATCTGGCGCGACTCGGCTTCGATGCCGCCGCTGACCAGCTTGCCTTCGGCATCGGTGCCCAGTTCGCCAGAAAGGTAGAGCATGTTGCCGACACGTACCGACTCGGAAAACGGCAACTCACCGAGCGGGCCGGTCGGGAGTGCGTGGAACTCGACATCATCGGCACCATCGCGCGATGCCGGTGTGCCGGTCGCCGCGCAGGCCGAGACGGTGCAGCACGCGGCAGCGGCGAAGATTTTCGCAAGTTTCCTCATGGCCTGCTCCAAACGGTCCGGAACAGGCGCTGGAAATTGCCGCCGAGGATCTTGCCGATGCGCGGTTCGGCATGGCCGCGCGCGGAGAGCAACGCGCCAATGCGCGAGAAGCGGTCGGCTTCGTTGAGGTCGGGCAGGAACGTGTAGACGTCGGGGCGCTCGCCTGGCGCCGAAATCCCGCGGGCTCGACGGTTCTCGACGTCGGCCGTGTGCTTGCGGCGGAACGCATCGTCGAACAGGACGGGCGAGATCATGCCGTCGGTGCCGATACCGACGTGATCCTCGCCGCAGACATTGACCGCGTGCTCGATGTGGCGGATGAGGTCGGCGGCATCCGGCTGACCCTCGCTGCGCAGGAACGGCATCAGGTAGATGCCGGCCACGCCACCCTTGTCCGCGAGTGCCTTCAGTTCGGCATCGGTCTTGTTCCTCGGCAGTGACGCGAGTGCCGCACATCCGGTGTGCGTGATCGCAACGGGACCACTGGCCGCGGCAATCGATTCGCGCGTCGTGCGCTCGCCGGCGTGCGAAAGATCGATCAGCAGGCGGCGTGCGTCGAGCTGTTCGACCAGTTGCCGTCCGAACGCACTGAGGCCGGCATTGCCCGGTTCAAGGCAACCATCGCCGACCAGGTTGCGCCGGTTGTAGGTCAGCTGGAAGACGCGCACGCCCAGGTTGTCGAACAGCGCGACGCGATCGAGATCCTCGCCGATCGGCGTCGCGTCCTGGAAACCGTAGATCAGTCCGAGCGTGCCATCGCGCTTGGCCGTGTCGATGTCACTGGAGCTGCGCACCTGCAACAAGGTTTGCGGATGCGCCGCGATCTGCGCGTTCCAGTAGGCGATTGCACTGATCGTCTGCTCGCTGTCTCGCGCATAGCTGCCGACACCGCTGACCGTCACATTGACGGCGGTCAGTCCCGACGCACGCACATCGGAAAGGGCTTTCGCACTGAGCGGTGATCCTGACGGTGCACTGTACTCGCCGGGTCCGCCGAGGCCATCAATGATCACGCTGTCGGCGTATCCGCGCCATCGTGTCGCGTCCCTCGGTGATGCCGCGAGGGCATGTGACCATGCCGGCGCGCTGGCCAGCGCACCGAGAGCGCAAAGAAAACGTCGTCGATCGATCGCTGCACGCATGCTGTTGCCGCTCCCCTGGGAATACCCTGATCACGTCTGCGCAGGCAGGGCGGCCCAACCTTTTGAACCCAATGCCGGAGGTGATGTCCACAAGGCCCTCGCGCCGGCGCGCGGCTTGCTCACGACACCATCCCACGTGGCGCCACGCACACTACCGGGCGAACCTTGTCGACATCATGCCGCCCGCGCAGACGTGATCAGAGCATCCCGGGGAGGTGCCTGCAACCTTCGCGGAATAGCCGCGGTGCTGCAAGCGCGCAGCGTGTGCCAGTCGTGCACATGCTCGGTGCACTTCACGATACTGTAGAGGCATCTCGGCGGGTGGCCGGCGACCTTTGGAGTGGACACGCGGTGATCACGCGCGCGACATCTGCGCCGACGTCGTTGCATGCGGTTTGCGTGCACGGAGCGGGCGCCGGCGGCTGGCAATGGAACGTGTGGATTCGTGTTCTGGCGGCCCACGGCATCGCTGCGAGCGCGTTCGACCTGCACGCGCATTCGCTCGCGATTGAGCGGACCTCGTTCCGGGACTACCGCCAACAGGTCGCAGGCTGGGCCGCCGACGCGCGGTCCGACGGTGTCGGCCTCGTTCTGATCGGCGCCAGTCTCGGCGGACTGCTCGCACTCTCGGTGGCAGCGCAGGCAGGTGCGAGTGCCCTCGTTCTCGTCAATCCGATGCCGCCGGCCGGGCTCATGTCGAAACCGCTGGGCGAAGCGTATCCGGCGCTCGTTGCCTGGGGCAGTCAGCGGTCTTTGGCAAGCACGCGACGCGCGATGCCCGATGCCGACGATGCGGCAGTGCTTTACGCATTTCGTCGCTGGCGCGACGAGTCCGGTCTTGCTCTTGGCGAGGCGCGTGCGGGTATTGCAGTCGATGACCCCGCATGCCCGATTCTCGTGTTCTCCAGCGCGGCTGACGACGATGTGCCGCCGATCGTCAGCCGTTCGCTCGCGGTGCGTCTGGGTGCCGACCACGAACGTCTCGTCGGCTGCAGCCATGTCGGACCATTGCTTGGCACGCGCGCTGCCGATGTCGCGGCGCACGCGGCGAAGTGGTTGCTGCGCAAGACGGCGAGCGCCACCTGATCCACTGCCGCAGTGCGCGGGCTCGTGGAGTTTCTGCAGAGTCGGCGCGCGCGATGTTCACCGCATTCGAATCCTTAACGGCGGTTTAGCGCGCGCTCGGTATGCTGCGCCGCGACGGCGCCCTGCCGCGCCCCGACCGCATATTGAATGGCCATACCCGCCATCGCGCCGACCGACGACGCGAATCAGACAGTTGCCGCCGACTTCGCTGATCGCCTGCGCGATCGCGAACGGCTGTGGCATGCGCTGACCGTACGTCGCCAGGTCGCCATCGCGATCGGCGTTCTCGCGCTGCTGCTCAACGCGGGATTGCTCGCCGGCTTGCACGTGGTGATGGTGGTCTCGCCGTATGCGCAGAGTGAGAGCGCGGCAATCCAGGTCACCGTGATCGAGCCGGTCGACGCGCTGCCGATACCCGATGAGCCACAGCCGGCGGTTTTCGAGCGACGACCGTCACGCATCATCATCGCGCCGCCCAGGACGCGGATCACGCCGCCACCGCCGGATCCCGCGGCGAGTGCGCAACCGGGAGCACGAATCGGTGCCGCCGGCGACGCCGCGCCGCGTCTGTTCAACGCCGATGGATCGTTGCGCTTGCCGGAAACGGTCGAGCGTACCGGCCCGGCAAAGGCGGACAATCCGCAGGAAGCAGGCAAGGCGGCCTGGGCCGAGATCCAGCGCCGCGGCGAGAATCCGCTCGACTGCGAGCGCACGCGCTTCGCCGACAGTTTCCGTCGCGACGAATCGCTCGGCGACAGCGTCTCGCGCAAATACCTCAGCTGGATCGGGCTCGCCGATCGCGCCGGCATCGAGGAGCGTGCGGCGCAGAAAGCGCAGCGTGCGGCAGACGGTTGCGACCCGCCATCCTGAACTCGAATCACGCATCAATCACGAGATCGAGCCAGGAGATCGACGTTCGACGGCGATTTCGTCTTGCCTTGTCGATCGCCATCGGATTGCACATTCTCATCGTGCTCGGCTTGCGCGAGTGGATGCGCGTGCAGACGAGCATGCCGGTGGCTGCGGCGGTCGAGACGGTGATGGAACTGCGCCTGATCGATGTGCCGGTCGCGCAACAACCGCCGCCGTCGGCGCCCACCGCGCCGATGCCGACATCGCAGCAGGTGCCAGTGGCCACGCGAAATCCGACATCGGCCGCAGCGAGCGCAGCGGCTGCGGTGGCCCAAACGCTTTCGTCGATGACGGCTGCCGCACCCGAAGAAGCGGACGCGCCCAGCGACGTCAGGTTGTTCCGCAGCGATGGCAGCGTGTTCCTGCCGATCGAGCAGGGGGACCCCGACCCGGCGGCGTTCGGATCCCGCAGGAAGGACGCGCCGTTCGCGGTGAACCCGATGACCCACCGCTCGCCATTGCCGTACACGCCGACCATGTTCGAGCGCGACTGGGATCCGCACGACGACGAGCTGATGCCGCTCGAATGGCTCAAGAGCGCGATGGTCGAGAAATCCTGGCGGAAGAGCTGGGACACCCGAGGTGGGACGCGCATCACCTGCGAGTTCCTGCTCATCCTCGGCGGCTGCGGCTGGGGGCCGTCACCCCGCGTGACGATCGAGGAGCTCAAGCGCATGCGCGCCGATCCACCGATGCGTCGACTGCCGTCTACCGTCGGCGAGGAGCAGCCTGAACGTACGCAATAGCGGTAATCGCTGCTGCGGCAGCGACTCCAGTCGTGTGTGGAGCGACTTCAGTCGCGATTCGCTATACGCCTAAAGCATGCGCCGCAACTCGGGCATCAGCGGCAGCTTGCGGATGCGCACGGTAGTGGTGGCGAATATCGCATTGGCCAGAGCGGGTGCGACGCTGGCGATGGCGACTTCACTGCCACCGACCGGGTCGCGTGACGATTCGATCAGGTGCACATCGAAGCGCTCCGGCGTTCCGCGCATCGGCAACAGCCGGTAGTCGGTGAAATTGCCCTGCTGTACGCGACCCTGCTTGACCGTGATGGCGAGGTTCAGTGCGGTCGACAGACCATCGATCGTGGCGCCGATGACCTGGCCCTCGAGCCCGAGCGGGTTGATCACGCGACCGACATCGACCACGCAAACGGCGCGATGGATGCGCACGTTTTCGCCCTGCATCGAAATCTCGAAGGCGTGCGCAGCGTAGCCGCCATCGGTGAAGTGGCAGGCGATGCCGACACCCCGACCGTCGCCACGCCGCGTGTTCCACTGGATGCGTTCGGCGCACTGGCGCAGCACTTCGGCCATGCGCCCGGTGTCGAATACCGGTCCGCCGAGACCCGAGTAGGCAATCTCGCGCGGCTCACCGAGCATCTCGAGACGCATCGCGACGGCATCGCGACGGACCTCGAACGCGATTTCGTCGATGAAACTCTCGGTGGCGAACGCATGGAATGCATGCCCCCCGGAGCGCCATCTGCCGCGCGGCATGCCGGAAACGAGTGCATGGAAGCGCTTGTCGAGATTGGCGACGAGACCGGCCGGAAACGCGTCGGGTTCGAGGCAGTCGCGCCACGCCGGATCGTCGCGTCGCGCGCTGTTGCGAACGTTCAACGGCGTCGCTGCGCAATGGTGCATCCAGCCGGCGACCCGATTGGCGCGATCGAGCGTCGCACTCATCGCGTGCACACCGAACGGGCGATAGAAGTCGTTGGCAAGATCGTCCTCGCGCGTCCACACGAGCTTTACCGGCTTCTGCGCACGTTGCGCGATCGTCACTGCTTCGGCGACGTAATCGTTGCTCAGGCGCCGGCCGAAACTGCCGCCGGAACGCGGCAGGCGGATCTCGATGCTGACGCGCGCGATGCCTGTCATCGACGCGATCAACCGAGAGGCACCGTCCGGATCCTGCAACGCAGCAACCAGCAACACGCTGTTCTCGCGCAGTTCGATCAGTGCCCCCGGTGGTTCCATCGTCGCGTGGGCGAGGAACGGCAGCTCGTAGCGTGCCGAAATCTGGTGACGCGCGCGCTTGCGCGAGGTTGCCAGATCGCCTTCCTCGCGAGCCGCGATGCCATCGACCGCTGCATCGAGCAAGGCGTGCGCAGACGCGGTCAAGGTGGCGCTCGATTCCTCGGCCCATGGACCTTGCGACCAGACAGGCTTGAGCGCGTCGCGCCCCTGCAGCGCAGCCCAGGTGTTGTCGGCGAGCACGGCGATGCCGGCGGCGAGCACGCCATCGCGATCCTGGTCGGCGGCAGGCCCGTCGAACGCGATGACGTCGCGCACGCCGGTGATCTTGCGCGTCGCGCTGTCATCGACGCTTTCGAGGTGACCATCCAGATGCGGGCAGCGCAGCACCACGGCGACCAGTGCGCCGGTCAGGAACTCATCGATGGCGTAGCGCGTGCGTCCGCTGACCAGATTGCGTGCATCCACGGTGCGCGTCGGCTTGCCGACGATGCGGTAGTTGTCTGCCGTCTTCAGGATCGGCTCGACGCTGTCCGGCGCGAGTCCGGCGGCGCTGCGCGACAGCGCGCCGTAAGTCAGCACACTGCCTTGCGGAGCAACCACGCGGCCGGCATCAGTGGCGAGCTGGTCGATCGGCAGGGCCCACACATCCGCAGCGGCGCGCAGCAGCAGACGGCGGGCGATCGCGCCGGCGCGTCGCAGATCGTCCCAGCCTTCGCGCACGCTGCTGGCGGTCCCCAGCGACTGGTTGCCGAAACGGTTCGACGGCTGGCCGTCCACTTCGGTGTAGCCGTAAGGCAACTGCTGCACGCGTACCTGACTCCATTCGACGTCGAGTTCCTCGGCAATCATCATCGGCAGCGAGGTGATGACGCCCTGACCCGATTCGCAACCGCGTGCGCCGATGACCACGCGGTTGTCGCGCTCGATCATGACGAATGCAGTGAGGCTGGTCAGGTCGTCGCCGAGCAGGTCGAGTGGCAGCGCCTGCGCGTCGGCGACGCCGGAGCGCATGCCGACCAGCAGGGCACCACTGGCAGTCAGCGAGATGCGCAGGAACTGCCTGCGCGAGAGCGCATGCCAAGATGTCACGGACGCTGCGCCTTGATCAGTTCGATGGCACGGCGGATGCCGGAGCGGATGCGCGGATAGGTTCCGCAGCGACACAGATTGCCGATTGCGGCAATCTCGGTGTCGCTCGGGTTCGGCACGCGCTCGAGCAGTTCCGAGGCGGCCATCAGCACACCGCTCATGCAGTAGCCGCACTGGCTCACGTCGAGTTCGATCCACGCCTGCTGGAGCGGGTGCAGCCGATTCGACTCGAGTCCCTCGATGGTGCGCACCTGGCGGCCGGCGGCTTCGATCATCGGCACCTGGCACGCACGCGCCGACTTGCCGTCGACCAGCACGGTGCACGCGCCGCAGGCACCGATGCCGCAACCGTATTTGGTTCCGGTCAGGCGCAGGAAGTCGCGCAGATACCAGAGCAACGGCATCTGCATGTCGCCCTTGAAGAAAAACGGCTTGCCATTGATGCCGAGTTGAACCGCGCCAGGGTCCGGATCCACCCGGGCAACGGGTGGATTGGCGGCACGGGATTCGGGGGTGTCCTGCATGGTAGCTCCGTGATGGCGCGACTGCTGCTGCCGCTGATCACGCGACCGTCACATTGTCGCATCGCCACGCGGTGCTGCACAGGTTGCCAGCCACCGCGAGCGACCGACGCCGATCTCACGTGCTGGCGTTGCGCACGACGTCGGGCAGTGCCACCGGCCGGCCGCTGTCACTGGCGATCCACACCAGCACGACGCTGCCATCCGAGTAGACATGGCCATCATCGGCGCCGACGATGCGATGGGCGAGGGTCAGCGAGGTGGTGCCGACGCGCTCGATGAACAGCTCGACGACGATCTCGCCGGGCCAGGTCAGCTGGCGCCGGAAGTTGACCTGCGATGCGGCGATCACCGGTGCGCCGGCAGCGCTGATCCAGCCTTCACCGAGTGCCGCGAACCACTGCAGGCGGGCTTCCTCGAGATAGGTCAGGAAGGTCGAATTGTTGACATGGTTGAACGCGTCGAGATCGCGCCAGCGGATGCGGATCGGAACGCGTGCAATCGGTGTCGGTTCGACCGTGGTGCTCATGCGGCTTTCTTCTTGCCATCGGCCAGCGTGCGCGCGAGGAAGCGTCCGGTGTGCGATGCCTTGACCTTGGCGATGCGCTCCGGCGTGCCCGCGGCGAGGATCACGCCGCCGCGCTCGCCACCCTCGGGGCCGAGATCGACGACCCAGTCGGCAGTCTTGATCACATCGAGATTGTGTTCGATCACGACCACCGTGTTGCCGTCGTCGGCGAGACGGTGCAGGACTTTCAGCAATTGCTCGATGTCGTGGAAATGCAGGCCTGTGGTCGGTTCATCGAGGATATAGAGCGTGCGACCGGTATCGCGCTTGCTGAGTTCGCGGGAGAGCTTGACGCGTTGCGCCTCGCCACCCGACAGCGTGGTCGCGCTCTGGCCGAGCGTGATGTAGCCGAGGCCGACATCGAGCAGCGTGTGCAGCTTGCGCGCGAGCACCGGCACCGGCTTGAACAGCGTATGTGCGTCTTCGACCGTCATGCCGAGCACGTCGGCGATCGTGTGACCCTTGTAGGTGATCTCGAGTGTCTCGCGGTTGTAGCGCTTGCCGAGGCAGACATCGCACGGCACGTACACATCGGGCAGGAAGTGCATCTCGACCTTTATCAGACCATCGCCTTCGCAGGCTTCACAGCGGCCGCCCTTGACGTTGAAGCTGAAACGGCCGGCGCCGTAGCCGCGCGCACGTGCTTCCGGAACCTGTGCGAACAACTCGCGCAACGGTGTGAACAGGCCGGTATACGTGGCCGGATTCGAGCGCGGCGTGCGTCCGATCGGCGACTGGTCGATGTCGACAACCTTGTCGAACTGCGCAAGTCCCTCGACCGCGCGGAACGGGGCCGGAATTTCGTTTGCACCGTTGAGTTCGACTGCAACCTGGCGGAACAGCGTGTCGTTGATCAGAGTCGACTTGCCCGATCCGGAGACGCCGGTCACGCACGTCAACAGGCCGACCGGGATCTCGAGGTCGACATCCTTGAGGTTGTTGCCGGTTGCGCCGAGCACGCGCAGCATGCGTTCGGGATCGGCCTTGCGGCGTTGCTTCGGCACCTCGACGCGTCGACGACCGGACAGGTAGTCGGCAGTCAGCGAACGCTTCGACGCGAGGATCTGCTTGAGCGTGCCCTGGGCGACGATTTCGCCGCCATGCACGCCGGCACCGGGACCGATGTCGACGATATGGTCGGCGGCGCGGATCGCGTCTTCGTCATGCTCGACGACGATCACGCAGTTGCCGAGATCGCGCAGGCGGTTGAGCGTACCGAGCAGGCGCTCGTTGTCGCGCTGGTGCAGGCCGATCGACGGCTCGTCGAGCACGTACATGACACCGACCAGGCCGGCGCCGATCTGGCTGGCCAGGCGGATACGTTGCGCCTCGCCACCGGACAGCGAATCGGCCTGGCGATCGAGGGTCAGGTAATCGAGCCCGACATCGACGAGGAAGTTGAGCCGCTCGCGGATCTCCTTGACGATCTTGGTGGCGATCTCGCCGCGCCAGCCGTCGAGTTTCAGCGCGGTGAACCAGCCGAGCGACTGGCCGATCGGCAACGCGCCGAGCGCCGGCAGGTTGCTGTCACCGACGAACACATTGCGTGAACTGCGATTCAGGCGCTGGCCGCCGCAGTCGGGGCACGGACGCGGGCTGATGTACTTGGCGATCTCCTCGCGCACGGCCGACGATTCGGTGTCGCGATAACGCCGCTCAAGATTCGGAATGATGCCTTCGAACGTGTGCTTGCGTGTGACCTTGCCGCCGTTCTCCATCACGTAGTTGAACGCGATCGACTCGTCGCCCGATCCGAACAGCACGCGCTCGCGGATTTTCGCCGGCAGGTCGCTCCAGGCCGTGTCGACGTCGAACGTGTAGTGCTTCGCCAGCGACCGGATCATCTGGAAGTAGTACATGTTGCGCCGGTCCCAGCCGCGGATCGCGCCACCGGCCATCGACAGACTCGGATGCCCGACCACGCGCGCCGGATCGAAGAACTGGGTGACGCCGAGCCCGTCGCATGACGGACACGCGCCGACCGGCGAATTGAACGAGAACAGGCGCGGCTCCAGTTCGGTCAGCGAGTAGTCGCAGATCGGGCACGAGAAGCGCGACGAGAACGTCGTGTGCACGGTTTTCTCGTCGTCCAGATCGACCAGCAGCACGATGCCGTCGCCGAGCCGCAGCGCGGTCTCGAACGATTCGGCGAGGCGCTGCTTGATGTCGGCCTTCACGCGGAAGCGATCGATGACCGCCTCGATCGTGTGCTTCTGGCGCAGCGCGAGCGGTGGCACCGCGTCGAGTTCATGGGCGACGCCATCGACGCGCACGCGCACGAAGCCCTGCGCACGCAACTGGTCGAACACCTGCACGTGTTCACCCTTGCGCTCGCGCACCACCGGCGCGAGCAGCATCCAGCGCTTGTCCGGATCGAGCGCGAGCGTCGCATCGACCATCTGACTGACCGTCTGCGCCTCCAGCGCGATGCCGTGATCCGGACAGCGCGGCGAACCGACGCGCGCGAACAGAAGGCGCAGATAGTCGTGCACCTCGGTGATCGTGCCGACCGTCGAACGCGGATTGTGCGAGGTCGACTTCTGCTCGATCGAGATCGCCGGCGACAGACCCTCGATGTGATCGACGTCGGGCTTTTCCATGACCGAAAGGAACTGGCGCGCATACGAGGACAGCGATTCGACATAGCGACGCTGGCCCTCGGCATAGATCGTGTCGAACGCGAGCGAGGACTTGCCCGAACCGGACAAGCCCGTGATCACGATCAGCGCATCACGCGGCAGATCGATGTCGATGTTCTTCAGATTGTGCGTACGCGCGCCGCGAATGCGGATCGTGTCCATGGCCACAAGGCAGTTACCGGAAGCTGGGGGATGCGAGCCGGCAACTATAGCGTGCCGACCGCGTCCGTTGAGGTGGGGGTGGTGCGGCAAAAACACAGGGGTGACAGGAGAGTTCGAGGGACCGTTCAGCCGAAGGATCCTTGCGTCCCAACCACGTTTGCGCCGCCTGGCTCTGCTGGCGGCGCGTGCGTTCTGTTATCGCGGCGTGTCGGCGTAGGGATCCTGAATGCCGAGTCCCGCCAGAATGCGCCGTTCGAGGGCTTCCATGCGCTCGGCATCGGCATCGTCGACATGGTCCAAGCCGAGCAGATGCAGGACGCCATGCACGGTCATGTGCGCCCAGTGCGCGCGCGCATTCTTTTCCTGTGCGATCGCCTCGAGCGCAACCACCGGCGCACAGATGACGAGGTCGCCGAGCAGGGCGGTCTTCTCATGCGCCATGGGCTCGTACGCGAAGCTCAGTACATTGGTCGCGTAGTCGCGCTGGCGGAACTCGCGATTGAAGCGGCGGCCGGCTTCACTGCCGACGATGACGATGTTGACCTCGGCGCGGCGACGGTGTTCCGCACCGCGCAGTGCGGCATCGACCCAACGTGTGAACGATGACGCCAGCGGCACGCCGGCGCGGCCGGTTTCGTTACGAACGAACACGCAGGCAGACGTGGCGACGTGTGGCGGGCGCGCGGTGGACTTCTTCGCGGGCGCAGGCATCGCGCCGATCAGCGTTCGAAATCGTTGGCGAACAGCGCTGGTTCGCACGCGGTGTCGACCAGCGTGACGCGATTGCCGCTCGACTCCGGGACTGCGATGTGCCCGCGTACCATACTGAAGTCGATGTCAGCAGGATTGCCGAGGTTGTTGGCCAGCACCTGCGGTACCGAGCCGAGCGTGAATGGCGGATCGAAACGGCGCAGGCAGCCGTTCGGCGAGCCACCGGCGCCGCACGCGTTCCACGCGCTGACGATGATCGCGCCGTTGCAGTCGAGTGCAATGCCGTCGAAGCTCGTCAATGCCGTGTTGATCAGATCGACCGGGCTGGCACCGGGTGTGCCGAGATCAAGACTCAGTACATCGGCGTTGCTGCCCCAGGTCGCAATCAGCAGGCGATCGTTGGCCGCGTCGAAGACCAGCCCATTCGGTTGCGGGCCGACCACGACCGGCGTGCCGAGCACCGGCGCAGCAAGGTTGGCGACGTTGATCGAATGAATGCGGCGCGCGCTGAAGTCGCTGACATAGAGCGTGTCGACTCCGTTCGAGGTGATGCCGTTGAGGAACGCGGCGCCAGGAATCGGAAAACTCATGACCGGCGCAGCGGAGTCGATGTCGTAACCCTTCACCTGGCCGCTGTCGAGCACGAACAGCGTGCCGGCCAGCAGCTCGATGCCGTAGGGGCCGCCCGGATCCGCCGTGAATACACTGAGCGTGCCATCAGCGGCGCGCGACAGGATATTGCCGGCATTCGTGTTGCTGACCAGATGACGATCGAGTCGTGGGTGGTATTCGACGCTCTCCGGGCCACTGTAGGTTTGACCGCAGGCTGTAGTCGTCAACGATGCGAGCACGACACCGAGTACGCAGGTGATCGGAGACCTCACGATTTTTCTCCTGATGAATCCTGCTCGGCGCGTTCCTCGCGCGCTTCGTACGCACGCACGATGCGCTGCACGAGCGGATGGCGCACGACGTCCTTGGAATTGAAGAACGTGAAACTGATGCCATCGACGTCACGCAGTACGTCGATCGCATCACGCAGGCCGGACTTGATGTGCTTGGGCAGGTCGGTCTGGGTGATATCGCCGGTGACCACCGCGAGTGAGCCGAAGCCGATGCGCGTGAGGAACATCTTCATCTGCTCGACCGTGGTGTTCTGCGCCTCGTCGAGGATCACGAACGCATCGTTCAGCGTTCGTCCGCGCATGTACGCAAGCGGGGCGATCTCGATGACGTTTCGCTCCATCAGCTTGCTCACGCGTTCGATGCCGAGCATTTCGTAGAGTGCGTCGTAGAGCGGGCGCAGATAGGGATCGACCTTCTGCGTGAGATCACCAGGAAGGAAGCCAAGTTTCTCGCCAGCCTCGACCGCCGGACGCACGAGAATCAGGCGCTGCGCACGATTGTCGTTCAGTGCATCGACGGCCATCGCCACGGCAAGGTAGGTCTTGCCGGTGCCAGCTGGACCAATGCCGAAGTTGATGTCGTGCGTGGCGATCGCGTGCAGGTAGCGCGCCTG
>JBBSOU010000005.1:0-59285 GCA_038259445.1 Lysobacterales bacterium | reverse complement strand
TCTGCTGCGCGCGGACAAGCACGGCACCATCGTGCCCGGCACGCCGCCGATCCTCGCCACGCTCGGTCTGGCCGAGCGCCAGTGGCACTATCAGGTGCTGGGCATCGAAAGCCGATACTTCCGCGCCATCGGCTGCGCCGATGCGTTGATCGAGAAGGCAAAGGCGATGGGTCAGTGCTGGTTGAAGGGAATCGGAGCCGCGCAGCAGCTCAAGCGGCAAACAGATTGACCTAGGGCCGTCCAGCGCCGATCTTCTGGAAATGCATAGCGGGCACGTGCTGCCAGCAACGTACTCACGCGTATACGTCGACCCCAACACCACGAGATACCGTGCTCGCTTGCCGCGAGATGGCGAACATCACCGCCGCTGCCCCCGCCTCAAGCCTCCTTGTGACGAATCAGCGTCGAGGGTATCGGCGAATAAGATTGTGGGTGTCCTAGTTCCGCTAGTTCCGCTGGTGTCCTAGTTCCGCTAGTTCCGCGTCGTCCTAGTTCCGCGTCGGGATCTGATCGACTGGACCGCACGTCTGCTGCGCGCGGACAAGCGCGGCGCGATCGCACCCGGCACGCCGCCGATCCTCGCCACACTCGGTCTGGCCGAGCGCCAGTGGCACTACCAGGTACTCGGCATTGAAAGCCGATACTTCCGCGCCATCGGCTGCGCCGATGCGCTGATCGAGAAGGCGAAGGCGATGGGTCAGTGTGAAGTTGCCGCCGGAAGAGATCGTGGGTGTCCCAAATGTTCGCCGGAGATCGTGGGTGTCCCAGATGTTCGCCGCCAGATGTTCGCCGGTGTCCGAGATGTTCGCGTCCCAGTTGTTGCGCCAGATGTTCGCCGTAGGTGTCCCAGTTGTTGGTTGCAGTTGTTGCAGTTGTTGTACGTCTATCGTGGGTGTCCCAGTTATTTCAGCAGTTGTTGCAGTTGTTGTACGTCTATCGTGGGTGTCCCAGTTATTTCAGTTGTTGTCCGCCAGTTGTTGTCCGTCTGGCCAGTTGTTGTCCCAGTTGTTGCATTCGCGGTCACGGAAGGCGAAAGGTGCTCCGAGCAATCGGAGAATGGTCGACGTCAGCGCGTCAAGGGAACGTGCGCGCTTCAGTCGGATGATTCCTCCGGCCCGTCAAGCGCCTCCTTCAGCGCCTCCGTTCCCCTCAGCAATAGCGACCAGCGTATGCCAATTTCTCCACATGGGGAAATTGATCAGTTCTCGGGGCGGCTGCCGAACATGTTGGCAAAGATGATGTCGGTCTGCTCGACCGCTCCGAGGTCATTGTTGCCATAGCGCTGTGCGATACCCGGCGTGTCATAAATTCCATTGCCGTAGGCGTCCGCGGGGGGAGCGCCGCCCAAGTCGTCGCAGTGGTCGATGGCATTCGAACCTCCGCGCGGTGCGTAGCGCGCGTCCAGATTCGGTGGATATCCCGGCTGCAGGAGCTCCGGGTTCGGCACGCCGGCGGTCCCTTCATCGCTGGCGCGTATCACCAGACACCCGGCGTGCACCATGGTTGCATCGTTTTCCGGGAACCACACAAAATGAAATGGTGTGGTTCGGTCAGGAGTGCCCCAAAGAATGCTGCCCGTCACGTCCAGTTCGCCACCGTCCATATAGAACATTCGGGTGCTGGTGTTGCTGTCCAACACCGTGTTGTAGCGGAAGTTCAAATCGACCCCGTTGAGATTGGAAATCAGAGCCGAATTGCCTGTGCTCGCAGCGTTGTTGATGAAAATGTTGCGATTGAAGATCATGCGGCTGCCAACGCCCGCGCCCGCCCCGCCCGACGCCGCGACCGCAGCTCCCCCGTCGGGATCGCTGTTGCCGTTGAACAGGTTGCGGTAGACACGCACGATGGGGCGCGACGCGCCATCCACGCGCTCATTGAGCAGAAATATCGCGCCGCCGCGATCCTGAAAGCCGGCGCCGTCGGTGCCTTCTGCCACGTTGCCGGCAAATTCCGAGCACAGTGCGCGCTGAAAAAGACCGAAACCACACGGACCGCTGTTGCCGGATATCGTCGCATCGACGGCATTCTTCAGATAGACCGCTCCGCCGCGACTGCGTGCCGTATTGAAGCCAAAATAACCGCTCGCGGATCTGAGAACGGCGAATGGCCCGCCAGCGGGTTGGCTCGATCCTTCCATGTAGATCGCTCCGCCGAAGTTGGCTTGGTTGTCAGCGAACAATTGATTGTTCGAACCGGAGAATCCTCCCGCCTGGGTCAAAATCTCGACATGGCCATAGCGGCTGAATATCCCACCACCAAAACCGCTGGTACTTGAAAAGACAGCGCTGCCGGCGGAGTTGCCGCTGATGGAATTGCCGAATGTGCCAGTACTACCCCCTCTAATCTGAAGGGCGCGGTTGCTGCTCGAGCCGAAGTCTCCGGCGTCTTCAAGGTCAAGGATGTAGATGCCGCCGCCATTCTGTGACGCCGCGTTGTCCGATACCGAAGAAGCGCTCAGCCGTACGCGACCCAACAGCGCGTAGATACCACCGCCGTTGTTGGCAGTATTTTCGTCAACGGCACTGTTGTTGAACAACGCCACACTCGGGTAGAGCGACGGATCAACGGGCGAAAGATTCGCTACGGAAATGCCGCCACCGTTGCCAGCATTGAAGCCATTTACCGTGCTGTCGTCGAGTACCAGTTCAGTGTTTCCGGAGATTGACAGCCCACCGCCGAAGGTAGGGCCGCCCAAGCTGCCATCGAAAGCGCCTCGCATGCGAATCTGGGCCAAGGTCACACGTCGGCGGGTCCCGCTGGTGTAGCTGTTGGATATGCTCAACAGACTGTGCGGGGCATCGGCTACAGAATTGTTGTATGTGAACGTGGTGAAGTTGCCTGCCGTGGGTAGTGGCTCACTGCACGACGCATAGCCGCCGTAGATTCTGATGTCGGCCTGCGGATTTTCAATCTTGACTTCACTGTTGTTTCCGGCAAACGAGTAGCCCAGCGAGGTGATGGTCGGAAAGCTGATACGCAATTCTGCGATACCGCCGACCTGCGCCGACGCAACCGAAATCGCTTCGCGCAGACTGTTGTAGTCGCAGCTTCCCGCGGCACCCACGGTGTAGACATTGAGCTGCGCGATGGCGCTCGACTGCCACAGCCCCAACATCAACACGAGCGCGCCCGACGCGAGACGCCTGGATTTTCTGGAACGAAGGATTGCAACGTGCATGATGTTTCCCTCAATGTAGATCGGTCCGGAACGACACCGATGGCATCTGAAGCACTGCTCAGCGTCGTAGCCGACCGATCGTCGGCCACGCTGCGATCAGCTCAACCTGAGCTTGCGTTCGGTACGATTGAGCGCGCATGTGGTTCGCCATGGCATGTATCTTTCTGGAGCGGGTTTCGATGACGTAGCGTCACCACCTGCTTGGGAAGACGCGATTCAATCGCGTTGTCCGACATGCGTGCGTTCGGCTGCCGATACGCACGTGAATCTGTCGTGACGTTCGGGCTCCGTAAAAATGCGGCGGGCCAAGGGATGTCGCCTCGCAAACCATGCGCGCGTGCAGTCGAAAGTGCCTGGACCGTGCTGCGGGACGCGTCGACCGCTTGAACGCGACGCACCGACTGGCGTTCCGGTTGAGTGCGGCGGCCGTTGCTTCAGCTAGAAGGCATGACCGCGATGCGATCCTGCAGATTCGCGATCGCGCGGCGCAGCGGATGCGAAGCATCGACACCGATTCGGTCCAGACGTGCCTGCGCTCCTTGCAGGTCGCGACGTGCCGCCTCGATGCGATGGACCGCAAGGGCGGCTTCGGCGCGCAGCACGTGCCGGCGCGCGGCGATGGCGCCGAGTCCGACGGCAAGCGGGTGCTCGATCAGCTCGCCCTCGCCCAGCCAATGCGCAGCGTCATCGGGTTCGCCGCGTTGCAGTGCGCAGCGAGCCAACGCCTCGCGCGTATCCCAGTTCATCGATTCGAGCGCGGCTTCGCTGTCTGCAGCGGAACCCTGCAGCAACGCGGTGCCGCGCGCCACGTCGCCCATCTCGCAGTGCAGACGCGCCTGGGTAACGCGCACCGTTTCGTGCTGTGCAGGTCGCGCCTCCGTCGTCTTGCGCATGCGTTGCTCGGCGATCTGCAAGTCGCCCAACGCGTCTTCGCGCTGTTGCGCATCGGCCCACAGCATGCCCCGGTAGTAGGGCAGGAAGAAGTGGTCGTCGACGCTGTCCTGTGCCAATGACCGGCGCCAAAACTCGGCGCTGGACTCGATGAGCGCCCGTGCCTGCTCGAAACGACCAAGGCGCTGCGCGTTCTCCGACTTGCCGCGCCAGACTGCAGCGCGAACCTGGAATGGGGTGTCATCGAGCTGTGACAGCAGCTCAAGCGCTTCGTCGTAGTTGCGTTCGGATTGGCTGAACTCGCCGATCAGCGAGTGCGCGCTGCCGAGGTTGTTGAGCGCGCTGACGATCGACACGGTAGAGGTGCCCGCCGTGGCGCGCTTGATTTCGAGCACGGTCGCGAAGGCCTTGGTTGTGCGCGGCATCTCGCCGGAATGCGCGTACATGATCGCGAGGTCGGTCGCGACCTTGAGTCGCAGGTCCGCAAGTTCCGGCTGCACGGTCAGATCTTTGTCGATCGCTTCCAGTCGCTCGCGCGCGCGCGGCACGTCGCCGCGACGGAACTCGTTCAGTGCGATCTCGCGCCGGGCCTCAAGGTCCAGGAGCGTGCCGGGGAGCCGGGTACGGGTCCATTCGATCGCGCGATCGAGGTACACCGCGGCGGTAACGAGATCGCGCTTTGCCGACTCGACGGCCGCACGCGACATCAAGGCGTCGGCGTAAAGCGACGGCTGTGCTTCTGCGATCGGCTCGAGCAGGGCGAGGGCTTCGTCCACCAGCACCGCGGCTTCATCGTGCTGCACCCGCGAGCGCAGAATCTGCGACAGCGTTACCAGCATCTCGGCGCGCATCGCGGGCGGTCCCGACCCAGCATCGCGCGCGCGCTCGATGCCGGCGTCGACGATCTGGCGTGTGCTCGGCATCTGATCGCGCGGCACCGCCGCAACATCGGCGCGGAACAGGGCGACGACGAATTCGTTCAGCGAACGCGCACGCGCCAACGCCGACTCGGATTGGCGCTGCGCGGTTTGTGCGGCAAGAGCAGCGGCATCCGCACGCATTGCCTCGCGGCGCGCGGCAACCGTTCCCAAAAGCAGACTCAGCCCTATCACCGCGGCCGCCGTTGCCGGTATCCAGTGACGGCGCAGATACTTCGCAGTGCGCGTCAACGCACCGATGCGGCGCGCGTGTACGGGCCGTTGTGCCAGCCAGCGACGCAGATCGGACGCCAGCTCGGCCGATGACGGATAGCGCTGCTCAGGAACCGGCTGACAGGCCTGCACCAGGATCGCGTCGAGATCGCGCGGTAGTTTCGTCGGAACAGCCTGCAACAGCTCGCGCGTGATCTGGCCGAGTGCATGGACATCGGTCGCGGTGGTCAGCAGGCCGCCGGCGATCTGTTCCGGCGCTGCATAGCGTGGTGTGCCCTGACGCGCGTGGGTCAGCGTGTGACGCGCTTCGCCGAGCAGTTTCGCGATGCCGAAGTCGAGAATCTTGATCTGCCCGTCGGCAGTGATGACGATGTGTTCGGGCTTGAGGTCGCGGTGCACCACCAGCGCGCGTTGGGCATAGGCGACGATGTCGCAGACGCGTGCCATCATCGCGATGCACTCGCGCAGACCAGCGCGGGTCTCGAGCAGGAAGCGGTCGATGGCACGGCCAGTGACCGGTTCCATGACGAGAAACGGGATGCCATCGTCGCTGAGGCCGGCATCGATCAGGCGTGCGACGCCCGGATGTTCGAGCCGAGCCAGAATGTCCTGCTCGCGTTGAAATTGCTGACGCTCCCACTCGGTGAACAGGCCGTGCTGCATCAGTTTGAGCGCGCCGCTCTGTGCCGGTGGTGAAATGCGCTCGGCCGCGAACACCGTTGCCATGCCGCCTTGGCCTAGTAATCCGGTGATGCGCCAGCGACCGACGGTCTTGTCGATCCAGTGCTCAACCGGATCGGTCGCCTCGTGAAGCAACGCAGCGGCGTTGCAGGCGCTGTCGAGGAGCGGGTGTGGCGTGTCCGAATGCGCCAGCGCTTCGCGCAGCAACGACTTCAGTTTCGGGTCGATCTGCAATGCATGCAGCCAATCCGAGCGCTCCGATGGCGGTATATCGAGGGCCTGATCCAGCAGCGGAACAAGTTGCTGCCAGTGACCTCCAAACGGCGAGCGCGGTGCAGTCACCGCGGTTGAGCCGGGCCATTTTCAGGTTCACCAAAGGCGAGCAGGATTCTCGCCTTGGCCCAGTCACGCTCCACAGTGCGTGACGTCATACCCATCACCGAGCCGATCTCTTCGGCCGTCATACCCGCAAAGAATGTCATTTCGACCACATCTGCCAATCGTTCGTCTTGTTCCCTCAGACGAGAAAGTGCGGCGTCGAGCGTCACCAGGTCCGTCGGCGACAGCGCGCCGACCTGTTCCACCGTCATCACGCGGTCGTGATCGCTGCGTTTTGCGGTTGCCAGGGCACGCGCGGTGTCGACCAGGATCGAGCGCATGGTGCGGGCTGAGTAGGCGAGAAACTGCGCGCGGCAACGCCACTCGCCGCTGCGCGAACCGACCAGCTTCAGGTAGGTCTCGTTGACCAGCACCGTCGTGGAAATATCGCCAGGGCGGCCGGTGGAGGCCATCGCACATCGTGCCTGCGCGCGCAATTCGGCATAAATCAGCGGCAACAGGGTGTCAAAGGCGGGCTTGTCGCCGGCAGCCGCACGGCGCAGCAATGCCAGCACCTTTTCGCCGTCAGCCGGTTCGGGTTGCTGAGTAGGCATTGAAGCGGTCTTTCCTCATCGGGTCCGGTTGCTCACATTGTCCCCCAACCGGCCCCACCGTGCAGCGCCTGCATCATCGGATCTACATTCGGCAGCGATCTGGTAGCAAGCGTGCGATAGCGCACACGCAGCCGCCAAGCAGAAGAACCTGCGGCCGTCAGAGTGGCGAACGCGATGACTTGCAACCTCATTCACGTCTCCCACGTGGTCGGCGCTGCGATGCATTGCCGTCGCGCTGCACCCGTACGCCGTCATCGACGTGTTTACTGCTTTGTCCGCTCGGATCAGCATCGATGTGGTCGGCGCATTGGCGCGGGCATGAGCCTGATCGGAGCCCCTCAGATAGGGTTCGCGGACAGTGTTGATTCATGCACTGGCTGATCGTGGTGGTGGCAACGAAGAGTGTCGGTGGCGTGCACGCCGGCTGGCTCGTTGGGGCGCAACGTTGCCTGGATCATCGCTCTGATGGGTTGCCGCATTCGTCACTTGCGCGCCGGAATCTTCGGTGCCCCGTGAAGCCGTTGGGCGCGGACGAAGGCAATTCACGGCGAAAGCTTTCGACCGACTTCCCTGTGTACGGCGGCAAGGGCGGGTACCCCTGCGCAGCGCGCTGCTGATATTGCTGCGGCGCTTGCTCGCGTGACCACTCCGATGCCTGAGTCAAGGCGATGATCCGCTCTTGCAGCAACAATCCTTGCGATCGGGATTCATTCGACTGGCAAGGTATCGAAGCCATTGCGAAAAATCGCATCGCCGAGCTCGAACGCGCCGCGATCCTGCAGGCCGCCATTGTCTGGATTCAGATCGAATCGCCTTGGATTGCCTTCGATGTCTTCGTTGAAAGTGGATGGGGGCGGTGTTCGCGTATCGATATTCGGCGAGTTGCCGCGCAACCGATAGTTGCCAGCTGTTGCATCCACAAAGCCTGGATCCACAGCGACGCTGTCCGGAAGCGCCGTGTTGTCGTGCGCATTGTTGTTGATGCCGGTGACCATGCCGTTCTCGGCTCCGGAAAGTACGACGGCGGGCGCGTCCCAGAAAATACTGTCCTGAACGTCAAGCGCATTGTCCGCGTTGGCGAGACGAATGTTGCTGCTGAAGGTATTGCCGGCAAACGTGGAGCCTGCGAGGTAACCTTGTGCACCCGAGTCCAGCAGGATTCCTTCGCCGGTCATCTGGCGAACCAAAATGTCGCGCAGGTCAAGCGTCGAACCGGCGCCGAGTGCATGCAGGGTCGCGCCGACCGTTGGCGTGCCGGAGTGGCGCACTTCAACACCGCTCAACCGAACCGTGCCGCCGAGAAAAGCGAATGCCGAACTGCCACTGGTGCCGGCCCGGTTGGAGAGCAGCGCCGAACAGGGAAAGAAGCTGCAGTTTCCCGGTATCGAGCCGCGTTCAAGCGAGAACAGCGCACCGTTGGCGGCGAACACGGCGCCGCCGAACAGTCCAGCCGTGTTGTTGCTGAGCCATGACGCAGCCAGCGATATACGGGTATCCGTGCCGTCCAGAAAGATACCGCCGCCGAATTCCTCGGCATCGTTGCTTGCGATCATGGTTCGTCCGCCAGAGACACCCAGGTTGACCATGCTGCCGCCGAGCGCAAAGATTCCCGCACCATTTTCGGCGTTGTTCTGCTGGATGCTGTTTTCGACGTCGCTGGTTCCTGACGAGGACAGTTCGCAGTCCTCCAGATAGAGGCCGCCGCCATTGCCGGTCGCCGTGTTGAACACCACAGCGCCTCCATTCATGGCGATCAAGCCGTGCTCACAATAGATCCCGGCTCCCGTGCTGGCGGTGTTCCCGAGTCCCGCGCCGAAGCCGACGGAGGAACCCTCGTTCAAATACAGTCGTGGGCGCGCCGCGCCGCCCACGATCGAAATGCCGCCACCCAGAGTCGCGTCGTTGTCGAATACTCGGGTATTGTCGAGGAACACACTGAGGTTGCCGCCGATCTGTATGCCACCGCCGCTGCCATCAGCGCCGCCGCTGCCTTCGCGGATGTTCAGATCGCGCAGTACAATGCTGCGGAAATTGGCTGCTGTAGCAATCAGAAATACGCTGCCGCCGTTCGGCGCGCCGCGGATGGTCGTCCTTGCTCCGGTAACCGTGGTGCTGCCACACGCGTCAAAGCCGCCGAGGATCTCAACGTAGCGATTGAGCACGCTGAGATTGAGTCCGTCGTAAGTTTGATTGTCGACCAGACGAATGATGGTTCTATCCACCCCCGAGGTCGACGCGCTGGCGATGGCTGTGGCCAGACTTGTGGTCTGGCATGCTCCCCCACCGGCGCCAACCCAGATCGACGTTTCCGCGGCGCTCGCTGTCGAAGACACGAAGAGCGCTGCCAACGTCTTGAAAATCAGCCCTGATCTCAGCATGGCATTCATTGTTTGTCCTCTGTGCTACACGAAACGTAATTCAGAGAGGGAAACGCCATCTCGCAAGTGATTATGTTGCCAGTCGTGAGCGCAACCGATTCCGGCGATGGGCATGTCGAATCCGAATGCGGGGCGAATCATTCCATGCGCGCGCCGCGTACTGCCGGATCATTTCCGCGGTACGCGCCGGATCGACCGCGCGCGCCTCGGGGTTTTGCGCAAGAAGGTCGAGCAATCGCTGATGATGGTTCTGGGCTACGCTGCGCTCGCCTGAATCCGCGTGTGCCAGCGACAGGTTCGTCAGGATCGAGGCGGTCAGGCGTGCTTGGGCGACAGCGCTGTGCGCGCGACTTCGTGTGTGCGGGTCAGTCGCGGTCGCAATGACGTGTGGTGCTTCGAGGTCGTGGACGATGCCCTGGTCAACGGCGAGACGTTTCGCTGTCTGCTGGTCAAGGACGAGGCGAGCGTCTACGCGTTGGCCATCGATATTGCTCGATCGTTCAACGCCAAGGACGTGACGGCGATCCATATGCGCCCGTTTCGACGCAATGAGGCACACCGCTGACGCGGAGGTTGATGAAGTCTGGACACATACGCACCAACTGCGCGTACGGCACGAGCGAGCGGTTCCGCCTGCAGATCGAAGAGCTCACCCAGCGCGCCGCAGGCATAAGACCGAGAGGACAGCCGAAGTCGGACCGCTCGATCAACCGCGAAGACGCTACGCCGGAGAAGCGAACGTTTCCCCATGCTTTTGCCATTACCATTCGCACACTGTGCCGTCCGGCGTTGCAGGAAGGGATCTTTCCCATGCGATTTTTGCTCTCGACGCTTGCCCTCGCCGCCGCACTGACCGCGCAGGCGTCCAATGCCGCGACACCACCGACGCCTGCGCAATTCGCGCTCCATACGGAAACGCTGCTGGCGGAAACCTACCGCACCGACGCGCCCGGCGTGGCAGTGCTGGTGATGCGCGGTGACGAGGTGCTGTATCGCGGCGCGCGTGGCGAGGCCGATGTCGAGGCCGACATTCCGCTCACGCCGGACGACCTTTTCCGCATCGGCTCGGTAACCAAACAGTTCGGCGCCGCGGGACTGCTGACCCTCGTCGATGCCGGCAAGGTCGCGCTCGACGATCCGCTGTCGAAGTATCTGCCGAACTATCCCGGCGGCGCACGCATCACGGTGGAGAACCTGCTCAATCATACGTCGGGCATCAAGAGTTACACCGACATTCCGGGAATCCTGCAAGGCCCCATCCAGCGCGATCTCACCACATCGCAGGTTGTCGACTACTTCAGGAGCGAAGCGCCCGACTTCGCGCCGGGCGAAGCGTGGGCATACAACAACTCCGGATACGTGTTGGTCGGCGCCATCATCGAAGCGGCCAGCGGCGAACCCTGGCATCAGTACCTCGAGCATGCGCTGTTCACGCCGCTCGGCATGAACGACACCGGATACGGCGCGGATCCCGCCGTCATCGCGCGTCAGGTCAAGGGCTACGTCACCAACGGCAACGCTCCCGCCGCGCCGCTGCCCATCAGCATGACCCAACCGCATGCCGCGGGCGCGCTGGTGTCGACCGTCGACGACCTCGCGCGCTGGAACCGCGGCTTGCACGAGGGCAAGGTGCTGCAGCCTGCGACGTACGCACGCATGATCACGCCGGTCGGCAAGGCCAGCGACGTCGGCTACGGCTACGGCATCTGGATCTCCAGCGTACGCGGCACGCCTTCGCTGGAACACAGCGGCGGCATTCCCGGCTTCGATTCGCACCTGACCTATCTGCCGGATCCCGGCATCACGGTCGCCGTGCTGCGCAACAGCGAGACGCAGGAAACCCAGCTGCTCGCACGCCGCCTCGCCGCGGTGGCGCTCGGCGATCCGTATCCTGCGCTCATCCCGATCGACGTCGATGTCGCCGTGCTCGAGCAGTACGAAGGCGTGTATCGCGTCGACGAACGCGCAACGCGAACGCTGCGCGTGATCGATGGAAAGCTCACCGTCCAGCGTACCGACCAACCGCGCGAGCAACTCACCGCCATCGCCGACGACACGTTCCTCTATCCCGATGGCTTCAACCGCCTGCAGATGGAGCGCGACGCCAACGGCAAGGTTACCGGCATGCGCTTCTTCTCCGAGGGCGAAGGCGACGGCATCGTGGCAATGCGCGAGGCGCAGACGCTGTGGATCGTCATCGTCGTGGTGGCCGCTCTCGCTGTGATCGCCGTCGTCCTGCTTGCGCGACGTGCCGCACGAAACCGTCGACCGCTTCGTCGGCGTCTGTACGACACCCGGTGAGTGATGCGCGTCGGGCGCAAGGAAGGCCCAAGATGCGTTGCAAAGGTTTCAGAGCCAGGTGTTGGACTGCAACATTCTCTGGCATGGGTTGCCGACATTTCGCGTCCGTTTCGCATCGAATTCGCCGGCGCCCTTTATCACGCGTTGGCGAGGGCAATGCGCGTGACGCGATCTATGCCGATGATGAGGATCGTCTGACGATTCCGGCAGGGCGCCGCGCGCCCGCCCATGCACGCGTCGTCGCCGAGGGCTTCGCGCATTCCAGCCGGAAAGCGCCGTTGTCGGTCAGGTGTTCCTGTGCGACGAAGACTTTGTGCAACACGCCGCGCGTCAGATGAACTCCGTGTCGCGCGCGGACGTCGACGACCGCTCCACAAGCAATGGTGTTCACACAGCACCAACAACTGTCGGCCGCCGAATACGGCGTACCATCACAGGGCAGCAAAGAAGGCCAAACTTGCCAGAACCCGGAAACTTCAGGCGGCCCGGAGAAAGGGCACCAGGCAGCTTTTGGGCGATCTCAGCCGCGCGGCTGCTGCCAACTGCTTTGGATCCAGTCAGGAGGAATCATGAAAAGTGCAGCGGGCGCGTTTGCTTCATTCGTGATGATGCTCGGCATCGCTACCGACGGACACGCGGAGGATTCCGGTGATAGGCTCGAAACGATAGTCGTCACCGGTTCGCGAATCAGCTATCGCGACCTGCTCGACACGCCGGCCGTCTCGATCACGCGGCCTGGAGACTACCTGTTGTTGCCGATCAAACTCGTCAATGACTCGCGCAGCGAAGAGGGGCGTCGTGACGAAATCCACGCCACCATTCGCAAGATGATTGCTGGTGCGGATTCCCGCTTCGAAATCGTCCACGGTGAGACGTACGTGAGTCGGCTCGATACCAACAACTACAGGATTGCGCTTGATTCAGGCGAAGACGACAAGAACGATCGGCCGGACACCAGCCGCGTGTCGTTGTACGTGCGTACGGCAATTCGCGGCGTGCCTGATCAGGCAAACGAACTCACGCACATGCTTCGCGAGTTCGTCGATCGTGCCGAGCGGGTAGGCCGCACCGAGATCGATGTCGAGAAGGAATCCGCACTCAGCTTGTCGCGCCCGGAACGGTTTCGCCACGAAATCATCCGCGCCATTGCCGATGACACCACCCAGGTGCGGTCGATGCTCGGGCAGGGCTGCGAGGTGGCGATCGAAGGCCTCGGTAGTCGCATCGAGTGGCAGCGGGTGTCAGTGGCGGAGTTGATGCTCTACATCCCGTACACGATGGAGATCAGGAGCTGCGGGAGTCGGAACGACGCGGCCGGCGATCGACTGGGCGGCACATGACGTCGCCGCTGTCGCTGCATGAAACGGTGTAGCGCGCGCTTGTCGTCAACGCAGATTGAGGAAATCCACACTGCAGATGAAGCGCACCGCGTCGAGGCGCGGTACGGCTTGCGGTATGGCCGTGCGCAATGCCTCGAGTTCATCGGAAAGTGCTTCTATTTCCTCGGCACGCACGGCCGGATTGACGCGGGCGAGCGCCACCAGACGCGCATGTTCGTCGCCGAGATCGCGTTCGGCGGCGGTCAGTGCAGCGCCGATCTCGATCTGCGTGCGTTCGCGCGCGAGCGTTTCGGCGTGCGCGAGCATCGGCTTGATGAGTTTGGTCAGCACCGGGCGGTATCGCGTGTATTCGATCGCGCGATCGGCTGCCTTGTTGATCGAATCCGCGCTCGGCTGGAAATCATGGCGCGGTACCAGTCGTGAGTCGACCACAAGCCGCAACGGCAGCGGCGGCAGATAACGCTCGACACTCAGTTTGCGGTCGGCCACGCACGCGAGCACGAACACGCATTCGAGCAACGCGCTGCGCGGCGGCAATGCATCGTCGACGAGGAACGAGGCGTTGCCGTGCTCGCCTTCGAGCAACAGGTCGATCGCGCCGCTGACCATCGGATGATCGAGCCGCAGCAGCGGCAGATCCTCGCGCATCAGCGCCATCGCACGGTCGAACGTGACCTGTTGCGGGCCGTCCTTGAGTCCGGGAAATCCGTCGGTACTGAGGTACTCGGGATCGAGTACGACCGTGCGCGGTCCCATCTCGTCATTCTCGATGCCGAACTGTTCGAACATGCGCAGCATGAAGGCATCGTTGGCGAGGTTCGTGTCGGCATCGGCCAGCGCACGGCGCAGGCGACCGGCGTCGGCCTGGCGCGAACTGGCCAGTTCGAGCAGGCGATCGCGACCGGCATTGACCAGTGCGGACAGTTCCTCGTGGGTTGCCCGCGTCTCGGCGATCACGTCATCGATCTCGGCATCGGGATCTTCGCCACCGTGGGCATGCCGTTCGGCCAGTTCGACGATGCGCGCGCCGTAGCGCTTGAGCAGCTCGCGGCCGTCCGACGGACTGCCGCGAAACGCATTGAGGCCGAGGTCGTACCAGCGCATCAGCGCATGCTGCGCCGTGCCCGAGAACGCGCACGCATGCAGCAGGATGTCGTGCTTCTGGCCGATGCGGTCGAGGCGGCCGATGCGTTGCTCGAGCAGGTCCGGATCGAGCGGCAGGTCCCACAGCACGAGATGATGGGCGAACTGGAAATTACGCCCTTCCGAGCCGATTTCCGAACACAGCAGCAGGCGCGCGCCTTCGCTGTCGGCGAAGTAGGCGGCATTGCGATCGCGCTGCAGCAGACTCATGCCTTCGTGGAATCGCGCGACCTTGACCCCGCTGCGCGTACGCAAGGCCTCTTCCAGTGCAAGCACCTTGGCTTGCGTGCGGCAGATCAGCAGGAGCTTGTCGTCGCCGACGCGATCGAGCAGGCCGAGCAGCCATTCGAGTCGCGGATCATCGGCATAGGTGATCTCGATGTCGCCCGGATGTGGCGTGACATCGGCGTGGAACTCCGCGAGCAGACGCTGGCGGCGCAGGTCGTCTAGCTCGCTGCCATCGAGGGTGATCAGTTGCGGTACACGCCGAGGAAATCCGCCGACCTGCACGCGTCGGTTGCGGAACATCACGCGACCGGTACCGTGGCGATCGATCAGCGCGTCGAGCAGGGTCTGCGCGGAACGCGCATTGCCGACATCGGCGAGCAGCTCGGTCATTTCGCTGTCGTCGCCGAGCAGCGCGGTCAGTGCACCAAGCTCGTGTTCGCTCAAGGCGATGCTGTCATTGAGTTTGCCGGCAATGTCGGACAGTTCCGCATAGCCATCGGCTTCGGCGACGTAGGTATCGAGGTCGTGATAGCGCGCCGGATCAAGCAGGCGCAGGCGGGCGAAATGGCCGCTGCGGCCGAGTTGCTCCGGCGTCGCGGTGAGCAGGATCAATCCCGGCGAGCGCACGGCCAGTTGCTCGACGATCGTGTACTCGGTGCTGGCAGCGTCCGGCGACCACGCCAGATGATGCGCTTCGTCGACGATGACGAGATCCCAGCCGGCCTCGATAGCCTGCGCCGCGCGCTTGCTGCTGCCACTGAGGAAGCCGAGGCTGGCGATCACGAGTTGCTCGTCCTGGAACGGGTTGCGCGTCGGATCACTGGTCTCGATTGACTCGCAGCGTTCTTCATCGAACAGCGAGAACTGCAGGTTGAAGCGGCGCAGCAGTTCGACGAACCACTGGTAGACGAGGCTTTCGGGCAGCAGCACGAGCGCGCGCCCGACGCGGCCCGAGGCCAGCAACCGGGCCAGGATCATGCCGGCTTCGATGGTCTTGCCGAGGCCGACTTCGTCGGCCAGCAGCACGCGCAGCGGCTGTCGCGCGGAAGCGATCTCGGCCACGCGCAATTGGTGCGCGATCAGGTCGATGCGCGCCGATTCGAGTCCCCAGGCCGGCGAGCGCAGCGCATCGGCACGACGCAGCAGCGCCTCGATGCGGAAGTCGAAGCGATCGGCACGGTCGACGCGACCCGAGATCAGGCGCTCGTCGGCGCGTGACAGCGCCTGCGTATCGTCGAGTTCGGCCTCGCTGAGTTTCTTGCCATCGCCGTAATAGTCGAGCAGACCGTCGGTTTCGCCGATGCGCTCGACAACGAAGCTCATGCCCTTGCCGATCACCTTCTGGCCGACACGGAACTCGGCGCGCACGATGGGTGCACTTTGCGCCGCGTACTGGCGCAATACGCCGGCCGTGGCATACAGGACCTGCACGCTGCGCGCCTCGATGCGCAGCAGGGTGCCGAGCCCGAGTTCGGGTTCTGCGTTGGAAATGAATCGTTGTCCGGGAACCAGAGCCATCAGGTCAGGGGTGTCGAATGCGGGGCCGCGGATTATCCACCCTCACGCGGTGAGGGCAAAGCACGACGTGTCGCGCTACGTTCGAAAACGCATCGTGCGAGGCAATCCCGAGCCGATGCATTCTTGCGCGAACAATGACGAGCAGCCATTCATTCGAGGTCGTCAAACCCATCTGCGAAGATCAGATCGCCACCGGCATACGCCACGAAGACACCACTTCCCCATTCGACCTGGTTGTTGCCGGCCGGGTGCAGCGTGGCCACGAAGGCGACATCGCCGCGCGCGTTGATGTCGGGTTTGCCGGCAAAGATCGGCGACGCGTCGTTTTGTCCCACCTCGCCGGCGCCGAGATCGGTCGCAACCGGCGTCGACTGACCGACCACGCGCACCAGCGCAACTCCGTCGCCTACATAGATCGCTTGTCCGGCCGCGTCGCGCGCACGGAATGCGACGAGTCCGTCGTCGTTGACCGAGGGCGCGAAAAAATCGAGTTCGCGGATCGTGCCGGTCGGATCGGCCGCGGCGATCTCGGTGGTCGTCATGCCGTCGCTGCGCACGACCACGCGACGGTTGTCCGACGCGCGCGTGCCGATCACCGCAACCGTGCCGTTCGCGCTGACCGCCAACCCATTGTCGAAACGCGTGTAGGGCGAGGCCGGATCGGTTGCCTGATTGGCAATGATCCGCTGCGAGCTGCCGTCCGCAGAAAACAGACGGATCTCGTGGCTGCTGGTCTGGTCTGGCGAGGTCGCCACCTTCACGGCAATGCGCCGCTGGTCATCGAACGATGGCGTGTAGATGAACGTATACGGGCTGCCCGGGCTGACGCCGCTCTCGGCCGCGTGAAACACGGTGTTGGCGCCGAGCGTCGAGGCGATCGCGCGGCCGCTCGAAAAGTTCGCCTGATAGCCGAGCGCGCCTGCACTGTTGATGTCGGGCGAGCCATACGAGTTCGGAATGACCGGCAATGTGTTGATGCGGATTGCCGTGCCAGCCAGCGGGTCGTACACGTACATGCCATCGGCGCTGCCGGTATCGCGCAGCGTGAAGACGATCTTGCCGTCAACGTTTATCGGGCTTTCGGAACTGATGAAGGCGTCGGTCGGCGCTTCGAACACCAGCCCGCCGATGCCGTTGGTGCCGGACCACAGCCCGGGATGGCTGCCGCCGGCATCGGGCACCACGCCGACCGTGAAGGCCACGCGTGCATCGGCATTGATCGACACGCTGATGCTGTTGAACGACGAACCGGGTGGCAGGTTGAAGCCGTTGTCGTTGACCAGCAGGTTGGTTCTCGCCTGCAACTGCAGCGTGTCATACGCAGGAACGCCCGCGTGGACGCTGACAGTGGCCAGCAGCAACGCCGCCGACGTGCCGATCGAATACGTGCTGATGGGAAGGATGCGCATGGATGCCTCTGAGCGATCGCCAGTGATCCTTGATTGTAGGCGCTCGACTGCGCGCTGCGCGTCGCGTCGGACTTCTGCGTTCAGGTTTCATCGCGCGCACACAGCGCGATGCTCGCGACAACGCGCTGCTGCTCGCGCTCTATGCGCAGATCGATCGCGTAGCGCTCGCACAGGCGCTGAACAATGGTCAGGCCGAGGCCGAAGCCATTGCTGTCGTCGTGCTTGAGGAATGGTGCAGTCGCGGGCCAGCGCAAGGCATCGGCGGCGTGCTCGCCCGGGTTGCTGATGTGCAGTCGGTCGTGCGCGACATCGATGCGCACCTCGCCGCTGGCACTGTGCGCAAATGCATTGCCGATGAGATTCGACAGCAGGATATGCACGATCGATTCCGGCAGTCGCAGCCTGCTTTCGTCGGGCACCTCGACGCTCACCGAGACCGCCTTGCCCTCGAGCACGATTGCCTGTTCGACGATCACGCGCTCGAGGATCGGCACGATGCGCGTGTCCTCGCCCGCGGTTGACTCCACCGGCTCCTCGCGGGCCAGCATGAGCAGGGTGGTCACGGTCTGCTCGAGCTGCAGCGCCGATTGGCGCACGAACCCGACCTGCTGGCGGTTCGCCACGCTCAACACCGATTGCGTTGACAGGTGTTCGGCGGCACTGCGGATCACTGCCAGCGGCGTGCGCAACTCATGGCTCGCATCGCGCGTGAACTCGCGTTCGCGCGCGATCAGCGATTGCACGCGCGCGATCAGCGCATCGAGACCGCGCGCGAGGATGCCGACTTCATCGTCGCCGAAGCGCCGGCCGAGATCGCGCGGCAAGTCTGAGGGTTGCATTGCATCGATCAGCACGGCCAGTCGCGACAGCGGCGCCGCAGTACGGCGGGCCAGCCGCGCGCCGAACAACAGGGCGATGACCACCAGCAGCAACCCTGAGCCAGCGAGCAACGCGAAAACCTGTTCGCGCATCGGTCGCACGACCAGTTGCGTGCTGACCTCGGCGACCAGCCAGGCGCGCTGCACCTCAGCCGCTGGCTCGATCGCGCGCACATGGTAGTGGCGACCATCGCGCCCGGAAAACTCGTTGCGCCACGGTTCGGCGGCGTGCTGCTGGCGAAGGTCGGGCGGAAATTCCGACGCATCGGGATAGACCGTCATCGACCGATCGCGCGGTGCAGCGAATGTTCCCGAACGCGTGTGGGCAAGCAACTGTGCGTCGGCTTCCTGTTCGAGCATCGTCTCGAAGAACGCATCTTCGACCGCATACATGAACACCAGCGCATAAAAACCAAACACGGCTGACGTGAGCAGCACGAACGCGGCCATCGCCAGCATCAGTCGCCGTTGCAGTCGATGTGCCGGTCGGTTCACGAATCGGCCTCGATTCGGAAGCCGACGCCGTGCACGGTCTTGAGCATGGCCACCGGAAACGGCTTGTCGAGGACCTGCCGCAACATATACAGGTGGGAGCGCAGCGGATCCGACGGCGGCGCATCATCGCCCCACAGGCGCTGCAGCAAGTCGCTGCGCGTCAGCGTGCGCGGCCATGCTTCGGCCAGCGCGAGCAGGATGCGGTACGCCGTCTGATGCAGATCAAGCGGCTGATCGTGCCGCTGCGCGACGGCGTTGCGGCGATCGATGCAGAGCGAGCCGATGCGCAGCATATGGGCCACGCCAACGCGCTGCCGTCGGGCCAGGACGAGGCAGCGCGCGAGCAGCTCTTCGCCGGCGAACGGTTTGACCAGATAGTCGTCGGCGCCGGCATCGAAACCCTTGAGCTTGTCGACGAGCGTGTCACGCGCCGTCAGCATCAACACCGGCACATGGCGGTCGGCCTGCGCGCGCAGCTGCGCACATACCTGCAGGCCATCCATGCCGGGCAGGGTCAGGTCGAGCACGACCACGTCGAACGTGTCCTCGAGGGCCAGATGCAGCCCGTTGCGGCCATCGGCAGCAAAATCGATCCGATGGCCGTGCGCCTCGAGCATCGCCGCCATACTTGTGCGAAGGGCGAGGTTGTCCTCGATGACGAGGATGCGGAGGCGTTCCGGCGACATCGTTCAGCGGTCGATCCTGGCCTGGAGTTGTCTAGCTTCTTCCATGTCCGGCTGCTTTTCCAACAGGTCGCGGATCATCTGTCGCGCGCGTGCCGCGTCACCAAGACGCCAGTGTGCTTCAGCGATGCCGAGCGCGAGCTGCGGCTGCGGCATGTGCGGCTGCGCCAGCTGCATGATCGACAGCGCATTGCGCACGGCGGCATCATCGGCCGCAGTCTGCAACTGGTAGTAGCCGAGCATGCCGATCAGCTCGACATGGAAGGAATGGCCCTGCGCCGCGAGTGCATCGCGCGTTGCGTCGATCTCGCCATCGAGCCGGCGCTGCACGAGCGCCATGGTCGCCTCGTCGCGCCAGGCCGTGCGCGCGACCGGCTTGCGACCCGTCGCGCTGACGATGGCCTCGGCCACCGCCGCCGTCGAGTAGGGATTCTGGCCGGTGATCAGGCGGCCGTCGACGACCAGCTTAGGCATCATCAGCGGTGCCTCAAGCCAGAGTGCGCCGCGTTCGCGCATCGCGTCTTCGAGCAGGAACGGGAACTCCTTTGCCCAGCGCTTGCCGAAGACGGCTTCTTCCTCGTTGCTGAACCCGGTGAGTGTGCGTCCAGCGACCAGCAGCGAGCCGTCGGCACGTCGCACATCGACCAGGGCCGCCGGGCCGTGGCATACGGCGGCGATGATCCCGCCACGACGCTCAACCGATTCGAGTATGCGTTTCAGCGCCGGATCGCGTGGCAGATCGAACATCGCGCCCTTGCCACCGACCACGTAGACCGCAGCGTAGTCGTCCGCGCGCACATCGCGCGTGGCGCGCGTATCGGCAAGCTTGCGCATGGCCTCGGCATCCGCAAGCAGGCTCGCGTTGAACGCCTCCTGCGCATTGTACTTGTCCGCCTGTGCGGCACCACCCGCCGGGCTGGCGACGTCGATGGCGAATCCGTTGTCACGGAAAATCAGGTAGGCCTGGGCGACCTCGTCCATCTCGTAACCGGGTCGCGCCTTGCCGTTTTCGCGGCCTTCGCTGCTGACGACCATGAGGATCTTTTCGACCTGCCGCGCGTCACCGGTCAGCGGGAAGATGACCAATGCGGCAGTCGGGACGAGTACGGCAAGCCGATTCAGGAACGTTTGCATCGATGGGTCTCCATGGTGAAGTTCGATGCAGTCTGCCGAGGGGATGTGAAGCGGAAATCAAAATCGAATCGACGCGTGCCGCGCATGGCGCTTCGATGGCCATCCCGTGCTCGGCGCGTCGCGTGATTGCCGAAGCAATGCGAACCGCGCAAGATCATGTCGCCACGCGGAACGCTGACACACGTGCGCCGCGCCGGTACTCGGCCGAATACACGAAGGAGATCTGCCGATGCTCGACGGCCTGGCGCTCATGGTCGTACTGCTCGCCGGTGCGTATCTGATCGCACTCGGCGCGGTCTCGTTTCGGAATCCGCAGCAGGGCGCGCGCTTCCTGCTCGGCTTCGTCAGCTCCGCTGCGAAGCACTATCTCGAACTGGGCATGCGTCTGCTCGCCGGTATCGCGTTTGTCTTGCGCGCCGACGCCATGGCGCTGAGCCAGGGTTTCGCCGCATTCGGTTGGGTTTTGCTCATCAGCACGACTGCCTTGCTCGCGCTTCCGTGGCGCTGGCATCAGCGCTTCGCGCGCCGAGCGGTGCCGATTGCACTGCGTTTCCTGCCGCTGATGGCGCTCGCTTCGATCATGTTCGGCATGCTTGTGGTGGTCTGTGCACTGCGCGGGAATGGATTGTGAAGTCGCACGTCGCGAAGCCGCAGGGTTGCGCTGCAGAATCGGCTTGCCGCGCAGCGGAAGCTCTCCGATACTCGGCACCACGCTCGGATCGGCGTCATGATGCCGGCGCGATGCTGTCGAACGGACCCTGGAGCTGCGCGCGCCGATGCCGAACCTGCTGCGTGTCATCCTCGCACTGCTGACGTTGGCGGCGATTGGCCTGCAGTTGTCTCTGCACATCGCCGCCTCGTTCAGTGCGGTCAATTTCTTCAGCTACTTCACCAACCTTTCAAACCTTGTCGCCAACATCGTGCTGCTGATCAGTGCGTTCGCCACGTCGGCTCGAACGCCGGCCCGGATCGATGCGCTGCGCTTCGCCTCGACCGTCAACATGCTGATCGTCGGCATCGTCTTCGCACTGTTGCTGCGTGATGCCGATCTCGGTGCGCTGTTGCCGTGGATCAACGCGCTGCTGCACTACGTGATGCCGGTTGCGGTCGTTCTGGACTGGATCCGCAAGCCGCCCGTGACGTCGATCGGTGCGAGCCAACTGGCGCTTGCGCTCGTGTTTCCGGTTGCCTACCTCGCCTACACGGTGCTGCGCGGTTCGGCGATCGGCTGGTATCCGTATCCGTTTCTCAATCCAGCCGTCGTCGGAGGCGCCACCGGTGTTGCCATGTATGCGCTCGGGATTGCGATCGCGTTTGTGTTCGCCGGGCTGGCGCTGCTGGTGATCGGGAATCGACGGCGTGTCGGGATCGCCCGATCAGACGCGGCGAGGTGACACACGATGCGTGACACGGACCCGGCGATTGCGCGCGACGCCGTTTGCCGGCATGGTGTCCGCAGGGCGGGAAGGTTGGCAGCGATGAGCTTCAGTGAATTCGATCGGCGGCGGGTGGAGAAAGCGGTCAGTGCCTACGTCGAGCGTCATCGGCCACCTGCACACCTGCGTCACCAGGTCGACATCGGGTTTCTCCTTGACGGGCAAAACGTCGAGTTGTTCACGCGGCGACCGGCGTGGGACAACGCTGGTGAAATCCTCCAGCACCCGGCCGCGAAGGCGACCTTCGTCAAGCGGACGCAAACCTGGAAGATCTACTGGATTCGCGCCGACTTGCGCTGGCATGCGTACCAGCCGGCTGCGGAAGTGGCGTCAATCAAGGATTTTCTTGCCGTGGTCGAGCGCGACGAATGCTCGTGCTTCTGGGGATGACATGACGCGCGCTGTTCGCTACGGGCCACGCCGCCTCGCCTTTTGTGCTCGCGCATTGGCGATGCGTTCGAAGGCGCCTGGCGAGATCACCAGGTTCCACCTCGATGCCGTGCGGGTCCGCCGGAGCGTGCAAGCTTGAGCACGTGGCCGTTTCTCGTCATCGCGCTGCTGATCCTGTTCAACGCACTCTACGTGGCGGCCGAGTTCGCTGCGGTCGGCGCACGCGTCAGTCGTGTCGAAAAATACGCCAACGAGGGCAGCTGGCTGGCCCGTGCCGTATTGCCGATCGTTCGCGAGACGAAGCGCCTCGACACCTATATCGCTGCTTGCCAGATCGGTATCACCGTGTCGAGCCTCGTGCTCGGCGCGTTCGGACAGGCCACGGTCGGCGTTGCACTCGGGCAATGGCTGGTCGATTCGGCCGGCATGGATGCGATCGGCGCATTCGCGTTGTCGGCCCTCATCGTGCTCGTGGTGTTGACCTCAACCCAGGTCGTGCTTGGTGAATTGATTCCGAAAACGGTGGCCTTGCAGTTTCCGGTGCGCACGGCGATGTACACCTACCTGCCGATGAAGTGGTCGCTGGTCGTGTTCTCGCCGTTCATCACGTTCCTCAATGGCAGCGGCAACGCGATCCTGCGTTTGTTCGGCGTGGTCCACGCTGGCGGCCACCACCACGTGCATTCACCGGACGAGATCGAGATGCTGCTGAGCGAGAGCACCGACGAAGGCAGCATCGAAGAGGAAGAGGGCGAGCGGCTGCGCGCCGGCCTGCGTTTGTCGCGGCGTACCGCGCGCCAGCTGATGGTGCCGCGACGCGATATCGTCGGCATCGATCTGAACGGCACTGCCGACGAGGTGCTTGCCGTCGTGCGCGCGTCACCGTACACGCGCCTGATCGCATGGCGTGGCAACCTCGATGACGTGCTCGGCTTCATGCACGTGAAGGACTTCACCGCACGTATCGCGCGAGGTGGCGAGATCGGCGACGTCTCCTCGCTGCTGCGACCGCTGCTCAGCATACCCTCCGAACTCAGTGCCGACCGCGTGCTCGAGCAGTTGCGCGAACGCCGTGCACGGCTCGCGCTGGTGGTCAACGAACACGGCGAGATCGACGGCTTGCTGACCTTGCAGGATGTGGTCAGCGAAGTGCTCGGCGAGATCGACGACGAGTTCAAGGCGAGCACGGATGAGCGACCACTTGCAATCGATCCGCAGCACTGGCGCCTCAACGGCCGCATGGAAGTCGATGAACTGCTGGACTGGGCGGTAGAACAGGGATTGCCACGTGGCGAGAACGATTCCGAGGCGCAGACCGTGTCGGGTCTGATCATGCATGAGCTCGAGTCAGTGCCTTCGGTCGGTGACCGCGTCAAGGTGCACGGCATGCAGCTGGTGGTCGAGCGCATGCGCGGAGCCGCGGTCGCTGCAGCGATCGTGTCGCTGCTGCCTGTCGAGGGAGGACGCGGCGATGGCTGAGTTGGCGACTGTCATGACCATCGTGCTCCTTCTTGTGCTGATGAACGGCCTGTTCGTGGCGGCCGAATTCGCGATCATCGCCACGTCGCGTCCAGCCATGGCCGCACGCGCCCAGGCTGGCGATGTGGCCGCCGCGCGCGTGTTCCGCATCCTCAACAATCCGGTGCAGCTGGACCGCTTCGTCGCCACCGCCCAGCTCGGCATCACCTTTGCCAGCCTCGGTCTCGGCATGTACGGCGAGCACAAGCTGTCGATCATCATCGAAGGCTGGCTCATCAGCGCCGGATTCGACGGTGTCGGCGCGTGGCTCAGTGCGCATGCGATCGCGGTACTCCTGTCGATTTCGGCGATGACCTACCTGCACATCGTGCTCGGCGAGATGATTCCGAAATCCCTCGCGATCAGTCGCTCGGCACAGACCGCGCTGTGGGTGCTGCGGCCGATGCGCGTGATCGCGTTCGTGCTGTTTCCACTCGTGCTGATCCTCAACTGGACCGGCAACCGCCTGCTCGGCCTGGTCGGTTTCAAGCGCGCGCGCAGTGCCGTGCACAGCTCCGAGGAGCTCGAGACACTGGCGCGCCAAAGTGGCGAAGAAGGCCTGCTCGGCAGCGAAAGCGCGCGGGTATTCCAGGAGCTGGTCGATTTCAGCGAACTGACCGCCGACCAGGCCATGGTCCCGCGTGTGCGCGTGCAGGGGCTTGCCTCCGGCGCCAGTCACAAGGACATCGCCGCCCTGCTCGCGGAGCGACCGCATACGCGCTATCCGGTGTATGAGGCCAGTCTCGATCACATCATTGGCACGGTGCACATCCGCAACCTGCTCGATGCTCTGAGCGAGCGCCGCGCGCTCGTCGCGGGCGACGTGCGCGAGACCGCCTACCTGCCCGAGAACGCAACGCTCGACGATGTGCTCGCGGCGATGAACCGCGTGCGCAACCAGATGGTCGTCATCATGGACGAGCACGGCGGCACCGCCGGCATGGTGACGATGGAGGACATCTACGCCGAGGCGGTTGGCGAAGTCGAGGAAGGTGCCGAAGACGTGCCCGACATCATGCCGGTGGCCGGTGGCCGCAAGCGTGTGGTCGGCACGGTGCGCCTCGACACGCTCGGCGACGTGCTCGGCCTCGAACTCGATCATCCCGATGTCGACACGGTGTCTGGCCTGATCCTCGCCGAGCTCGGGCGCCCGCCGCGGGTCGGCGACAGCGTGGTCTGGAATGCGCTGCGTTTCGATGTGATGCGACTGCATGGCCGTGGCGTCGCCGAAGCGATCGTCAGGCCGTGGTCGGAAGCGAACCCTGGCGGTTCGTGATCGGCGTGAGCGTGATCACGGCATCGCGCCGCACGCGCCGCCGCACATGACCATTGGCAGGGTGGCGGTGGCGGGCGTCGGGTTATAACGGAAAGGCCGAGCGCATGTGCCGACCGTCGGCGCCATGTCGGGGCATCGATAGGCTCGCGCGAAACGTCGCGCGTTGAACCGGGAGGTTGCATGTTTCGTTCGGGAATCGGTTTTTCTGCTGCGCTGTCCTTGCTGCTGGCGGGTCAGGCGGCACTCGCCCAGCGCACGCTCGAAATCGCGGTCTATGCGGTGCCCGACAGCGGCGCGATCGCGTTCGCAGTTGGCAAGGACGTCGCCAATGAGGGCGTTTTCGCCAATGTCGACAGGATCGCCGCGGGCGCACTTCGACGCGCTGTCGACAACGCGGGTTATGAAGGCGAGCGTGGAACCACGCTGAACCTGCATGGCGTCGGGCCTTACTCCCAGGTGTTGCTGGTCGGCACCGGTACCGACGCGATCGATGGCAGGCTGCTGGAGGACGTGGGCGGCCTGATCGGTCGTGCGGCGATGCAAAGCGCTGCACCGGCGATCGAAGTATTGTGGCCCGAGAAAAGCGCGTCGGCTGCGGCCGTGCATCTCGCCTTCGGCATCGAACTCGGGCAGTTCGCACTGCGAACCTACAAGACGCCTTCGACGAAAAAGAAGCTCGGCGAGGGCAAGGTGGTACTGCGTGTTGCCGATGCGCGCGCCACGCAGGAGAGTTGGCGTCGACAGTGGCAACCCGTCCTCGAAGGCGTCACCTTCGCGCGCACGCTGGTCACCGAGCCCGCCAACACCATGTATCCGGAGAGCTTCGTCGAACGTGCCCGGGAGGCCTTCAAGGGAGTTGCCGGCATCAGCATCGAAGTGCTCGATGTCGCTGCGATGGAGAAGCTCGGAATGGGTTCGATCCTCGCGGTCGGCAAGGGCAGCGTGCGTCCGCCTCGCCTGCTCGTCGTGCGTTATCGCGGTGCCGGCAACGAGGCGCCGATCGCCTTCGTCGGCAAGGGCATCACCTTCGACAGTGGCGGCATCTCGATCAAGCCATCAGCCAACATGTGGCGCATGAAATACGACATGGCCGGTGCCGCCGCAGTCACCGGTACGCTGCTGACGCTGGCCAGGCGCGAAGCCAGGGTCAACGCGATCGCGGTCGCTGCGCTCGCCGAGAACATGCCTTCGGGTAGCGCGAGCCGTCCCGGGGACGTGGTGCGCACCATGAGCGGCAAGACCTACGAGATCATGAGCACCGATGCGGAAGGCCGCATGGTGCTGGTTGATGCGGTCTGGTACGTGCAGGAAAAGGATCGCCCGCGCGTGCTCATCGACATCGCCACGTTGACCGGTTCGCAAGTGACCGCACTCGGCGACGAGTACGGCGGTCTGTTCACGCGTGACGACGCGCTCGCCGCGCAGCTGCTCGCCGCCGGAAAATCGTCGGGCGAGGAGCTCTGGCGCCTGCCGCTGCATCCGAGCTACGCCAAGGATCTCGAATCACCGATCGCCGATCTTCGCAATGGGGGATCGGGCAGCGGTGCCGGTGCCGGCGTCGGTGCACATTTCATCGGCGCATGGATCAAGCCGGAACTTTCCTGGGCGCACCTCGACATCGCGTCGATGGCGTGGGTCGATGAGTCGACGCCGACCGTACCGAAAGGGGCGAGCGGCTACGGCGTGCGCCTGTTCGATCGCTACGTGCGTGAATCGATCGAGGCGGCCGCGCGGCCATAGCGCTGCATGGCGCCGGAGCTCCTCGCTCCGCCCTGCACACCGATGTCACGCGGTGCCGGGTTGATCAAGCCAACCCGGACTGCGCCGCCAGCCGCGGCTACCAGATCTTCACCTGCGCTTCGCCCGATCGGACCATCGGGTCGCCTTGTTTGCACTCGAATGCGGCGGCGAATGCGGGCAGGTTGGACGGTGCGCCGGATGCGCGGAAGCGGGCCGGTGCGTGCGAATCGGTGTTGAGCATCACCTCCTGACGCTGGTCGCGCACGCTGCCGCGCCAGACGCGTGCCCAGTTCATGAAGAAGCGCTGGTCTTCGCTGTAGCCGCCGATCTGCGTCTTCACTTCACCGGGCTGCTTGCCGAGGGCGACCTGAAGCGCGTCGTAGGCAATCGCGAGGCCGCCGAGATCGGCGATGTTCTCGCCGAGCGTCAGCTCGCCGTTGACGAACTTTCCGGGCAATGCCTCGTAGCCATTGAACTGTGCGACGAGCACCGCCGTGCGCGCCTTGAACGCTTCCTTGTCCACGCTGGCCCACCAGTCGGTATTGTTGCCGGCGGCATCGAACTGACTGCCCTGGTCGTCGAAGCCATGGGTTGCCTCATGGCCGATGACCGCACCGATGCCACCGTAGTTGGTCGCATCGTCGGCATTCGCGTCGAAGAACGGCGGCTGCAGGATGGCGGCCGGGAAGTTGATCGTGTTGTCGGTCGGGTTGTAGTACGCGTTGACCGTCTGTGGCGTCATCGCCCACTCCATGCGATCGGTCGGCTTGCCGATGCGTGCGACGTCATAGTCATGATTGAACTTGACCGCGGCGGCGACATTGGCGAAATAGTTGTCCGGCGTCAGGCTGAGCCCGGACCAGTCACGCCACTTCTCCGGATAGCCGATCTTGGGCATGAAGCTCGCCCACTTCTCTAGCGCCTTCACCTTGGTTGCATCACTCATCCAGTCGAGCTTCTCGATGCGTGCCTTCAGCGCGGCTTGCACGTTCTCGACCAGCACCAGCGCGCGCGCCTTCGACTCGGGCGGAAACGCCTGCGCGACATAGGCCTCGCCAAGCGCCATGCCGACCTGGTCGTTGACGGTCGCCAGCACGCGCTTCCAGCGCAATTCCTGTTCCTTCTGTCCACTCAGGGTTTTCTTGTGGAAATCGAAATTGGCCTGCTGGAATGGCGTGGAGAGATACGGCGCAGCGTTGTCGGCGGTGTGGAAGCGCAGATAGGCCTGCCAGTCGGCGACCGGCGCGCCGGCAATCATGCGATCGAGTTCGGCGAAGAACTTCGGCTGCGACAGCGAGAAGCCGTCGCTGACCTCGGCTTTCTGTGCGGCGAAGAATGCCGCCCAGTCGAAGTTCGGCGTGATCGCGTTGGCAGCATCGACGCTGACGAAGTTGTACTGGTTGGCGGGATCGCGCAGTTCGACCGGTGCGAACGAGACCTTGGCGAGTTGTGTCTCGAAGGCGAGTACCTTGCCGGCCTGCAGCGCGGCGTCCGGTGCGTTCACGCCGATCAGCTCGAGCATGCGCGCGATGTGTGTGCGGTAGGCCTCGCGCACGGCAGCATGCTCGTCGCTGGTGTAGTAATCCGGTGTCGGCAAGCCGAGACCGCCCTGGAACGCGTAGGCAATGCGCCGGCTCGAGTTCTGGAAATCTGCTTCGGCGCCAAACGCGAACACGCTGGCCTGACCGCGTGAGAAACTGTCGACGAGGTAGGCGACGACGCCCTTCGATGAAGCTAGCGCATCGATCCTGGCCAGCTCCGGCTTGATCGGCTCGAAGCCGGAACGCTCGATCGCCGCTTCGTCCATGCCGGAGCGATACAGTGCACCGACCAGCTGCGTGGTCGTCGCGGCGCCCGCTGTGCCTGCCGACGCGGCTTCAGCGATCGCTTTCTGGCGCTCGAGGCTTTGCTCGCGCAGGACATCGAACGAACCCCAGCGCGTGCGATCGGCCGGAATCGGATTGGCCGCCACCCACTTGGCATTGACGAAGCCGTTGAAATCCTGGCACGCACTGATCGAGGTGTCGATCACGCCCGGATCGTAGGCAGCCGCTGCCGGAGTGCGGGGGACCGGTACCTGCGGCAGGCTCGCTGATGTTTCCGGGGTGGCAACGGGTTGCTCGGCAGGCTTTTCACCACAGGCGGCCAGTGTCGTGCTGATGGCGACGGCCAGCAGCAGCGGCGTCAGGGAATACGATTTCATGCGATCTCCATGCGGATGCACGCGCACATCGCGCGCGGCTCGGGGCGGGGCAGGGCGGTAACGAACTGCGACGTGCGCGCATTTTAGTCGAGTTCGCGCCGCTGGTACGCCCTGTCGAAGGTCACTGCCGGTGGATGGGCTTCACCACGGATTCATCGGCGCCTGCGGCACCTGCCGAAGTGGTTTTGCCCATCTGCACGTGGCAGTCTGGTGGCTGTACTGCGGACTGGATGCCATGGCCAGCTACGAGATCGTTCGACCCCCGGGTGCGCACGCCGTCAGTGAGGCCGATGTGCCGTGCGCCGCGCCTTACATCGTGGCCGTGATGGGCTTGCCCGGCGCGGGCAAGAGCACGGTTGCGCGCGCGATCGAGGATCACCTGCACGTGCGCCGGATCTGCCGCGACACGATCCGCAGTGCGATGTTCCCGCCCGGTCCTTCAAGCTTCATCGAAAAGCGCGCCGCTTACCGCAGCGTGCTGCTTGCGCTCGAGATCAACTGCATGCTCGGTGTCGGCAGCGTGATTGACGGCATGACGTTCGCGCGACGCCGCGAGCTCGACCGCGTAGCTGCCATCGGCCTGCGCCATCGCATGGTCACGATTCCGTTGCTGGTCGACTGTCCACCCGACATCGCCCGCGAGCGCGTCGCGCGGGACAATGCGGCCAATCGGCATCGGCTGCGCGAACGCACGCCGGACATGGTCAACGACGTGCTTGCGCGCCGCGACCCGATTCCGGCCGAGGCATTGCGTGTCGATGCGACCCTGCCGGCGTCGCGCATGTGCCTGGCCGCGATCGCGGTGATCCGGCAGAGCATCGAGGACGCGATCGCAAAGCCGATCATGTGACGAGCCGTGCCGACGACAGCCTGGATTCGGGCGATAATCGCGGCATGACCGATATCGTCCTCGCCACCCTCAATGCACGCTACGCGCATGCCTCGCTCGGCCTGCGCTACCTGCGCGCCAACCTCGGCGAGTGGCGCGAGGCCTCGGCCATCCGCGAGTTCGTGATCGGCCAGAAGACCGAGGAGATCGTCGAGAAGCTGCTGGCCGAGACGCCGCGCATCATCGGCCTCGGCATCTACATCTGGAACGTCGAGGAAACCACGCGCGTGGTCGCGCAGCTGAAGGCGCTCGCACCCGACATCGTCATCGTGCTCGGCGGACCCGAAGTCAGCCATGAAGTCGAGCAGCAGCGCATCTGCGCGCTCGCCGACCATGTCATCACCGGCTGGGGGGATGTCAGCTTCGCCACGCTGGTCGGCAAGCTGATGCGCGGCGACGCTGCCGGCGACAGGGTGATCGCTGGTGTGCAGGCGCCATTGCCCGCACTGGTCACGCCGTATGCCGAATACAGCGACGAAGACGTGCGCCAGCGGCATCTGTATGTCGAGGCGTCACGCGGCTGTCCGTTCAAGTGCGAGTTCTGTCTGTCGGCGCTCGACAAGACGGCCTGGCCGTTCCCGCTCGAGGCATTTCTCGCCGACCTCGAAACGCTCTACGCGCGCGGCGCACGTCAGTTCAAGTTCGTTGATCGTACGTTCAACCTCAAGGTCGAGACTTCGCTGGAGATCCTCGACTTCTTCCTCGGCAAGATCGATGCGTCTCCGGACGATCCGCCGTTCGTTCATTTCGAACTGATCCCTGACCATCTGCCCGAGCGCCTCAAGCAGTCGATCGCGCGCTTTCCCGATGGCACTCTGCAGTTCGAGATCGGTATCCAGAGTTTCGATCCGGTGGTGCAGGCGCGCGTCTCGCGCCGGCAGAAGAACGACATCGCCGCGCTCAACCTCGATTGGCTGCGCACGCAGACAAGCGCACACCTGCACGTCGATCTGATCGCGGGCTTGCCTGGCGAAGACATGGCCACGTTCGCCTCAGGTTTCGATCGACTGGTGAAGCTCGCGCCGCATGAGATCCAGTTCGGCATCCTCAAGCGCCTGCGCGGTGCGCCGATTGCGCGCCACACCGAGGCGTTCGGTCTGCGCTTCAATCCGGACCCGCCATACAACATCCTCGCCACCGACGCGATCGATTTCACCACCATGCAGCGTCTGGTGCGCTTCTCGCGCTACTGGGACATCGTCGCCAATTCGGGGCGCTACACGCGCTCGCTCGCGCTGCTGCTCGGCGACGACGCGTTCGCGAACTTCCTTGTCTTCAGCGACTGGCTGTACGCCGAAACCGGCCAGACCCATGCGCTCGCGCAGGAGCGGCTCGTGCATCTGCTGCATGAGTACCTTTGTGCACAACGATCATTGGCTCCGGACAGTGTCGGCGATGCGCTCGTTTCCGATTATCGTGCGACCGGCGGGCGAAGTCGCCTGCGCTTCGAAACCGGCAGCGTGGCGCGACCACCGCCGCGCGCAGCAAAGTCCGGCGCGACACCACAGCGACAGGCGCGCCACCTGGCCTCGTGAGCGGCGAATGCAAGCGCGTTTTGTGCCCGAATCGTATGGTGTGGGATCGACGCCAGTCGCGATGCTCTTGGACACACTGGCATGAAAGCATCGGGACTGGCTTTCAACAGCGAAGCTGGTCAGTCCTTCCCACAGTGTTCGAGGCAAGCAATCGCCATGTGATTTGATCGCATCGTCTGGAGCGACTTCAGTCACGATGCTGTTCGGTGGGCGGCGCCGTCTCGCGCTTTCGCCGCACGTAGATCTGCTTGCGCACGCGTGCGATCACGTTGCCTTCGGCGGTCTTCACGTCGACCTCGAACCAGCGCAGGCATTTGCGGCCGTCGGCGGTTTCCGCGCGAAGCGCATCAATCGCGGCATCATCGACATGGAACTCGGCGAACACGTCGCTGCGTCCGGGCGCGACGAACTCGATTTCGGCCGCCTTGTCCCAGACCAGGTAACCACGGCCGAGGCATTCCTTGACGAGCATCATCCAGAACGGGTCAGTCATCGCGAACAGGCTGCCGCCGAAATGCACACCGACATAGTTGCTGTTGTACCAGCGCTTGCGCAGGCGCACGCGCGCCGAGCGCCAGTCGGCGCTGATGTCGAGCACACGGATGCCGGTGAACAGGAACGGCGGCCACAGGTTCATGAGGCGGCGCAGGCGGGCCGGCGGCATGGCGCAGCGAGCCTCGCCTGTCAGAACAACAGCGACGACATGCGTCGGCGGTATCCGGCGACGAGCTCGGCATCATCGAGCACGCCGAATGCGGCGATCAGGCGGCGTTTGGCCAGTCCGTCGTTCCATGTACGGTCGGCCTTGAGAACCTCGAGGAACTGATCGAGTCCTGCCTCGGCATTGCCGCCGATCATCAGGCGCACGCCGAGCAGGTCGCGCGCCTCGAAGTCGTTGCCATCTCGCTCGACGCGCGCGCGCAATTCGGTTTCCGCAGGCGCCTGCGCGAGCACGGCGGCGAATTCGAGCTGGTTGCGCAGTCGACGTGCACGGTCATCGCTCTCGAGATTGGCCGGAAGCGCGTCGAGTTCGGCTTCGGCGGCCTTGCTGTTGCCGGTCTGCATGTAGGCAACGGCGAGATCGAGCTTGAGCTCGGCCTTGTCCGGTTGCGCGGCGATTTCCTGCTGCAGCCGGGTGATCACCTGTTCGGGCGATTCGACGGGTGCCGCCTCGACGACATCGACTGGCGCATCGTTTGCCGGCAGCGGCTGCACGTGCTTGGCCAGAAACTCGCGGATCTGCCCTTCCGGCAGCGCGCTGGCGAAGCCGTCGACGATCTGGCCATCACGCACCAGCACGACGGTCGGGATACTGCGCACGCCGAACATGCCGGCCAACTGCTGTTCCTTGTCGACGTCGACCTTGGCCAGCTTCACCGCACCGTTGTAGTCGTCGACGACCTTCTCGAGCAGCGGACCGAGTGACTTGCACGGTCCACACCATTCAGCCCAGAAGTCGATCAGGATCGGCACCTCAAGCGACGCCTGCAAGACGTCCTTCTCGAATGTGGCAGTGGTGACATCGAATACATGGATGGAGGCAGTCGTCGACACGGGTGAATCCTGTTGAGGAAGACGTTGGCAGGAGGTCGGGTCGCCGCGCGAGGATATCAACCCGTGGCGATCGGCCGATCGTTCGGCCCATTGTCCGGCATGCGCCGAGATCGCCCGATCGCGCGCGCGCCAGCATTCCGCAGTCGCCGGCGAACGGCAGGTCGCACCACGATCACGCGACGATCAGCGGCGCCGCGTTTTCTTCGCTGCCGACGGTGCCGTTTTCGTGGATCCCTTGCGCGCTGCGGGTTTTTTCGCGGCTGCCTGCACCGGCTTGCGCGCGGACGGCTTTTTCGCTGCGGCTTCCTTCGCCGCGGGCCGTGCCGGCGCGGCAGCTGCCGGTCGTGGTGTCACCGGTGCGGGTCGGCTGGCGACACTTGCGGCAAATCCGGAGGGCGGTGTGAACGCCTTGAGAAAGCCTTCGAGCGTGGCATTCGCGGGCATCGGCACGGCGCTCGACTGCATCAATTCGGAGCACTGCTGCTGCCATGCGCTGATCGCCTGCTGCACGCCTTCGATAAACGCGGACTGGTTGCTGATCGCGGAGTCGATTGCACCCTGCATCGGGCCCGCATCGCCCTGCAGCGCTTTCCAGAACGTTGCGCCGGGCATCGCGGAAAGCGACTGCCAGTCGTTCGTCGTCAGCATGCGGCCGGTTTCGGCGAGCGTCTTCTCGATCGCATTCTCGGCACCACCGAGGCCAAAGTGTGTCCAGCGCTGGCGGCTTTCCTGCAGCAATGCGCCGATCCGCATGACCAGCTCGAGGTTGGCCTTGTACAGCGCCATCGGGATATTCGCATCAAACACCATGGTCAGTCCCTGCGTGTCGAAAGAGCCATCTAAGGTACGCCTGTGGCTGCGTAGACGCGAGTGTCGAGCCTTTGCGATGCCGGCTCCAGTTCAGTATGCCGTGCGCGCGCCGTCGCGCTTGTAGACGATGCCGTTCTTCATGACGAAATCGACCTTCTCCATGGTCGCGATGTCATCGAGTGGATTGCCGGTGACGGCGATCACGTCGGCGAATTTGCCCGCGTCGAGCGTGCCGAGGTCCTTGCTCTGGTCGAGCAGCTCGGCGGCACGCACGGTGGCCGCTTGCAGCGCTGCGGCGCTGGGCATGCCGACCTCGGTCATGAGCACGAACTCGTGCGCGTTGCCACCGTGCGGATACACCGAGGCATCAGTGCCGAACGCGATCTTCACGCCGGCCTTCCACGCGCGTGCAAACGTGGACTGGATCTGTGGACCGACCGCGAGCGCCTTCGGCCGCACGATCTCCGGGTAGTAGCCCGGTGTCTTTGCCTTGTCGGCGACAAACGCGCCGGCGCTGATGGTCGGCACGTACCAGATGCCGTTCTCCTTCATCATCGCGATCGTCTTGTCGCTCATGAAGGTGCCGTGTTCGATCGAGTCGACGCCGCCGAGGATGGCGCGCTGGATGCCCTCGTCACCGTGCGCATGCGCGGCGACGCGGAAACCGTAGTCACGCGCCGTGGTCGTTATGGCCTTTATTTCCTCGATCGTGAACTGCGGGTTCTGGCCGTTTTTCGCATACGAGAGCACGCCGCCGGTCGAGGTGATCTTGATCAGGTCGGAACCGTCCTTGTAGCGCTGGCGCACGGCCTTGCGTGCGTCCTCGACACCGTTGATGACGCCTTCCAACGGGCCCGGATCACTGGAGAACTCGATGTTGCGGCCATTGCTCGGATCGGCGTGGCCGCCGGTCGTCGCGATCGATTTGCCGGCGGTGAAGATGCGCGGTCCGTGCACGTAACCGGTGTCGATGGCATTGCGCAGCGCGATCGACGCATTGCCACCATCGCCGAGATTGCGCACGGTGGTGAAACCGGCGAGCAGGGTGCGCTCGGCGTAGGCGACGCCGCGCAGCGCGTAATCGGCCGGATTCAGGCGAAAGCCCTCCTCGTAGTTGCGCGGACTGGTTTCACCGGTGATATGTGTATGCATGTCGATCAAGCCTGGCAGGCAGGTCTTGCCGGGCAGATCGATCACCTGCGCGCTGGCAGGTGCGTTGCGTCCGGACTCCATCGAGCGGATGCGTGCGTTCTCGATCACGATTGTGGTGGCGCCGAGCATCTTCCCGGCGGGTGCGTCGAATGCACGTTCGCAGTGCAGGGCGATCAGCGTGGCGGGCGTGGTCTGGGCCATCGCCAGCGGTGCGGAAATCGTGGAAACCAGTACAAGCGCAAGCGCGGAGATGTGCATGTGGGGACCTGTCGGCGATAAGGATGGCTGGCGCAAAACCCGTGTTCGCGCCGCAAGCCATGACTCGCGCAGTGTCCGCGGGAGGAAAACGTCGGTTTCGCTCCCGCGGCTGCCCGCGTATGCCTGGCGCCGCATGACCATGATGCCTGCAATGGCCAGCAGCAGTCCAAGCAGCAGGGCGCCGATGCGCTCATGCGGGCGCAACACAGGGCGCTATGGAGGTTTGGCGCGCGAACTGACTTCACGATCGGCGATCGTGCGGCTGCCCCTGAAAACACGCAACGTGGCACGATGCGCGACACGCGGCGATTGCGTCGCGGGCGCGGCTTCGAGGCGGAAACAGGCCCATGGAATCTGATCGCTGGAACCGCATCGGTGCGCTGTTTGATGCGTTGGTGGAACTCGATGGCGAAGACCGGGCGCGCGCGCTGGTGGAGCTGCTCGACCAGGATCCCGATCTTCACGACGAGGTTCAGCGCCTGCTGCGCGGCGACGCCGCGATCGAAGCCGGTGCGCTCGATCCGGTGGCCGAACCGTGCGCGGTGATCGGTCTGGACGCGTTTCCGACCGATGTGGCCGGCATGCGCATCGGACCCTGGCGCGTACTGCGGGAAATTGGCCGTGGTGGCATGGGCGTGGTCTATCTGGCCGAGCGCGCCGACGGCCAGTATGAGCAACGTGCGGCGCTCAAGCTCATGCGAGTCAGCAGCGATCCTGCCGGCCTGCGCCGCCGCTTTCTGCGCGAGCGGCAGATCCTTGCTTCGCTTGACCATCCGCACATTGCGCGATTGCTCGATGGTGGCGTCAGTCCCGCCGGCGAACCCTACTTTGCGCTCGAGTTCATCGATGGCGAACCGCTGAACTCGTACGTGGCATCGCAGAACGCCGACCTCGGCCAGCGTCTGCGTCTGTTCCTCGACCTGTGTTCGGCGGTGCAGTTTGCGCATCGCCAACTGGTCGTGCATTGCGACATCAAGCCTTCGAACGTCGTCGTCAATGGCGATGGCATCGCCAAACTGCTCGACTTCGGCATTGCCCGCGTGTTCGATGGCGAACTGAAGACCGCTGCCGAAACGCAGACGCTGGCATTGACACCGGCGTACGCGGCACCCGAGCAGTTGCGAGGCGAGGCAGTCACGACTGCCGCCGACGTCTATGCGCTCGGCGCGCTGCTATACGAGCTGCTGACCGGCGTGCGCGCGCATCAGCTGGCGAATGGCGCGTCCGTGCAGGAGCGACTCGCCGCGATCGACCAGCCGCGTCTCGCCCTGCCGAGCGGCGCGGCGACGACCACGCAACCGGCGGCGGCGATCGCGGCGTTTCCGGCAATCGCGCAACGCGTGCTGCGTGGCGATCTCGACATCATCACGGCGACGGCATTGCAGGCCGACGCGCAACGGCGCTACGCGAGTGTCGAGGCACTCTCGGAAGACGTGCGCCGATACCTTTCCGGCACGCCGATCGCCGCGCGTGCACCGACGGCGCGCTACCGGATCGGCAAGTTCGTCGCGCGGCACCGAATCGGCGTCGCCCTTTCGAGTGCCGCCTTGCTGGCGTTGATCGGAGCCCTCGCCGTCGCGCTCGTCATGGGCGAGCGAGCGCGCGAACAGGCGATTGAGGCACGGCGGGCGGCCGCCGTCGCGCTCGAGCAAAGCAACCGTGCCGAAGCCGTGCGGCGAATTCTCGTCGGCGTCTTCGAGCAGGCCGCGCCCGACGCGCACGATGGCAAACCGATCAGCGCACGCGCATTGCTCGAAACCGGTGAGCGCCAGATCGAAGCGACGATTGCCGCGCAGCCGGCGGTCGAAGCCGATGCGGCCACCCTGATCGCCGAGCTGTATGTGCAGATCGGCGTGTTCGACCGCGCCAGGATCCTGCTGAAGCGTGCGCTCAAGGCGACCGAAGATTCGCGCGTACCCGATGACGTCAGGGCCCGCGTGCTGATCGGCATCGCCGCGGTCGAGGACGAGACCAACGCCTACGCCGAAGCCATCGAACACGCGCAAAAAGGGCTTGCGCTGCTTGGCCCACCGAGCCCGGCGATGGCGCAGACGCGGGCCAAGGCCAACTACGTGATCGCCCACAGCCTGTTCTCGCTGGACCGCGTCGACGAGGCAGAGCAGCTGCTGCGCACGGCACTCGCCGAAAACATCGCTGCACTCGGTGCCGACAGCGATGCCGTTGCCGATACCTGGGTGCAGCTCGGCAATGTCCACGCAAGCCAGTTTCGCCTTGAGGAATCGGAACAGGCATTCCGTCACGCGATCAGTGCGTTCAAGGCCAGTTACGGCGCCGACAGCTATCACGTCGCCCACGTGCTCAACGAACTGAGCAGCATGCTCAGCGACAAGGACGATTTCGCCGGTGCCGAGCAGGCCTTGCGCGAATCGCTCGACATTCGCCTGCGCACGGTCGGCGCCGATCATCGCGACACGATGATCGTGCGTCACAACCTGCTCAACGTGATGGAAATGCAGGGTCGTATCGTCGAGGCTTTGCCGGAGCGGATCAGCTTGCTGGAAACGGCGTCGAAGTCGCCGCAGCTGCTGCCGCGCGACCTCGGATCGTACCTGCTCGCGCTCGGCCGCGACCAACGCGATGTCGGTCAGTTCGATGCGGCGATCCTCCATCTGCGTGCAGCGATCGATGCGTTTGGCGAGTCGCTCGGAACAGACAGTCCGTCGGCGATTTCGGCGCAGCGCAGCCTCGGCCAGGCGCTGCTGATGGCCGGGCGTGTGATCGAGGCAGAAGTGGTACTCCGCCACGCGATCGCGCTGCAGGCGGCGAAGACGCCGGTCGACCCGATCCGCAGCGCGGCAGCGGACGCCGATCTCGCCCAGCTGCTGATCGAAACCGGGCGAATCGACGAGGCACTCGGGCTGCTGGTGGCTGCTGCGGAAGTGTATGCGTCGCCGAACCGAGCAACGCATTTCTCGCGGCCGCTGGTGCTCGTGCCATTGAGCAGGGCGCAACTGGCCAAAGGCGATGTCGCCGCCGCCACGCGCAGCGCGGAAGCGGCGCTCGAGGTGGCGCGCAAGCGGCAAGGCGTCGATCACTTCCAGCTCGCCAACGCCGTGCTTGCGCTCGCCCGCGCCCGCCTGGCAGCCGGCGACGCGGACGCCGCCGAACCGTTGTTGAAGGATGCCCTGCGCCTGCGCAGTGCGGTACAACCCGCCACTGATCCGCGCGTGCTCGAAGTCGAGGTCGAACGCGTCATCGTGCTGGCCGCGCTCGGTCGTGCTGCCGAGGCTGACGAACTGCGCACGAGGATTGATGCACCGCTGCGTGCGCTTGGGACGCCGCGCGCAACCGTGCTGCAGCGACGGCTGCTCGCCGGCGCGCTGCGATGACGCGAGAGCGCGGCGCGATCGCGCACCGCCGGACCGCATCGGTCCTCGCGCGATTGGCGGTGATGCCCGCGCTGCGTTAGTCTGCCGGCCCCTGCCGGATGGCGCTTCGCGCCGCGATTGCCGGCGCCGACGACGAACACTCCATGCAAGCAACCTACGACCCGCGCGCGACCGAATCCGCCGCGCAGAATTTCTGGAGCACGACGCGCGCGTTCGAGGTGGTCGAGGATCCGTCGAAGCCGAAGTTCTACTGCCTGTCGATGTTCATGTACCCGAGTGGCTCGATGCACATGGGCCACGTGCGCAACTACACGATCGGCGACGTCATCAGCCGCTACCAGCGCATGCTCGGCAAGAACGTGCTGCAGCCAATGGGCTGGGACGCCTTCGGCCTGCCGGCCGAGAATGCCGCGATCAAGAACAACATCGCTCCGGCGCAGTGGACCTACGCCAACATCGCGCACATGCGCGGCCAGCTGCAGCGGCTCGGCTTTGTCTACGACTGGTCACGCGAAGTAACCACCTGCAAGCCGGACTACTACGTGCACGAGCAGCGCATGTTCACGCGCCTCATGCGCAAGGGTCTGGTCTACCGCAAGAACTCGATCGTCAACTGGGACCCGGTCGACCAGACCGTGCTCGCCAACGAGCAGGTCATCGATGGTCGCGGCTGGCGTTCCGGCGCGCTCGTCGAGAAGCGCGAGATCCCGCAGTGGTTCCTCAAGATCACAGCCTACGCGCAGGAACTGCTTGACGGACTCGATCAGCTGCCGGGCTGGCCCGATTCGGTCAAGACCATGCAGCGCAACTGGATCGGGCGCTCCGAAGGGCTCGAGATCCAGTTCGCGATCGACGGCGACGGTGAGCCGGTGACAGTCTACACCACGCGTCCCGACACGCTGATGGGGGTGAGCTTCCTGTCGATCGCCGCCGAGCATCCGCTCGCACTGGCGGCCGCGCGCGAGCAACCTGAGGTCGCCTCGTTCATCGACGAATGCCGTCGCGGCGGGACCGCCGAAGCGGATATCGAGACGCAGGAGAAGAAGGGTGTGGACACCGGCATCAAGGCGATTCACCCGATCAGTGGTGAAGCGATCCCGGTCTGGGTCGGCAATTTTGTGCTCATGAACTACGGCACCGGTGCGGTCATGGGCGTGCCTGCGCATGACATGCGCGACTGGGAATTCGCCAGCAAGTACGATCTGCTGATCCGCATCGTGGTCGTGCCCGATGGCGTGCGCGACGCCATCCGCGAACTCGGCCGCGACGCGCGCGACAATACCGATGCGATGAGCGCGGCCCTTGGCGAGAGCAAACCGATCGACGTCGTCGAGGCATCGGCTGGCGTCGACGTGCTCGCCGAGTTCGAGAATGCCGTCGTCACCGAAGGCGCGTTCACCGACTACGGCACGCTGGTCAACTCGGGCGAGTACGACGGCATGAACTTCCGTGCCGCATTCGATGCACTCGCGGCGCGCTTCGAGAGGGACGGCACCGGCGCACGCCGGGTCAATTTCCGCCTGCGCGACTGGGGTGTTTCGCGCCAGCGCTATTGGGGTTGTCCGATCCCGGTCATCTACGACCGCGACGGCAACGCGCATCCGGTGCCTGACGAGCAGTTGCCGGTCGTGTTGCCCGAAGACGTCGCCTTCGCCGGCGTGCAATCGCCGATCAAGGCCGATCCGCAGTGGCGCAAGACCGTCAGCCCGATCGACGGCAGTCCGGCGATGCGCGAAACCGATACGTTCGACACGTTCATGGAATCGAGCTGGTACTACGCGCGCTATGCCTCACCGGGCGCCAGTGACATCGTCGACGAGCGCGCGAAGTACTGGACGCCGGTCGACCAGTACATCGGCGGCATCGAACACGCGATCCTGCACCTGCTGTACTTCCGCTTTTATCACAAGCTGCTGCGCGACGAAGGCTTCGTCGACACCGACGAACCGGCGATCAACCTGCTGTGCCAAGGCATGGTCGTGGCCGAAACGTATTTCCGCGAACAGGCCGACGGCAATCGCGAATGGTTCAACCCGGCCGAGGTCGAGGTGACGCGCGACGACAAGGGTCGCATCACCGGCGCAAGCCTGCGTGGCGATGGTCAGCCCGTGCAGATCGGTGGCATCGAGAAGATGTCGAAGTCGAAGAACAACGGCGTCGATCCGCAGGCGATGATCGACAAGTACGGTGCCGACACGGTGCGCCTGTTCTCGATGTTCGCGGCACCACCGGACCAGTCGCTTGAATGGAACGAGGCCGGCGTCGAGGGCATGTCGCGCTTTCTCAAACGGCTTTGGCGCGACCTGCATGCGCATGTCGCCCAGCCCGATCATCCCGAGGTCGCGCCGGCCACGCTGGACGACGCGCAGCGCACGATGCGAAGGCTCGTGCACGAGACGATCGCCAAGGTCACTGACGATTTCGGTCGCCGCCAGTCGTTCAATACGGCCATCGCCGCACTGATGGAACTGCTCAATGCACTGGCGAAATTCGACGACATGAGCGACCAGGGCAGGGCGGTACGGCACGAAGCATTCGCCGCCATCGTGCTGCTGCTCAATCCGATCACGCCACACACGAGCCATGCCTTGTGGCAGGCCCTCGGTCATGTCGAGACGCTGATCGACGACCAGCCATGGCCGCGGCCCGATCCGGCAGCGCTCGTACGCGACGCGGTCACGCTGGCCGTGCAGGTCAACGGCAAGTTGCGCGGCACGATCGAGGTCCCGGTATCGGCCTCGAAGGAAGACACCGAATCGGCAGCGCTGGCCGAAGCGTCGGTGCTGCCGTATCTCGATGGCCAGACCATCCGCAAGGTCATTGTCGTGCCGGGCAAGATCGTCAACATCGTGGTTTGAATTTGCCAGTGCCTGCTTCCCTCTGCCGCCGGGAGAGGGACGAAGTCGACCACCGTGCCTGCTTCCCTCCCAGCGGGAGTCTGACGGAGTCGACCATCGTCCCTGCTTCCCTCTCCCACCGGGAGAGGGTGCCCGAAGGGCGGGTGAGGGTTCGCTCGAAGCGTTCGATTACCCTTGCGACGAAGCGCCGGCGGCGCGCGATGCGTTCAGCCGAGATGCGATCATGTGGTTGTTCATTTGCTGCGACAAAAATCAGCATCGAGTGATCCCGAACCCTCACCCGCCCCTGTCGGGGCACCCTCTCCCGGCGGGAGAGGGACGGAGTCGACAATGGCGCCTGCTTCCCTCTCGCACCGGGAGAGGGACGGAGTCGACGATCGTGCCGGCTTCCGTATCGCGGCGGGAGAGGGACAACATCCAGGCTCAGCAGCGTGGCGGTCGCTTTATCGGCCGTCGGCCGCTTCCGCTATGCTTCACCGTCGTCACATGTCGCAGGTTTCCATGAACGCTTTTCGCCTTGCCTTTCTCGCCGCCGTCGTCAGCGTGCTGTGCGCCTGCGGCTTCCAGTTGCGTGAAGAAGCACGCTTGCCGGCTGGCATGCAGAGTGTGCTGATCGAGGGTGCCGAGCCGATCAGTCCGCTCGGGCGCGACCTGCGCAAGGCCCTGGTGCGGTCCGGTGCGCAGATTGCAGAGAGGGCTGCACCGGGCATCTCGGTCATGCGCATCATGGCCAACCAGATCACCACCGATGTCCTTTCGGTCGGCGGCAACGCACGCGCCAACGAATACACGATGCGCTACCGCGTCGAGTTCGATGTGGTCGACGCATCCGGCAGTTCGCTGCTGGTGCGCCAGACGATCGAGCTCACGCGTGAATTCACTTTCGATGCCAACCAGGCGATCGGCGTGGCCGCCGAGCAGGACTTGCTCACCGACGAGCTGCAGCGCGACATGGTGCAGACGATCCTGCGCCGACTCGAGGCGATCGGACGCATCCAGGCCTCCTGATCGCGCCGCTGCCGGTGGCGCCGGCGCGCGCTTATCTCGCCGCGCGCAGGCTGCGCTCGCGAGGCCGTTCTGGCCGCCACGCGAGCCCTGTTGATTGCTACTGAACGCCAGTCGCCGGAATCGGGAAGCTGGTCGCCGTGCCGACCGTGGCCTGGTCGATCGTGCCATCCCTGCTGCGTCGCCACTGCCAGATGGCAGAACCGTTTTTCTTCACGGCGATGTCGTCCTTGCCGTCCCCATCGAAGTCGCCGCGCAACGCAGTGTCGCGCGTGGCGAATGCGCCGGGCGTGCCGAACACCTGGGTCAGGGTTGCCGGTCCGCCATTTTCCCGGATCAGCCATTCGCCACTGGAACCCGCATTGACAGCGCGCCACACAGCGAAATCGGCGCGCTCGTCACCGAGGTAGTCACCGGCAATGATGAAGTCGGTCGTGCGGTTGCCCCAGGCCTGCTGCTGCAGCAGCGCGCCGCTGCTGGCATCGCCGATGCGCCACGTCATGGCACCGCCGGCCGCGCTGCGCACCGTGCCGAGGTCGTCACAGCCATCGCCGGTCCAGTCCATGCCGGCCAGTGCATTGTCGGTCGCCCAGATGCCGTAGGTGATGGTCCGGTCGGGGCCGGGACCGCTGGTGTTGATGAGCCACTGCATCGCACCGCCGACATTGCGGACATGGGTCGGATCGGATTTGCCGTCGCAATCGTAGTCGCCAACCACGCCGTAGCCGTCGGTGGCCGGATTGCTGCTCCATGCGATCGTCACTGCCGCTCCACCGCTGGACGGCAGGTAGCGGAAGCCGCCGGCAGTGATGTCGAACACGGCCACGTCGAATTTGCCGTCACCGTCGAAATCGGCTTCGGTGACGCCGTTGCTCGACGGTGAGCCGAACTCGACCGAAATCGATGCGGCCGGTGCGCCATTGCTGGCGATTGTCCACTGGATCGTCTGCCCGCCGCTGCCCGCAGAGAGCGTGCCGAAGCTGGTTGCGTAGTTCCTGAAGTAGTCGAAACGTGCCTCCGGCCGAGCGCACGCGGTCGCTGCGGAACTATCGAAAGACTGAATGAAAATGGGGTCGGGGCAGGGACCTGCGGCGGCGCTGGCGGCATGGCTGTTCGCGCACAACAGCACGGCCGGAAAGACCAGCGACATCAGCACTCTTGATACTGGATTCATCATCATTTTCTCGTTTTCGTGTGGGTTTCGATCGACCATCGGGCGTTGCGATCACGATGGGCTTTCGAGCCCGATCGAGGCACATCCCATGCGTGTGCGTTCGTCGCTGGCCTCATGCATTGCGTGAAACAGTGCTCAAATGGCTCATCGCGCGAGGCCATACGGCGAATTTCCCGGCGATCAGATGTGGGTTGGCACCAATGAACGCGGCTTCAGAGGTGCGATCGCCGCATCGGTGCGCGACTTTCGGGCGCGCCTGACAATGGCAGGCGCTCACGCACCATCGAGGCAACCCCGCGCCGCCTCGACGTGTGCCCCTATCGAAAACGTCGCTGCAGGGCTGGCACGAGCGCACGTAACGCTGCCCACTCCGGGCGCTGCCGAGAGGCGTCGAATCCTCCCTGCAGGTTGATCCCGCGCTATTTGTCCAGACTCTCTAAGCACGACCGTCACGTGCTAGTTTTGCTGCGACACGCTGTTCCAGCAACCGATGCAGGAGCCCCTTCATGCAGCAACCCGCGCGTCTTTTCCGATTGGCGAGCAGCGCCTGGTTGATGACCTTGGCGACGCTCCCGGCAACCGCCTCTGCGTCATCCGGCTGCACCGATTCACCGCCGCAGGTAGACCTCAGCGCAGCCACGCTGGCGGACTGCACGGCCGCCAGTCTGCGCACGGCCATCAGTGCCGGCGGCAGCGTGCGCCTTTCCGGTTGCAGCACGCCGATCGTCATCAGTCCAGCGATCGTGATCAACACCGACCTGGTGTTCGACGGCGGCGGCGCTACCCTGTCCGGCGCTGGCAACAACGGCATCTTCGTTGTGCAAGCGCTGCGCCGGGTACACATGCAGCATCTGACCTTGCGCGATGGCGTCGATGACAGCGGTGGATTCACGCCGGGCGGCGGCGCCATCCGCGGTGCCCAGTTCGGCTACCTGACCCTGGTCGACATGCAGTTTCTGGACAACCGCAGTGAGGGCCTCGGCGGCGAAGATGGCGGTGGCGCGGTGCTCAAGGACGAAGGCGGCAAACTGACCGTCTTCAACTCGGTATTCCGCGACAACCTGGCCACCAATGGCGGCGCGATCAAGTCGCTGCTGAGCAATGTCCAGATCGTCAACAGCAGCTTCATCGGCAACACCGCACGCGGTGGCAACAACGGTGGCGGCGCGGTCTTCCTCGATGGCCTGGTCACGCGCGTACTGCCAGGCTATGCACCGCCCGGTGCGACGGTCGATGGCTATGGCAAGGGGCGCTTCTGTGGGCTGTTGTTCTCCGCCAACGACGTAGGCAATGCGCTCGACTTCAATGCAACCGGCCGCCAGGGCGGCGCGTTGTTCACGCACACGTATCCGGTCACCGGCAACTCTGCCCGTGTCGAGATCGAACGCAGCGTTTTCATCGACAATCGTGCGGCGCAGGATGGTGGCGGTTTGCGTATCGGCACCAGCGATTCCGGCGGCGATGGTGGCAGCGCGCAACTGGCGCATTTGCTCGTGCGCGACAACCGCGCCGGCAATCACGGCGGTGCGATCCGTCTGTCGGATGCCAATGCAAGCCTCGACAATGTGACGCTGGTCGGCAATTGCGCGGGCGATCTGGGGCCAGCTTGCACCTCCGGCAGCGATGCGGGTGGCGGACTCGGTGGCGGACTTGCTGCGTTTGATCGCTCGTATCAGTTGCAGCGCGTGTCGGTGATGCGCAACCGTGCGGCCGGCTTCTCGGGCGCGCTGGTGACGCGCCCTTCAAGCACGGTGAGTCGTAGCCTGATCGCCAACAATGAGGTCGGCAACAGCTTTGGTACCACGCGCAATTGCGGTGTGCCCTCACTGCTCGATGGCAGCCTCAGCTTCGAGTGGCCGGCGCCGCAGGGCAATGCGTTCGAGCCCGGCTGCGGGGTGGCCAGCATCACCGACCCGGTTCTGGCGCTGACCGCAACTTCGTGCCAGGAACAGGTCGGCGCCGCCAGCGCGTTGGCAGCGGTGCAGGTGTACCTGCCTGGCGCAAGCGTGCCCAGCGTTGCCGGCGTGCCGATCGCCGGCGCGGTCTGTCCCGCAAGCGTCGACGTGATCTTCCGCAGCGGTTTCGATCCTTGAGTTGCTGCGATCGATCCGATTGATCTTCGGCTCGCCACGCACTCGTCGAAATCGGTGTTTGAAGCAACCCATGCGCGTCACAGAGGGTCTGGCGCACGCCAGCTGCACGCGCGCCTGCGGCTTCCAGCCGCCTGACAAGTGCACCTGCCCACTGCACAATCGCGGCATGTCTGCATCGCCTCCACGTGCGCCACTGGTCGGAACGTCGCTGCTGGCGTGGCGCAACCTCACGCATGATCGGTCGCGCTTCGTCGTGACGCTGATCGGTGTGGTCTTCTCGGTGCTGCTGATGGGCGTAGAACTCGGCCTGCTGGTCGGCTTCACGCGCACCACCTCGGGGCTGGTCGACAATTCCGATGTCGAGTTGTGGATCACGCCGGCCGGTACGACCAATGTCGATATCTCCGGAAGGCTCGACGAACGCCGTCGCTACCAGGCACTGGCGGTGCCCGGCGTGGCGGCGGTCGATACGCTGATGACCCAGTTCGGATTCTGGAAAAAACCCGACGGTGGCAACGAAAGCGTGAACCTGGTCGGTATCGATATCGCCAGTGGCAAGGCTGGTCCGTGGAACCTCGTCGAAGGCAGCATCGCCGACCTGCAGCAGCAGGATGCCGTGATCATCGATCGCCTGTATGCGTCGAAGCTTGGCGTGAGCGCGGTCGGCGACACGGTCGAGATCAATGCGCGACGCGCACGCATCGTCGGCTTCACCGCCGGCCTGCGCACGTTCACGCAAAGCCCGTACGTGTTCATGACCCACGCCAATGCCTTGCGCTATTCGAACTATCGCGCAGACGAGACGACCTACCTGCTGGTTTCGCTGCAGCCGGGTGCCGATGCCGAAGCCGTGCGCAGCGCGCTCAAGCAGCGGCTGGTCACCGTGGATGTCTGGCATCGCGACGCGCTCGCACGGCAGGCGCAGAAATACTGGCTGATCACGACCGGCGCAGGCTCTGCACTGCTGCTTTCGGCATTGCTCGGCCTCATTGTCGGCGTCGTCATCGTCGGCCAGACCCTGTACGCGACGACCGTCGATCGGCTGCCCGAATATGCCACCTTGCGCGCGATCGGTGCGCCGGCTTCGTATCTGAACCGCGTGATCCTCAAGCAGGCCGGTATCAGTGCTGCGTTCGGTTTCGGCATCGGTGCAATCGCGGTGTACGCGATGGTTTTCGTCACCTCGTTCGGCAATGTCGCCGTGATCGTGCCGCCGTGGTTGTTCGTTGCGCTGGCGATGCTGACCGCGCTGATGTGCGCCTTCGGCGCATTGATCTCGATACGCCGGCTCGTGCGCATCGACCCGACCAGCGTGTTTGCATGAGCGGGGCGGCGCTGGTGCGGCTGGCCGATGTCGGCGTCACCTATGGCAAGGGCGCGGCCGCGCTGCAGGCGCTGGTCGACATAACGCTGGATGTGCACGCCGGCGAGGTGACCCTGCTGCTCGGGCCGAGCGGCTCGGGCAAGACCACGCTGCTGCAGGTGATGGGGTGCATGCTGCGCCCGACGCGTGGCGAGGTCACGCTGTTCGGCCAGTCGCTGGCCGCGCTCGACAGCGAGCGCCTGTCGGCGCTGCGCCTCGCGCATGTCGGTTTCGTGTTCCAGCACTACCACCTGTTCCCGACCTTGCGTGCGTGGGAAAACGTGACCATCGCGCTCGACCTCAAGGGTATCGGCGCGCTTGAACAGCACGAACGCGCGCATGCCTTGCTGGCACGCCTTGGCATGGCCGATCGCGCCGAGCATTTTCCGGCCGAGTTGTCGGGTGGGCAGAAACAGCGCGTCGCGATCGCGCGCGCGCTCGCCGGCCAACCGGCCATCGTGCTCGCCGACGAACCGACCGCGGCACTCGACAGCAAGACCGGACAGGGCGTGGTCGCGACCCTGGCCGAGCTGGCCCATCGTGACGGTTGCGCGGTGGTACTGGTCAGCCACGACCCGCGCGTCGAGCGTTTCGCCGATCGCGTACTGCATCTGGAAGACGGGCGTGTTCTCGACGACCACCGCAATGACACGAATCGGGCATCATCGGAATCATGAACAGGTCTCGCATTCTTTCCTTCATGGTTTGCGCGTTCGCGCTGTCGTCATGCTCCGAGAAGGAACCAACTGCACGCGGGTCGTCCGCGGCCACCGCATCGCCGTCGATCATCGCCGCCGGTGGACTGGTCGAACCGGCCTCGGAGGAACGCGTGATCATCCCGCAGCTGTCGGGGCGGCTCGCGCGCGTGCTGATCGAGGAAGGCGATTCGGTGAGCGCCGGACAGCTGATTGCCGAGATCGAGAGCGCCGAGTACCGCGCCGCCGTGGCCGTGGCTGGAGCGCAACTCGCTGCGCGCACCGCCGAGCTTGAGCGCCTGCGCAACGGCGCAAGACGCGAGGACATTGATCAGGCCGTGGCCGCGCTCGCCGCGACACGCGCGAACGAAACACTTGCCGATGCGGCACTGCGTCGCAATGAGCCAGTGTTTGCACGCCAGCTGATCAGCCGTGCGCAGATCGATGAAGTGCGCGCCGCCAGCGAGGCGGCGCGTGCCGAGCGCGAACGTGCAGCGGCAGCGCTGGCGCTGCTGCGCGCCGGCGCACGCGTCGAGGACATCGCTGCCGCCGTCGCCGCGGTCGACGCCGCTGCGGCCGAACGTGACCGCACGCAGGCATTGTTCGAAAAGACCCAGATCCGCTCGCCGGTCGACGGCATCGTGCTCAAGCGCGACCTGCGCGAGGGCGAGACCGTGGTCGCCCTGTCGCCCTTGCCGCTCGCGCGGATCGGCGATCTGAGCAAGCGTTTCGTGCGCGCTGACATCGAGGAACTTGATATCGGCCGCGTCCGCGTCGACCAGCGCGCACACGTCACCAGCGACGCGTTTCCCGGCCTGCGCCACGAGGGGCGCGTGGTCGGCATCAGTCAGCGCATGGGCAGGCGCAGCCAGACTTCGGGCAATCCGGCGGAAAAACAGGATGCGAAAGTGCTCGAAGCGCTGCTCGAGCTGGACGGACAGCCGACGCTGCCAATCGGCCTGCGCGTCGACGTGTTCATCGATGCGCGGCCGCAGAGACCTGACGGCAATCGCTGAGCCGGCCTCGGCTACACTGGCGGCATGCCTGCACGCCTCTCCGATCTGCCCCGATTGCTCGCCGCGCCGGAACTCAAGCCGGTCTGGTTGATTGCAGGCGTTGAGCACCTGCTCGTGCTCGAAGCCGCCGATCGACTGCGCGCTCGCGCGCGCGAGCTCGACTACAGTGAGCGCGAGGTCTTCGATGTCGATCACCGCTTCGACTGGAACGAGCTCGCCCAGGCCGGCAACGCGATGTCGCTGTTCGCCACGCGCCGCGTGCTCGACGTTCGCCTGCCGACCGGCAAGGCCGGCAAGGAAGGCGGCGCGGCGATCACGGCGTGGTGTGCTTCGCCACCGCCGGACACGCTGCTGCTGATCACCGCGCAGGACTGGAGCAAGCAGCACGACGCAGCATGGTCGGCGGCGATCGATCGCGTCGGCGTCATGCTGCCGGTGTCAGCACTGCGGCGCGACGAGATGCCGGTGTGGATCGGTGCCCGCATGGCGTCGCGCCAGCTCAAGGCCACGCCTGAGGCGATCGAACTGCTGGCCGAACGCGTCGAGGGCAACCTGCTCGCCGCCGCACAGGAAATCGACAAGCTGTCGCTGCTCGTGCAGGGCGCCACGCTCGATGTCGATCTCCTTGAGCAGAGCGTGGTCGATGATGCGCGCTTCGATGCGTTTCGCCTCACCGATGCGGCGATCGGCGGTGATGCCAGTCGCGCCTTGCGTATCGTCGAAGGCTTGCGCGCCGAAGGCGAAGAGGCGATTCCGCTGCTCGGCTGGGTGCTCAACCAGTTGCGCGTTTTGCAGCGCCTCAGCGCGGATGGTGGAAACCTCAGTCAGGCATTCCGCAACGAACGCGTGTGGGATTCGCGCCAGCCGATGTTCAAACGTGCACTCAAGGCCGGTGACGCTGCGCACTGGCAGCGCTGCATCGTGCAGGCCGGACGCATCGACCGTATTGCCAAGGGCCGCGGCGATGGTGATGTCTGGCGCGAGATGGAACGCCTGATCGCGGCGATCGCCGCTCCCCGCGCCGGTGGTGCCTTGATTGGAAAGTAATTCCTCAACGCCGCTGGCGGTATTTGGTGGCACCTTCGATCCGGTGCACATCGGCCATCTGCGTGTCGCCTGGGAAGCTGCTCAGGTGCTTGATGCCGAGGTGCACCTCGTGCCGGCAAACGTGCCGCCGCACCGCCCGCAACCGGTCGCCTCGGCGCCGCAGCGTGTGGCGATGCTGCATGCGGCCTTGTGCGGTCAACGGCGCCTCGCCGTCGACGAACGCGAACTGCTGCGCGACGGGCCGTCGTACACGATCGATACGCTGGTTGAATTGCGCGGCGAGATTGGCCCGCATCGCGCCCTGGTGCTGTTGCTCGGTGCCGACGCGTGGGCAGCGTTGCCAACCTGGTACCGATGGCGCGAGCTGTTCGAGTACGCGCACATCGGCGTGCTGACGCGTGGCGGGAAACAGTCCCTCGAGTCGGTCGAGCTGAGCACGGAGGCCGACTCGCGCAGATCGGGCACGATCGCGCAGAAATGTTCGCGTGCCGCCGGCGCGGTGATCGACATCGAGGTTTCCGCGCTCGACATTTCGGCGACACATATCCGCGCCGAACTTGCCGCCGGCCGCGAACCGCGCTGGCTGGTGCCGGATGCGTTGCTGGAAGATGCTGAGCTGCTTGCGCCGTATCGCTGATGCCCTTGCAGAAGACGCCTTTGTTTGAGCGATTTCGGTAGCAATGCATTCCGCCATCATGCACGCCAGCATCGGGACGGAAGTCCCTCCCGCACCAGCGAGAACATCACGTCACGAGCTCATGTGGGAGCGGCTTCAGTCGCGAGCTCTCGCCCACGTCGCCGAAACGCATCGCGCCTGGCGGCCCTTCCCACGACGGCAAAAGCGTCTGTCGATGCGGCGTCAACTACGCAGGTGTTGTCCGAACATGCTCAGGCGTTCTTCGCCTTGAGCCGGGCCACCATTGCGCCGAGCACGCCTTGGGCCTCGGTGGAGAACCAGCGGTCGACGAATGGACCGGTGTCCATCGCGCCGGCCACGTCGAAACTGGCGACCAGATCGGCGCGTGCGATGCGGCGTGTTTCGCTCATCGCTTCCGGCGGCAGTTTGAGATGGTCCTGCAGCCAGCCGATTGCGCGTCCGACCACCAGTTCGGTCTCGATCAGTTCGTCGACGAGGCCGGCCGTCAGCGCCTGCTCGGAATCGAGCAGCGCGCCGGCAACCATCAGGCGCTCGGCGCGATGACTGCCGAGCAGGCGTCGCATCGCTGCCTGGATCACCTCGGGCACGCTCAAGCCGACCTGCACTTCATTCAGGCCGATCTTGTAGTCGCCACGCGCCATCACGCGGTAGTCGCAATAGATCGCGAGCACGGCACCGCCGGCCGGGCTGTGGCCGGTGATCGCGGCGACGATCGGCACCGGCGATGCGGCCAGCGCGCGCAGCAGGGCAAAGAAATCGTTCCACACCGCCTGCATTCCGGCGCGCTCGAGTTGCAGCAGTGATGGCACGTCGAGCCCGCCCGAGAACATGCCCGAACGACCGGACAGCAGGATGCCGCGCGCGCCGTTCGCGGGCGCGGTTTCGATCGCTTCGCGCAGCGTGCGGATCAGGTTTGCATCGAGCGCATTGACCGGCGGCCGCGCGAGGCGCAGTTCGTGGATCGCATCGTGTTGCAGGATTTCGAGGATGGTCATGCGTTGTCCGGAAAGTGAGGTTGACGTCGTGATTCGGCCGAGTCGATCAGTCGTCGGCCGCTGTCCAGGCGTAGGCGATGCTGTAGTCGAGCGTTGCTTCGCCGCCGGCCGGCACGGCGATCTCGAACTCGATCAGATCGGGTGACTGCCGCGACGGCTTGCTCGATGAATTGGCGAGTTTCCAGTTGCTCCAGCGATTCGGTCGCTCGCGCACCGTGATCGTGCGAGCGCTGTCGCCGGCATTCTGAAGCGTCACTCGGAAACTCTCGCTCATCGTGCGCGCCGCGCGGTCAGCCGAGAACGCGGTGCGCTCGCGCGCGCCATCCAGTTCGAACGCATTGCCCAGTGCAATATTGACCGATTGGCCCTTGGCCGTGTCGGCCACGCGATTCTCGCCGAGGAACTCGAGTTGGCCATCAGCGTCGCGCGTCAGCACGCGCAGGTAACCCGCTGGAAGATTCTCGCCGGCATTGAAGCGCACGGTGCTGACCACGGGTCCGGATGTCCGCGCATCGGTGCCGGCGCCGAGCATCGGTTTTGGCGGAATCCAGACATTGCCCATGTCGAACAGCCAGCTGCGCTGGCAGGCGACATCGCGCCCGGCATACAGCGGCACCTGGGTCACGCTGGCATCGGGCAGGTCGAGCGAGCCGTCGACTGTGTAGCTGCGGTAGTCGCCGAGCGCGGATTGCTCGGGCAGTTCTTCCGGTGCCGCTTCGGCGCGCATCGCCTTCATCATCATCGGCTGAGGTCCGGAGCCGCGCGCGAAATTCGGTTGCCCGGCGACGAGCTTGAGCCGTGAAGCCGGATAGTCACGCCCGCTGCGGTTGGCGATGCTTGCCAGCGCTTCGAGACGCAGACTGCAGGCATTGCCTGCGCCGAGCGTGGCCGAGTACGCGGCGCGCCAGGCGAGACCGCTGGTCGGGTAGGTCAGGCGCGCGAGCTGGGTGCCGGCGCGGCCGTCTAGTGACAACTGCAGGGTGCTGCCGGGCATGCCGCTGCCCGCGGCGAACTGCACGCTCGTGTAGTCGCGTACGTAGACGATTCGACCATCGTCGCCACGCACGCCGATTCCATTGCCGTCGATACTGAGCAAGACGCCGATGATGATCCTGCCCGAACTCGTCGAATCCGGTCGCTGACCATAGACTTCCACCTTTTGCCCACGATGCGCCGCGAGAAGCCCCGAATCACCGGCCGCGAGCACGCGCTGGGCGAGAATGCGGTTGCCGGTGCCGATATCGACCGCAATCGCCTCGGCATCGATCGTCGACGGCAGGCCATCGATGACGACGGTCTGGCGACCTTCGGCGAGTTGCAGCGAACGACCTTCATGCACGATCGCGTAGCCGTCGGCGACCGGCGATCCGCCGCCTTCGAACAGCGCGCCGCCATCGCTGCGATAGATCGTCAGCGCAACATCCTGCGCAACGACATGGCTGGGTACCGCGATCAGGATGGCGATGGCGAGAACGAGGTTGCGGTGCATGGTCGCGTTTCCTTTGGCGCAATGCAGGAGCGCTATGATAGCGGTCCGTTCGGGAGAGCCTCATGAATATTCTGCAACGAAGCCTTGCGTCACTCGCGCTGGTCGCCTTGGCGCCGCTCGCGCACGCCGCCGGCAAGCTCGGCATCGAGAATGCGTGGATCCGCGTGGCGCCGCCGGGCGTGAGCACGCTCGCCGGCTATGCCACGCTCACCAACAGCGGCGACGCGCCGGTGTCGATCCTGACCATCCAGAGCGACACGTTCCGCAACGGTTCTATCCACGAGACCGCGCTCGACGACGGCGTCTCGAAGATGCGCAAGGTTTCGCTGTCGGTCGCTCCGGGCAGCGAAGTGAAACTCGAACCGAACGGCCGCCATCTGATGCTGACGCAACCGCGCCGCGAGGTGACCGCCGGCGATCGCATCGAGATCGTGTTCCTGCTCGACGACGGCACGCGCGTGCCGGCCATGTTCGACGTGCTGCCGGCCGATGGCGAAGCGGCAACGAAAGACGCGCACGAGCATCAGCACTGACGCCGCTGCATCAGTTCGGCGCGATTTCAGGCACGAAGCCTCGCGATAGCGCGGGCAGGATTGCGTTTTGCTGCGTCGCATCGAAGAATGCGCGACCGCCTGACGCGCCCGCCCGCGAGCCCCGCCCATGACCACAAGCACCACGACCCTGCCCGAAGGCGCGCCGTGGGTCGTGATCAAGTTCGGCGGTACCAGCGTGTCGACGCGCGCGCGCTGGGACACGATCGCGCGTATTGCCAAGGCCCATCGCGAACGCGGGCGGCGTGTGCTTATCGTGGTCTCGGCGTTGTCCGGCATCACCGATCAGCTCAAGGCAATCTGCGAGGCGCACGGCGACGATGATCGCTGCCGCGCGCTTTACGTCGACGTCGTCGCGCGCCACCATGCACTGTTCGACGAGATGCAGCTCGGCGCGCGCAATGCGCTGAGCGGCTGGCTCGCGCGCCTCGACCAGTTGCTCGGTGACCATCGCCGCACGCCGGGCGCTCTCGACTGGCAGGCCGAACTGCTCGCCCACGGTGAGCTGCTGTCGAGCACGCTCGGTGCGCTTTACCTCAATGCGTGCGAACTGACCACCAACTGGCTCGATTCGCGCGACCTGCTGCGCGCCGAGGCCTTGCCGAATCAGACCGAATGGTCACGCTGGCTGTCTGCATCGGTCGATGTGAAGCACGATCCGGCACTGGCCGCGACGCTCGCCCGTCGCGGCGACGTGTTCATCGCGCAAGGTTTCATCGCACGCAATCGCGAAGGGGCCACCGCAGTTCTCGGTCGTGGTGGCTCGGATACGTCGGCCGCGTATTTCGGCGCCTTGCTGAATGCCGAAGTGGTCGAGATATGGACCGACGTGCCGGGCATGTTCAGCGCCAATCCACGCCAGGTGCCCGAAGCACGATTGCTGTCGAGCCTCGACTATGCCGAAGCCCAGGAAATCGCCACCACCGGTGCCAAGGTGCTGCATCCGCGCTGCATCCATCCGTTGCGCGAAGTGCGCGTGCCTCTACGCATCAGGGACACCAACCGGCCCGACCTGCCGGGCACCTCGATCGCATGGAGCGCGCAGCACACGGCGCCGACGGTCAAGGCGATCAGTTCGCGCAAGGGCATCACGCTGGTGTCGATGGAATCGATCAGCATGTGGCAGCAGGTCGGCTTCCTGTCCGATGTGTTCGAGGCGTTCAAGCGGCATGGCCTGTCGGTCGACCTGATCGGCTCGGCCGAAACCAATGTCACGGTATCGCTCGATCCGTCCGACAATCTGCTCAACTCCGACGTGCTGTCGCGACTGTGTGCCGATCTCGAACCGTTCTGTCGCGTGAAAGTGATCGCGCCGTGTGCGGCGATCACGATGGTCGGTCGCGGCATGCGTTCGATGCTGCACAAGCTTTCCGCGGTACTGGCCGAGTTCGGCGCGCTCGATGTGCATCTGATCTCGCAGTCGTCGAACAATCTCAATCTTACCTTCGTCGTCGATGAAGCGCTGGTCGATGCACTGATTCCGAACCTGCACGAAATGCTGATTCGCGCCGAGGCGATGCGCGTCGACGACACGCGTGTGTTCGGTCCGAGCTGGCGCGAGCTGGCTGAAGGCAAGCGCACCGCTGCGCGCACGAGCTGGTGGCAAATGAAGCGCACGCAATTGCTTGACCTCGCCGCCGAATCCTCGCCGCGCTATGTCTACGACCTCGACACCGTGCGCGCGCAGGCACGCGGGTTGATCGCGATCACCTGCGTCGACCGCTGGCATTTCGCGCTCAAGGCCAATCCGCATGCCGACATCCTGCGCGCGCTCGATGACGAAGGGTTTGCGTTCGAGTGCGTGTCGTGGAACGAAGTCGAAAGCGTGCGGCGCACGTTGCCGGCATTGGCGACCGAACGCATCCTGTTCACGCCGAACTTCGCACCGCGCGACGAATACCGCGCCGCGCTCGCCGCCGGCGTGCGCGTCACGCTCGATGCGCTGCACCCGATCGCCGAGTGGGGTGCCGATTTCGCCGGCCATGACATCCTCCTGCGCGTCGATCTCGGTGCTGGCCGCGGCCATCACGACAAGGTCAAGACCGGCGGTGCGCAATCTAAGTTCGGCGTTGCGCTCGACCAGATCGAGACGTTCCGCCAACACGCACGCACGCACGGCGCACGTATCGTCGGCCTGCACGCACATCTCGGTTCGGGCATCCTCGACGCGCAGCACTGGCGCGGCGTGTATGCGCAACTGGCCAGCCTCGCCGAACGCTTCAACAAGATCGAAGTGCTCGATCTCGGTGGCGGGCTCGGCGTGCCATCCCGGCCCGACGACGAGTCGCTCGATCTGGTCGCGCTGGGCGACGCATTGGCTGAGGTCAAGCGCGCGTATCCGCAGTTCCAGCTTTGGATGGAGCCGGGTCGCTACCTCGTCGCCGAGGCCGGCGTGCTGCTCGCGCGCGTGACCCAGACCAAGAGCAAGGGCGACGTGCACTATGTCGGCGTCGACACCGGCATGAACTCGCTGATCCGCCCGGCGCTGTACGAAGCCTGGCACGACATCGTCAACCTGAGTCGGCTTGACGATGCACCGGGCGAACTCGTGCAGGTGGTCGGTCCGATCTGCGAAAGCGGCGACGTGCTCGGCATCAATCGGCGCCTGCCGGCCTGCCATGAAGGTGATGTGATCCTGATTGCCGAAGCCGGTGCCTATGGCGCGGTCATGGGCTCGCACTACAACCTGCGTGCGCCGGCGGCGGAGATCGCACTGTGACCGTCACCGTGATCCCGGCGCTGACCGATCCGCGCCTGGCGACAACATTCCGTTTCGTGCGCCGCGAGTACGCGCGCGGCGAGCTGCAGCTCGTGTATGCCTTCGACGACGGCCCCGAGCTGATCGAGCGAATCGTCCTTGCCGATGCACCGGAACTTGCCGCCGAGCGCCGCGATGCATTCGAGGCCGCACTCGACCTCGTGCATGCGATCGCCGGCATCAGCTACTACAAGGCCGGCGTGCCCGCACGCATCGTCTTCGACACGCGCGCGCCGGACGCCGCGACCGCGCGCTTCCTTGATGCGCTATATCTGCACGGACTCGGCGAGTTCGCCTACCAGAATGCGCTCGACCTGCGCGAGCGCATCGCGTTTCCGTCACGCGCAGAAGCGGCACCGATCGCACGCTCACTCGGGCTTTCGCCGCGCACGTTCGTGCCGATCGGTGGTGGCAAGGATTCGCTCGTGAGTGTCGAGACATTCAAGACGGCGCAGGTCGAAGCAACGGCCGTGTGGATCGGCAACTCGCCGTTGATCGAAGGCTGCGCACAGCGCACCGGTTTGCCGATGCGCAACATCGCACGAACGATCTCGCCGCTGCTGTTCGACTACAACCGACTCGGCGCGTGGAACGGCCACATCCCGGTCACCGCGATCAACTCGGCGATCCTGGTGGTTGCCGCATTGCTCTACGACCACCACGCCATCGCGTTCTCGAACGAACGCTCGGCGTCGAGCGCGACCCTCGAAGTCGACGGGCGCGAGATCAATCACCAGTGGAGCAAGGGCTGGACCTTCGAACATGATCTGCATGCGCTGTTGAAGGCCACGGTTGCCGCCGATCTGCACTACTACTCGCTGTTGCGGCCGCTGTCGGAACTGGCGGTGGCGGCGCGCTTTGCACGGCATACGCAGTACGATGCGGTGTTTTCCAGCTGCAACCGCAACTTTCGCATCCTCGGCCCGAAACCGGCCGATCGCTGGTGCGGGCAATGCCCGAAGTGCCATTTCGTGTTCCTCGCGCTGGCGCCGTTCATGGCCAAGCCGCGCCTGCTCGCGATCTTCGGCCGCAACCTGCTCGACGATGACGCGCTTGCGCCGGGCTTCGACGCGCTGATCGAGTACCGTGACCACAAGCCGTTCGAATGTGTCGGTGAGGCGCGCGAATCGCGCGCAGCGCTGGCCCATCTGGCGCGCCGACCGGAGTGGCGCGAGGATGCGGTCGTCGATCGCTTCGCGCGCGAAATCCTGCCGCAACTCGATTCTGCGCAACTGTCGATCGAGTCGCTGCAGAATGCCGAAGGCGAACACCACATTCCCGCGAATCTTCGCGGATTCGTCGCGCAGGGCTGAGTGATGCACATTGCCGAACTGGCCGGAAAGCGCGTCGCGATCTGGGGTTTCGGACGCGAAGGTCGCGCCACGCTCATGGCGCTGCGCCGGCGTCTGCCTGCGCTCGTTCCGACGGTGTTCTGCAGCGAAGCCGAAGCGCTCGACGTCGACGTGCCGACTTTCACGACGCCACCGACAGGGGCGGATCTTTCGGCCTTCGATGTCATCATCAAGTCACCCGGAATCAGCGCGTACCGTGTCGAGTTGCTCGATGCGCTTCGCAACGGCACGCGTTTCACCTCGGCCACGGCGATCTGGTTTGCCGAGAATCCGCTTGCGCGCGTGATCGCGGTGACCGGCACCAAAGGCAAGAGCACGACCACGGCACTGATCGCGCACCTGTTGCGGGCGTGCGGTCGTCGCGTCGCACTGGCCGGAAATATCGGCATGCCGCTGCTTGAACTGCTCGATGCGCCGCATGCGCCGGACTGGTGGGTCGTCGAGCTGTCGAGTTTCCAGACCCGTGATGCCGGACATGCCGACATCGGCCTGATCACCAATGTCGAAGAGGAGCATCTGGACTGGCATGGCGATCGCGATCGCTACGTCGCCGACAAGCTCTCGTTGACCGCGGTCAGTCGTGTACTCGTGCTCGATGCACGTCAGGTCGAGCTCGCCGCGCATTGCCCAAGCCATCCCCATTGCATCCGTTTCGGCCACGATGATGCTTGGCACGTGACGGAGACGTCGATCGCGCGCGGCGATATCGAGGCGATCTTGCTCACCGATATTCCACTGCCGGGAATACACAACGCGACCAATGCCTGCGCTGCCTTGACCGTCCTCGAAGCGGCCGGCGAGGATGCCGTGGCAGCCGCTGCATACCTGCGCACATTCCGCCCGCTGCCGCATCGGCTGCAGACGCTCGGTACGATCGAGGGCATACGCTGGATCGATGACAGCATCGCGACGACGCCGCAGGCGACGCTGGAAGCGTTGCGCAGTGTCGACCATACGCGCGCCTGCGTGATCATCGGTGGCCATGATCGCGGCCTCGACTGGCACGCATTCGCACAGGCTGTTCGCGACGTCCCGCCTCGACTTGTCGTTTGCAACGGCGCCAGTGGCGCGCGCATTGCCACGACCCTGCACGGGCTCGGCGTTGCGCACGCGATTCGTGTCGTGTCGACCCTCGCCGATGCCGTTGCCGTTGCTCGCGACACCGCCCACGAGGGCGACACGATCCTGCTGTCACCCGGCGCCCCGAGCTTCGACCAGTTCCGTGACTACGCCGAACGCGGCCGCGCGTTCGCCATCCTCGGCGGCTTCGATCCCGACCTGATCGGACAGATTGAAGGGCTCGGGATCGCGTAGTGCTACTTGCCGCCGCTCAAGCGCCAAGCGCCTGGGTTCGGTCTTCCTTTCGCAGTGCAGCGTGGCGGAACGGTAGTAATGGCGTTCGCGACGTGGCGCGTGACGCGCTGTCTTCCCTTGCCCTGCGCAGCGCGCAAACATCGGCACGATTGCCGATCTTTGCAGCGCCAGTTGCCCGGCGACGGTTCTCCTTCCCCTGCGCAGCGGGGGAAGGTGCCCGGAGGCCGGAAGGGGGCGCTCGCGATGTCCGAACGCGGGATCGGAGTTCGGGCGCGGGATAGGAGCGTGCGGCTCTTCGAGTTCGCCGCAGGTCGAGCCATCTCACTCCGCTGAGCCCCCATCCGTCGCTGCGCGCCACCTTCCCCCGCTGCGCAGGGGAAGGGCAAGCAATGATTCGCGCGAACCGTCAATTCGCAACTCTTTCCCTCCCCCTGCGCAGCGCTGCAAACATCGACACGATTGCCGA